>NZ_RAWA01000154.1 GCF_003611675.1 Corallococcus sp. CA053C
CCCCTCAGCCCCCACCCTTCAGCGAAGTCGAACGTCCGCCTGAGCAACTCAGCCCAGTCCACTCGCGGTGTCTCCCTTTCATCGGCTCCTTCCCACTCGGGCGCACGGGCGCGAAGTGTTCGCTGGTGTGCTATGCCGCGCCGCATGGAAATCTCCCGACTTGCGGATACGGTCGAGTTGAACAACGCATGGCTCGTCGGCCTGAGCGTGGCATTGCTGCTGCTCGTCCTCTGGGCCGTGCTCGTGGCCTCCAGCGCGCTGCTGTACCAGGGCATTCGGCTGATGGGGGTGAAGGCGCTGGAGCAGATGGCGGACGCCCTTCGCAAGCGCGCCCGGCTGAGCGCCGCCCTCCTGTCCTTCGTGGTGGTCATCGCCGGCATCGCCGTGCTGGGCTTCTCCCTGTGGGCGAAGAAGGATCTGGAGCCCTACTTCAAGGCCTTGCTGGCGGGGGTGACGGTGGAGGGGTTGGCGGCCCTGGGGCGCGGAGCGGGGCTGCTGGTGCTGTTGCTGACGGCCTTCCTGGTGCTGGATCGGGCGGCGCGCCGACTCCTGGTGAAGCTCGAACGCAGGGTGAACGAGTGGCAACTGAGCCCGGAGCACAGGGCTCATGCCCAGAAGGCGATGGAGCAGGGGCCCGGCTTCATCAAGTTGGTGCTGGCCTACATCGCGGTGGGCGTGGCGGTCACCTCGCTGCAACCCCCGGCCGCGCTCGACTGGCTCGTTGGCACCACCATCTTCGTGCTGCTGTCCATCAACGGCGGGCGCCTGGCGGTGTCCTTGCTGCACCTGATGTCGGGTCGGCTCGTCGATTCCTGGCGGGCGAAGAGCACGGCCACGAAGTACGAGGAGTACTTCCTGGTCCTCACCCGGCTGCTACCGGTGGGGCAGAGGAGCCTGGAGGCCATCGTCTACATCTCGGTGGCGACCCTCATCATCCGTCGGTTCCAGGGCCTGGAGCCCTTTGCTCCGTACGGGCCGGTGCTCATCCGCGTCATCGCCCTGTTCTTCGCCGCCAGCGTCGTCGTGGAGTTCGTCCGGCTGCTCATCGCCCGGGCCTTCAAGGTGGACGGCCCCGACCTGGATGACAAGACCCGGCGGCGCAACACCTTCGTCGCCCTCATCCAGAGAGCCTCCACGTACCTGGTCTACTTCCTGGTGGGGATGATGGTGCTCAGCGACCTGGGTGTGGACCCCACCCCCATCCTCGCTGGCGCCGGCATCGTCGGCCTCACCGTGGGTCTGGGCTCGCAGGCCATCGTCACGGACATGGTCAACGGCATCTTCCTGCTCTTCGAAGACCAGATCTTGAACGGCGACTACATCCGCATCAACGATACCGAGGGCGTGGTGGAGGAGATAACGCCTCGCATCACCCGCATTCGCGATCGCTTCGGGCGCCTTCACATCCTCCGCAATGGTGAAGTCAAGAATGTCATCAATTACAGTCGCGGCTGGACGCTGGCGGTCGTGGACATGGCCGTGGCCTATGAGTGCGACTTGAAGAAGGTGCTGCATGTGATTGGCCAGGTCTGCGAGCAGGTGCCCATGCTGTCGGCGGGCAAGGTGTCCGAGATGCCCAAGTTGCTGGGTATCGAGAGCATGGACGAGAGCTGGATGACCATTCGCATTGAAGCCAAGGTACAGCCAGGGACGCACTTCGACGTGAAGCGGCTGCTCAACCGGCTGTTGTTCGACGCCTTCACCGCCAACGGCCTGGAACTTCCCTACCCCAAGTCGGTGCAATACGAGGCGACCACGTCGCTTCCCGCCGCGCCGCCGGAGGAGGTGGAGCCCCAGGCCCTCGCCGCCTCGAACCGGTACCGGTAGGCGCGCTCCGGGACCTCAAGGGGCCGGCTGCAACGATTCGCGCTCCTTCACGCAGACCTGGATCAACTTCAGCCCGGCGGGGCTCATCACCGCCGGGAGGAAAACACAGGCTCAGGGGAACATCAGCTTGCTGAGCGTGAGGCTGCGCGGGCCATCTTCCTCCCACAACTTGAGCGCGAAGGGGCCTGGATTGGAACCGGAAGTGCAGGAACTGAAGCGCATCGGCTGAGCCCTCTCACGCGACAACTACCTTGACGCTCACCGTGGCAGATGACGTGGGGCTTTATCGCGGCTCCGGGGCACGGCCCGCCCTGAGGAGGCGTGCGGCGTGGGAGCGGCGATTTCCCAGATGCCCGGCTGCCTGTCGAACCGGATGCGATGGGGCCGCGGCCGGTTCGTTCACTACTGCGTCGTGTCGGTGGACGCGGAGGTGGATGCCATGGCCCGCGTGAACTCCATCACCCAGTTCGTCTCCCAGCTCTCGCCGTCGAGCGAGAACGCCTGCTCCCACCGCGCACGGTCCGCGCCCTGGCGGGTCCAGCGGAACTGGACCTGGACCGTCCGGCCGTCGTCGGTGTCTTCGCCGTAGAAGAGTCCCCGGTCGCCCGTGAAGCCCCCGTGCACGGGAGGCATGAGCACACCGCCGCGGCTGTCCACCCAGTAGATGGACCAGCGGCGCTGCTGCACGTCGAACAGCCGCAGCGCCATGCCGGAGAACCCCCGCTCGAAGACGGCTTCCTCCACGTTGGCCACGCCGCCCAGGTGCGGCTGACAGCGGGTCTTCGACGAGAACGTGTCCCAGTCGTCGCTGCCAGCGAACCGCTTCTTGAGGCGTCGGTTGATGCAATCCCACTCGCCCATCAAGAAGTCGAAGTCGTGCACATCGCCAGTGGGGAACGCAGGAAGGGGCTTCATGGGGCAGGTCCTTTCAGGAAGAGGTTCAACGCAATTGGGAGCGGGAAGTGGGCGCCAGCGTCAGGTGTTCCAGCGGCCTGATCAGCCAGGCCTCCAGGCCGGGCAGCACCTGCTCCGTCCACGCCTTTGATCCGGCCCGTCGGCGCAGGTGCTCGCGGTGCTGCACGGCGGTCAGGAACACGGTGAGCCAGGCGAAGACATGCTCGCCCGTGCGCACGGGCAGGGCAGGGAAGGTGTTCGGCGCGGGCTCGGTCTGGAACAGGCCCCGGTGCACGGCTCCCGTGTCCGCGAGCACCGGATGCACGCGCTGTTCGAAGAACGCCGTGAGGCCTTCGTCGGCCGGGGCCTTCAGGAAGCAGAGCGTCAGCTCCACGCGCGAATCAGGACGGGCCTCCGTGCCCGGCGAAGGCCTCGGTGGACCCGGATGCTCCAGGCCCGTGTCCGGCCGCACCGGACGCAGGAGCAGGACGTTGTCGGAGTCCTGCATCGTCACGTTCGCGGCCTCCCGGTGCGCCTTCCACACCGGGCCTCCGTAGAACGCGCCCAGCGCTTCCCTGCGGGACCCCATGTCGCGGAAGCCGCGCAGCCACACGAACCGGTCCGGCCGTTCCTCGTCGCGGAACTGACCGACGATGTGCATCCCCACCGCCTCCTGCGCCTCCACGAAGTGCGTGTCGAAGAGCGGGATGAGGACGTCGCGCTGGCCGGGATGCAGCGTGTACTGGCGCAGTTCAAGGACCGAGCAGCAGGCAGGAGCAAGGGGCGGCATCAGGCTTCCGGAGGACGGGTGCGGAGGCCATCCTTGCCAGCAAGCTGGTAGGGTCATGAAGACCACTTGCGCCAGAATCGACCCTACCAGTTGGACGCCGCCACCTCGCTGCTCCTGCGGCTGGACTCGCGCGTCTCCACGCCGCTCCACGAACAGCTCTTCGAGGGCATCCGCACGCGCATCCTCTCCGGCGCGTTGCCGCCCGGACTGCGCCTCCCGTCGTCCCGCCAGCTCGCCGCCGAGCTGGACGTGGCCCGAAGCACCGTCCTCCAGGCGCTGGATGCGCTCGCCGCCGAGGGCTACGTGGTGGCCCGCCCGGGCTCCTCCACCCGCGTCGCGCCCGAGCTGCCCATCGCGCCCGAGGACCGGGACCGGAGCACGACGCCCCGGGTGTCCCGAGGTCCCCGGCTCGCCTCGGCGGCACGGGCCCTGAAGTCCTCGCCCGTCGGTGCGCCGCGCCTGGGGGCCGCGCCGCGTGCCTTCCGTCCCGGAGTGCCCGCGCTCGACCTGTTCCCCACCGCGCTGTGGGGCCGCACGGTGACGCGCGTTCATGCACGCGCGAGCACGGGTCTGCTCGACGGTGGCGACCCCGCGGGCCATGCACCCCTGCGGGAGGCCATCGCGGCCCACGTGTCCACGTCGCGCGGCGTGCGCTGCGTGCCGGAGCAGGTCTTCGTGACCGCGGGGACGCAGCAGGCCTTCGATGAAGTCCTCCGGCTCGCGCTCGACCCGGGCGACGCGGTCTGGGTGGAGGATCCGGGCTATCCCGGCGCCCGTCGCGCGGTGCTCGCCGCGGGGGGACGTCCGGTGCCGGTGCCGGTGGACGCGGAGGGGCTCGACGTGGGCGCTGGCATCGCCCGTGCCGCCCGTGCCCGTGTCGCGCTGGTGGCGCCTTCGCACCAGTACCCGCTGGGCGTCACGTTGAGCCTGGCGCGGCGGATGGCGCTGCTCCAGTGGGCGGAGCGCACGCGCGCGTGGATCATCGAGGACGACTACGACAGCGAGTTCCGCCACCGGGGCCGCCCCCTCACCGCGCTCCAGGGACTGGATGAGGCCGGCTGCGTGGTCTACGTGGGCACGTTCAGCAAGGCGCTGTTCCCCGGCCTGCGCCTGGGCTTCCTCGTCGCACCGCCCTCAAGGGTGGATGCCTTCGCCGCCGCGCGCGCCTCCACCGTCGCGCCCGCCTCCTCGCTGGAACAGGCGGCGCTGGCAACCTTCCTCGCGGAGGGCCACTTCGCCCGCCACCTGCGCCGGATGCGGGTGGCCTACCGGGAGCGCGGCGAAGCCCTGCTCGAAGCCCTGCGCACCGATTGCGCGGGCGCCCTGACGCCCCGGCCCTGTGACACGGGCATGCAGGTGTCCGCGTCGCTCGTCTCCCCGCTGTCCGACCTGCGCGTCCGCGACGAGGCGGCCCGGCTGGGCGTGGAGGTGGCCGCCCTGTCCGACTACTTCCTCGGACGACGCCGCGAGTCCGGCCTCGTCTTCGGCTTCGGAGGCGTGCGCCCGGACGCCCTCCGCGCCGGGACGCGCACGCTGGCCCGGGCGCTGGAAGCCGCGCGCCGACGCTGACACCCGGGCCTCCGCCTTGACAGGTCGCGGGCCCGCGTTGATATTCAACTCCGAGGTTGAACGATGCGAACGCCGAACCACCTGGACCAGACGCTGCTGGCGCTGGCCGACCCCACACGACGGGCCATCCTCCAGCGCCTGTCGGCGGGGGAGACGCGCGTGACGGAGCTGGCCGAGCCCTTCGCCATGTCCCTCAACGCGGTGTCCAAGCACATCCGCGTGCTGGAGCGCGCGCACCTGGTGCACCGGCGCCGCGAAGGCCGCGAGCACCTGCTGTCCTTCACCCCGAAGCCG
Source organism: Corallococcus sp. CA053C (assembly GCF_003611675.1). Classification (GTDB taxonomy): domain Bacteria; phylum Myxococcota; class Myxococcia; order Myxococcales; family Myxococcaceae; genus Corallococcus. The sequence goes on from NZ_RAWA01000154.1 coordinate 5,375, forward strand.
ATGGACGACGTGGCGCGCTGGATGGACGCGCAGCGCGCGAACTGGAGCGCCCGGCTGCAGGCGCTCGATGACCTGCTCCAAGAGGAGGACCGCGCCGCGGCCTCCGCCCCTCCCGACAAGAAAGGCCGAACCCGATGAGCCCGCCCCCCAACATCCAGGTCCGCGTCACCCACCGCTTCAAGGCCTCCGCCGAGCGCGTCTTCGACGCCTGGTTGGATCCGGAGAAGGCCCGCCAGTGGCTCTTCACCACCCGCGCCACGCCGCTGGTGCGCGCGGAGATCGACGCGCGCGTGGGCGGCCTCTTCCGCCTCTCCGACCTGCGCGACGGCGAGGAGGTGGAGCACACCGGCAAGTACCTGGAGCTCGACCGGCCGCGCCGGCTGGTGTTCACGTTCGGGGTGCCCAAGTACTCCCCGGACTACGACCGGGTGACGGTGGACATCGTTCCCCTGGACTCGGGCTGTGAGGTCACCCTCACCCACGAGATGAGCCCCAACGCGGAGCAGTACCGGGATGGTGCGCAGAAGGAGTGGGCCCGTCTGCTGGGCAACTTCGACGCGCTGCTGGGAGGGGACTCGCGCTTCGTGCCACACGGCTGAGGTCCCTTCCGGGGCGCGGGCCGTCTACGATGGCGCCATGACCTGGCGTCCGCAGTCCCTCCGGTGGTCCGCGCTGGCGCTCCTGTGCGCCGTGTCCGCGTGCGGTCAGCGTCGCAGCGACCCGGCGCGCGTGGTGGAGGACCCCATGCGCCCCGCACCCGTGGGCGCCTTCGCCGCGAACACGCCTCCGGCCACCACCGACGACTGCACGGTGCGCACGGCGAAGCATTGCTTCGACCAGGCGCTCACGCTGCTGGCCTCGGATGCGAAGGGGCCAGAACGCCTGCGCGCGCTGTCCCTGATGGGCAAGGCCTGCGACGGGCAGGTGAAGGACGCCTGTTCGTGGCTGTCCCAGCACGTGAAGGAGCCCCGGCGCGTGCGCGGCGGCCCGCCGGACGACCCGGTGTTCCAGGAGGCCTTCCAGCGCTGGCGCGAGGGGCGCAAGCACCACGTGCGCGTGACGTGCCGGCTGGTGCAGGGCGGCGTGCCCCAGCGGTGTGAGGTGCGGGAGGCGACCCTGCCTCCAGACCTGCTCGCGCAAGCATTGGCCAGCATCCAGGCCACGCGTTACGTGTTGCCATCCCTCGACGGAGAGCCCTTCGAATGCGACTGGACCATCGTCATCAAGTGACGCGGCTGTGGCCCGCGCTGGCCCTGTCGCTGTGGACGGGCTGCTTCGCCGGCACCGTGCACCGGGGCCCGGCGACGGACCACTTCGACGGCGAGACGTTCCAGAACCTGGGCGACGCGCCGAAGCTGTCCCCCCTCAAGCTCGTGAATGCCGCGCTGCAGGAGGAGCGCGGCGCGTGGCGCGACTACGCGGACCTGCCCTTCGGACCCAAGCCCCCCGAGCGCGTGGGCGCGGGCCGGTTGCGCGTGACGTTCATCAACCACGCCACGGTGCTGCTCCAGGCGGACGGGGTGAACGTGCTGACGGACCCCATCTATTCGGACCGGGCGAGCCCCCTGTCCTTCGTGGGCCCCAAGCGCGTCCGGCCCCCCGGCATCCGCTTCGAGGACCTGCCGCCCATCGACATCGTGGTGGTGAGCCACAACCACTACGACCACCTGGACCTGCCCACGCTGCGGCGGCTGGAGGCCGCGCACCACCCGCTGTTCCTCGTGGGCCTGGGCAACCGCGAGCTGCTCACGCGCGAGGGCTTCCAGCACGTGGAGGAGCTGGACTGGTGGCAGTCCGCGAAGCGTGGACCTCCGGGGCTGACAGTGACGGCGGTGCCCGCGCAGCACCGCTCGAACCGGGGGCTGACGGACACGGAGGAGACGCTGTGGGCCGGCTGGGTGCTGGAGACGTCCGGAGGCCCGGTGCTCTTCGCGGGGGACACGGGCCTGGGGCCGCACTTCGACCGCATCGCGGAGCGCTTCGGCCCCATGCGCCTGTCGGTGCTGCCCATCGGCGCGTTCCGTCCGCGCGTCCTGCACCCGGTGCACATGGGGCCGGCGGAGGCGCTCCAGGCGCACCGCGTGCTGCACTCGCGCACGTCGGTGGCGATGCACTACGGCACCTTCCCGATGGCGTTCGACGGGCAGGACGAAGCGAAGTACCTGCTCTTGCGGCTGTTGTTGAAGGAGGAGGTCCGGCCGCGCTTCTGGGCGCTCGACTTCGGCGAGGGCCGCGACGTGCCGACGCTGGCCGCCGAGGAGCGGGCCGATGCCGGACGCTGAGGGCACGGTACCGCCGGAGGTCGAAGCGAAGGCGATGATGGACCGGGCGCGCGAGCTCATCCGTTCCGGCCACATGGAGGACGTGATTCCCCTCTGTGACGAGGTGTACCGGCGCTTCACGGCGTCCCGGTCGCCCGCGCTCCAGGTGCAGGTGGAGCGCGAGCGGGCTAGCCGAGCGACTTCCAGAGCCAGGCCATCCGCAGCTCCAGGTCCTCGAACGGGGCCACCCGGATGACGTCGTCCGCGTCGCTGTAGACGCCCAGCTCCAGCCAGTGGCCGTCCCGCAATTCGCTCACGGTCAGGGTGCGCGCCTCCAGGTCCACGAACCACAGGTGCCGGATGCCGATGCGCGCGTAGAACGGCCGCTTGATGCGCTGGTCGTAGCCCCGCGTCGAGGGTGAGAGGATTTCACACGCCCAGTCGGGCACGTCCGTCCACTGCCCTTCCGGCAGCGTGGGGACCCGGTCGCGTCGCCAGCCCGCGAGGTCCGGGCTGAACTCCGGAGAGCCCCCCACCCGGATGCCGGGCTCGACCATGAGCCACCAGCCGCCCGGCCCGCCCTTGCCCAGTTGGAACGGCTCATCCAGCTCGCGCAGGATCCTGAACCCGAAATAACCATGCCCGGCCCGAGGCCGCGCATGCGTGTACAACGTCCCGTCGATGATCTCGCCCACCACGCCCTCGGGCAGGGCCTCGATATCAGCGAGGGTCGCGGGACCCCCGAGCGTCTGCGCGCCATAGGCCATGCCTGGAGTGTGGAGATAGCAACGCCGTCTGACAAGCGGCCGGCCGGGCAGCCCCTCCGGCTCCGGCGCCGCTACGCCGGCTGCGCGATGAGCAGCGTCTGCAACGGCAGGTGACGGATGGGCCGGCTGCTCTGCACGCGGAAGCCCGCGTCATCCAGGAAGCCCTCCACCTCCGCGGGCGTGTACGCCGCCGCCCCCGACGTGAGGAAGTAGTGCAGCCCGATGAGCGGCGCGGACGTCCCCGCCGTGTCGCGCTCCTCGCGCAGGTACTCCAGCACCGCCAGCGTCCCCTTCGGCGCCATCGACCCGCGCACGCGCCGGAGCAGCGCCACGCTCTGTGCGGGCGTCAGGTGGTGCATCACCTGGAACAGCAGCACGCCGTCATACGGCCCGCCCAGCTCCGCGTGCAGCACGTCCCCCTCCCGGTGCGTCACCCGGTGCGACAGCCCCGCCTGGGCGATGATCTCCCGCCCCACGCGCACGCTGCCCTCCAGGTCCAGCACCGTGGCCTTCAAGCCCCGGTGCACCCGGCACAGCTCCGCCGCGTACCAGCCGTGCGCGCCGCCCAGGTCCAGGAGCTGCTTCGCCCCCCGGGGCAGGGGAATGGCCGCCGCGACTTCCGGCGAGGCCAGCCGCGCCAACTGGTACATGGCCTGGATGTAGTCGCGCCAGCGCGGGTCGTCCGGAGCGAACTGGTGGATGTCCACCGACTGCCCGCTCTTCACCGCGTTCTCCAGCTGCCCCCACCAGTCCCACTGCGCGTAGTTGAACTCCAGGAACGCGGTGATGGCCTGCGGCGAGCGCGGGTCCAGCCACCGCCGTGCGCGGGGGGCCAGCCGGAAGCGGCCCCGCTGCAACTCCACCACCTCGCAGGCGATGAGCGCTTCCAGCAGCGCCCGCATGCCCTCGGTGCTCGTCTTGAGCCGGGCCGCCAGCGCCTCCGCGGTCGCCGCGCCGTCCGCCAGCGCCGCGTAGACGCCCAGGCGCGCGCCGGCCATCAGCGTGCGCGACGCCATCATCCCGAAGAAGGCGTGCGCCAGGGGCTGGGGCGCCAGGTTGAGGAAGTCCGCCACCCGCTCCAGGAGGTTGTCCGCCTTGAGGCCCAGCCGCATCGCGCGTCGCTCCTAGGGAGAGGGGGGTTCCAGGGGCTACCGGCGGCGTCGGGAGCCGGCCACCGCGGCCACGCCCAGCACCATCACCGCCGCTTCGGGCCCCAGCATGCAGCCCTGGGTCTTCGCCTGACGCACGCCGGTGTACTTGCACTTGCCCACGGCACAGGTGAAGCGCGGCGCGCAGTCACTGCTGCTGCGACAGTCGGTGGGGACACGCCCGGTGGTGTCCTCGCCCTCCTCGCCGCCCGGGTCGTCGCCGGCGTCCGGTTCGGACTGGGCGAAGGCTCCCAGGGGGGAGAGCAGGAGGAAACAGGTGAGGAGCCCTGCCGGGCACATTCGCGAGAAGAGGGAGGACATGAGGCGGGCGCCACCCTAACGCCCCAGCGGCACGCTTGCATCTTTCCACTGAGGGGGGCACCCCTCCGGTCTTCCCGGAATCGCTGGCCGACAGGGCTTCCGAATCTGCTACGGTCCCCCCGCGATGGCGCCTCGAATCCTCGTCGTGGACGACAACCAGGAGCTCCTCTCCCTTCTCACCCAGCTCTTCGAGGACGCCGGGTATGAGGTGGTGGGTGCCAGCCGTGGCAAGCAGGGCATCGAGGCCGCGCGGGCCCAGCCGCCCGGGTGTGCCGTCTTGGACATCCTGCTGCCGGACATGATGGGCTACCACCTGGCGGACACGCTCCGGAAGGACAACCCCCAGCTCCCGCTGCTCTTCATCACGGGTGTCTTCAAGGGCGGCAAGCACGCCAACGAGGCGCGCCAGAAGTACCAGGCGGCCGGCTACTTCGAGAAACCCTTCGAGGCGCAGAAGCTGCTCGAAGCGGTGGCCAAGGTGCTGCCCGCGGAGAAGAAGGCCCCCGCCGCCTCGCTCCAGGACGCCTTCGAGGTGGAGCTGGACATCGACGTGGAGGAGGAGGGCCCCCAGGACGCGATGGAGCTGACGGGCCGCATCAAGGTCACGGGCGGCGGCAACCTCACGGCCGAGATCCGCGGCGCGAACCTCACCGCCACGCCGATGCAGAAGGTGCCCTCCACCCAGGTGCGGGCCCCCACGCCGGGCCGTCCGCCGGATCCGCTGCCGGTGGGCGCGGGCGCGCCGGGCAGCCGCCGCGGCGAATTGAAGGACAACCTGCCGTCGCTGCTCACCGCCTTCTACCTGTCGCGGGAGACGGGCGAGCTGGGCATCCAGCGCGGCAAGGTGAAGAAGGTCGTCTACTTCGAGAACGGCACCCCGGTGTTCGCGCTCTCCAACCTGCTGGCGGACCGCTTCGGCCAGTTCCTGGTGCGCGTGGGGAAGATCAAGGCCGAGCAGCTCCAGGACGCGTCCGCCGTCGCCGCGCTGAGCCACCGGCGCACGGGCGACGTGCTGGTGGAGCGCGCGCTGCTCAAGGACACGGAGCGGCTGTACTACGTGGGCCAGCAGGTGAAGGCCATCATCTACTCGCTCTTCTCCTGGGAGGAGGGCACGTACGTGATGAGCTTCAAGGAGAAGGCCTCCGCGGAGTCCATCAAGCTGGACGTGCACCCGGCGAACCTCATCGTCCGCGGCATCAAGAAGCTCTACAAGCCGGAGCGCCTGCGCCGTCTGCTCCAGCCCGAGGACCGGCTCATCCCCGCCGTCGCCCCCGCCTACGGCCTCAACGAGGTGGAGCTGGAGCGCTGGGAGGCGGAGCTGCTGCCCAAGATCGACGGCAACCGCGTGGTGGCGGAGCTGCTCGCGTTCGCCAACCGCCCGGAGCACGTCGTCTACGGCTTCCTCGTGTCGATGATGGCGCTGGGCATCCTGGACAAGCGCCAGTAGGCGACCCGTGCCGGGTGGGCACCGGACCTCGGGTGCCCGCTGCTGCTACCCGAGCCGGGAGCCGATCCAGAACAGGCCCAGCGCGCCGGAGCCCAATGCGACCCCGCGCTGGATCCACAGGCTGATGCGGGCGTTGGCGCGCGACAGCCCTTCGGCGAACAGCAGCCCCACCGCGCCCATGCCGATGAGGATGCCCAGCGCGAAGCCGGGCAGGTACGTCCACGCGGACAGGCTCATGCTGCCGCCCACCAGCAGCGGGGGCAGGGCGATGAGCAGCGAACGCACGCCGCTGATGGCCATGAAGGCCCCGGCGGCGGTGCTCACGGTGTGCACGTGCTCGTGCGGTTCGCGGTCGTGGCCGGGCAGGTGCGGGTGGCCGTGGTCCAGGCTGTTCGGGAAGAGCAGCGCGGTGATGGCCAGCGCCACCAGCACGGCGCCGCCGAACATCTCCGCCCAGCGCTCGAAGGTCTCCGACAGGCCCACGCCCGCGAAGAGGCACACCGCGGCGATGCCACCCAGCATGGCCGCGTGTCCCAGCGCGAAGCGCAGCGCCGTCACCAGCGCGATGCGGCGCCGACCGCCTCCCAGGGTGCCGAGTGTCGCCATGGCGGCGCAGTGGTCCGGCCCCAGGGCATGGAGCAGACCTTGGGTCAGGCCGAGCAGGAAGGCGAGCAGGATGGGAGCCACGACGGCGCACCCTAGCCGTGGTTTAACCGGGTGGCCAGCAGGAGGAAGCACCCCCGCCATGTGCACCGCCTACCCACGACACTCCGCCGCGCTGCTGTTGATGGGCCTGCTCGCGCTGTCGGGCTGTTCAAAGGACCCCGGTCCGGAGCAACTCGCCAAAGCCGAGGGGCGCTACCAGGAGCTGATCAACCAGAAGGTGGCCCCCCGGGACCCGGCCTGGGATGAGGTCGTCTCCCAACTCGAGGCCGTCCCCAGGGACTCCCGGAGCCGCCCGGAGGCCGACCGGCGACTGACCGCGCTGAAGGCCGCCCGCGAGCAGATTCCCACGCGACCCCTGGCCCGTCCCGGCGCGACCGGCGTTGGCGCCAGCGAGGTGGAGACGAAGCGCGCCGCGTGCGAGGCGCTCGCCAAGAAGCTGGGCGGGACCACGACGGAGGCCGGCCGCGACCCGCTGCGCAAGGCGCTGGAGACCTGCCAGGAGGACCTGGTCCGTCTGGAGGCCAACGACCACCCGCCCGGCGAGGAAGGGCACTGACGGCAAGGTGCACGCGGGGTTGAGAAGCCCTCGGGGGCTGGGTAAGGAGCCGTCACATGCCCATGCCCCAAGCAGGTGACAAGGCCCCCGGCTTCTCGCTCCCCGACCAGAGCGGCGCCACCGTCTCCCTCTCTCAGCTCAAGGGACGGCACGTCGTCCTCTACTTCTATCCGAAGGATGCGACGCCCGGCTGCACCACCGAGGCGTGCGACTTCCGCGACGAGCACTCCGCGCTGGTGAAGGCCGGCGCCGTGGTGCTGGGCGTGTCCCCCGACAGCACCGCGAGCCACCTGAAGTTCGCCACGAAACAGGGGCTGCCCTTCTCGCTCCTGGCGGATCCGGACCACGCGGTGGCGGACGCGTACGGGGTGTGGGGCGAGAAGTCCCTCTATGGCCGCAAGTTCATGGGCCTCATCCGCGCGACCTTCCTCATCGGGCCGGACGGCAAGGTCCTGCGTGTGTGGCCCAAGGTGAAGGTCGCCGGGCACGTGGCGGAGGTGCTGTCCGCGCTCCAGCAGCCCGCTGACGCGGCCCCCAAGGCGGCCCCGGCCGCGAAGCCCGCTGCAGCCGCGAAGCAGGCTCCCGTGGCGAAGCCGGCTCCGGAGAAGAAGCCCGCTGCCGTCAAGAAAGCGGCGGCGAAGAAGGACTCCGCGCCCAAGGCATTAGCGAAGGCTCCGGCTCGCAAGGGCGCTCGCGCCTGAGCGGTGCGGAGTGCGGCTTCCCGGTGCACTCCTCGCAGGACAGGGAGGCCGGGACCGAGTATGTCTTCCCTCATGGAAGGTCCCTCGCTCCCCGGGAGGGACCGGCCTTTGATTCAGCCCCGTCCAGGCCTCCGGGCCGGACAGCGGGCGACCGGCAAGGCCAGCCGTCGGGTGGGTGCCCGATGGTTGGCGCGGACGGCATGACCCTTCCTCGGGGATGGCGGAGACGATGAACATGCGCGAGCGAGGCATTCAGCGGTGGATGGGGGCGGCGACGCTGGCGGCGGGTGTGCTGCTGGGCACGGCCTGCGGCGGGCTCCCGGAGACGGGCGGCAAGCAGCCGGATGAGTCGCGGGGCAATGCCTTCGCCCAGCGCGGCGCGCAGCCGGAGGCCGTCTACAACGTGGCCGAGCAGCAGGGGCACGAAGCCCCAGGCGACGCGCACCACGGCGATGCGGCCGCGAAGCTGCCGAAGCACGTGCTGACGGTGGACCGGGGCTACAACCAGACCCTCGGGAAGATTGGCTCCAGCATCGACCCGCGCACGAAGGCCACGGACGGCCAGGGCAACAACTCCCTCTGGGACAGCGCGGGCGGCATGATGGCCCACCGCTATGGCACGCAGGGTGGCGCCACCTACTCGCCCGCCGCCTGGGGCCTGGGGGGCTGGGGCGCCTCCAACGCGAACGAGAGCGTGCGCGGCTACGAGATGCCCTACAGCTACGTCAGCCCGCCCATCTACCTGCGCCAGCGCTAGTCGTACCGAAGTCCAGGGCGTCCCACCGGCTGGCATGCCGGCGGGCGCCCGCGCTCCGGCCCCGCCACTCCCGGCGGGGAAACGGGGTGGCCACTCCTTACTGTCGAGGCCCTGAATGCCTCCAGAAGGAGCCAGGTCATGCACTCCAAAGCCCTCTATCGTTGGACGTTGCTGGGGACCTTCGCCGCCACGGCCGCGCTGGTCGGTCCCGGCTGCAACCGCGACAAGCCCACGATGCCCCGCGCCGGAAGCCGCTACGAGGGCGCCGCCAACACGCAGCAGCCCGGGCCGCCCGCGGAGCCGATGACTCCGCCCGCCACCGGAGGCTCCGGCCAGCAGGGCACGGACGTCCCCAAGGACAACAAGGGGATGCCGCTCCAGCCGGAGCCCGCGGGGGCCCAGGGGCAGACGAACAAGATCGGCGCGCCGGGCTTCACCACGCCCAACGAGCCCGTGCCCGCGGATCAGGGCGGGCTGCGTCAGTTCGAGGAGGGCAACAGCAAGGATGCCGACAGCTCCACCCGAGAGGGGCCCTACAGCCCTGCGCACCCCTCGGGTATCCAGGGCGCCGGGACGCCGAATCCGTAGCGCGCGGCTTCAGCGCGACGCGAGCATGACCTCGGTGGGGTCCTTGCCGGTGAACGCACTGGCGAGGCCCTGCGCGAGCGCGCGGTGCGAGGCGTCGCCCAGCGTGGCGAGCCGGTCCTCCGCGGGGTGCGCGAAGCGGGCGGCGAGCGCGTCCAGGCGCCGGTGCGCTTCGGTGATGCGCTCGCGCGGGACGCGGCCGGACTCCACCGCCTTCACCAGGGCTTCGATGGCGCCGCGCTGCACGTCCGCGCGGTGGCACACGAGGAACAGGTCCACGCCCGCGAGCGTGCCCTGCACCGCGGCCTCCGCCACCGAGTAGTGGTCCGCGATGGCCTTCATCTCCAGGTCATCGCTGACGAGCACCCCGTCGAAGCCCAGTTCCTGGCGCAGGATGCCGTGCAGCGCGCGGTGGCTCATCGTCGCGGGCACGCCTTTCTCCAGCGCGTCGAACAGCACGTGCGCCGTCATCAGTGACGCGAGCCCCGCTTTGGCGAAGGCCTGGAAGGGCACCAGCTCCACGCGGCGCAGGCGCTCCAGGTCGTGCGGCAGTCGGGGCAGGGTGAGGTGGCTGTCCGTCGTCGTGTCGCCATGTCCCGGGAAGTGCTTCCCGCAGGACGCCACGCCGCCCGCCTCCAGCCCGCGAGCGAGCGCCACGCCCAGCCGGCCCACCTCGTCTGGGTCGCGGCTGAAGCTGCGGTCGCCAATCACCGGGTTGGCCGGGTTCGTGTCCACGTCGAGCACGGGCGCGAAGTCCCAGTCGAAGCCCACCGCGCGCAGCTCGTGCGCGAGCAGCCGGCCCACGCGTTCGGCCAGGGCCTCGTCGCCGCGCTGTCCCAGCTCGCGCATGGGAGGCAGCGCGGTGAAGGGCTCGCCGCGAAGCCGCGCCACCCGGCCGCCCTCCTGGTCCACGGAGAGGATGAACGGCCTGCCCGCGCGCACCTTGAGTTCGTGGCACAGCGCCGCCGTCTCCTGGGCGGTGCCCACGTTGCGCTTGAAGAGGATGGCGCCATAGACGCCGTCGTCCATCAGCGACGCGAGGTCGGCGTCGATGCGGGTGCCAGGAAAGCCCACCATGAAGAGGCGGGCGCAGTCGCGATAGAGGGCGGAAGCAGGGCTCACGGCCGCGCAGTGTGGCAGAGCGCGCCCCACGTGGGGCAGCAGATGCGGGAGCGAGCGTCGGCTGCCTGTCAGGGCGCGGAGCGACCGGCTACTTGCGCAGCAGCGTGCCCTCGACGTGGCATGCCCGCCCCCATGCGCCGAGAGGACGCGCACCCTCGCTACTCGCGCAGCAGCGTGCCCTCGAAGCGGCATGCCCGGCACAAGGCAAGGTCCCCGTCGCTCATGTCGACCTGAAGGTTCTGCTCGCGTCCACCGTGAGGACGCGCACCGTCGCTACTTGCGCAGCAGCGTGCCCTCGAAGAAGAACGCCAGGCACGCGGCCAGGATGAGCCACGTCCACAGCGGCACCGCGGGCTTGTCCGAATCCCCCGTGGAGGCCTTCACCGTGTCCTCGCCGAAGTAGGCCGTCAGCGTGTCCTGCGGCACGCGGGACAGGTCGCTCTCCGCGGGATCCAACGTGGCGGCGAAGTCCAGGGCGGCCACGGGCTTGCCGTCCGCGCCCACCACCGTGTGCACTCCGGGCTCCACCGTGGGACCCGCGACGAACGAGCCGTCCGGCTGCGCCTTCACCGGCACCTCGCTGCCATCCGGCGCACGCACCGCAGCCACCTTCTGCGTGCCCTCCGGGCGCAGCGTCACCGTCTCGCCCACGCGCACGCGCACCTCCTCGCGCTCCTCCAGCGAGCCCGTGAGGTACGCGGCGAAGCGCTGCATCAGCGGCAGGAAGCTCGTGCGGATGGCGAAGTCGCTCCAGTCGCGGTCCACCGTGCTGGTGAACAGTGCCACGCGCCCCTTGCCCCGGCGCGCCACCGCCACCGCGGGCGCTCCATCCTCGTACGTGGCCAGCACCTGGCTCGTGCCCGGCGCGGACGGGCTGTCCGCCTCCAGCAGCATGTACTTGTAGAAGCGCGCCCCGATGAGCCCCTCCTCCGCGCGGCCCGTGAAGGGCGCGAACAGCGGGTGGTCCACCTTCACCTGCGCCAGCTTCGCCGTCTTCGTCTCCGCGTCCGGGTCCTCGCGCTCGGCGCTCGTGCGCACGAGGCGCAGGGGCCGCGGCAGCAGCGCGCCCAACCGCTGGTTGTACGCCTCCGGGTTCACGTGGTCGCCCACGCTCACGAAGAGGCCGCCGCCGTTCTCCACGAAGGCCGCCAGCTTCGCCGCCTCGTCCTCGGACGGCGCGGGCGCGTTGAGCAGCAGCACCAGGTCGTACGCGGTGAAGTCCTCGCGCAGCCCCACCTCCGCGTCGCGCACCGCCACGTCCACCGGTGAGCCCGGCGACGTGAGCGCCGCGTCCACGAAGAAGGCCTCGTCCCGGTAGCGCGTCGCGTGCGGCGAGCCGTTCACCACCAGCGCCTTCAGCCCGCGCGGCACCGGCAGCACGAACGCCCGCCGGTCGTCCTCCGCCAGCGCGTCCGGCGCGAGCGTCACCGCGCCCACCACCGTGCCGCCCTGCGGAAAGCGCACCGTCAGCGTCTTCTGCGTCGTGCCGCTCGCCGGCACGTCCACGAAGCCCTTGGCCAGCGTGGACTCGCCCACGCGCACCGCGGCCTCCAGGTCCTTCACCGGCTTCGTGCCGAAGTTCCGCACCGTGAACGTGAACTGGTACGAGCGCGGCCCCGCCTGGAGCGCGGGCTCCACCCGCAGGTCCACGAGCGCGTGGTTGTCCAGCGACTCGCGCCCGGACGCCACGTCGCGCAGCACCACCTCCGGCTTCACCAGCGCGCCCGTGGGGCCCTTCACCGTGGGCGGCGGCGCTTCCAGCCGGAAGCCCGTGGCCGTCATGTCGGAGACCACCACCAGGCGCTTGCCCGGCATCGGGTTCTCCTCCAACGCCCGCGCCGCCAGGTCCAGGCAGCGCGACAGGTCCGCCGTGCCGTACGTGGGCTTCGCCTCGTCCACGAGCCCGCGCAGGCGGGCCCGGTCGAACCCCGGAGGGGGTGGCGTCTCCGGCGAGCCCGTGCACACCAGCACCGTGGCGGGCTCCTCCGGCAGCAGGTCCTTCAACGCATCGCGCGCCTCGTCCCGGCCCTTCTCGAACAGCGGCGTGCCGTCCGACCAGCGCATGGACAGCGACGCATCCAGGATGATGGCCGTGGCCGCGGGGCCTCGCGTCACCGTGGCCGCCTGCGCGTCGCGGCTGAACTCCGGCCTCGCGAGCGCCAGCGGGATGGCCAGCAGGATGAGTGTGCGCAGCGTGTACAGCAGCAGCCGCTTCAGCTTGAGGCGGCTCGCCGTGCGCTTCTGGCTTCGCAGCACGAACGCCATCGGCCCGAACGGGTGCGCGCGGGGACGGCGCCGGTCGAACAGGTGCACCAGCACGGGGATGAGCGCACCCAGCGCGCCCAGCAGGAACCACGGGTTGCCGAACGTCACCTGCGCCTCCCGCGACGCCCCAGGAAGCGCAGCAGCACCTCATCCAGCCGCTCGTCGGTGCGCACCAATTCGTAGTCCACGTCCGCCTCGGCGCACTTCGACTTCACGTCCGCGAGGAACGCACCGAACTCCTCCAGGTAGCTCTGCCGGATTTCACGCGGGTTCACCTCGATGCGGCCCTCGCCCTCCATGTCCAGGAAGAGCGTGGGGTCGTCGAAGGGGAACGTCAGCTCCGCGGGGTCCACCAGGTGGAACACCGCCACGTCGTTCTTGCGCTGCCGCAGCGCGAGCACCCGCTTCAGCGCCTCCTGCCGCTCATCCAACAGGTCCGACAGCACGATGACGGTGGAGCGCCGGGGCAGCACCTCCGCCAGGTGATCCGCCGCGCTGCCCAGGTCCGTGGGGCCCTTCGCTTCGGTGTGCTCCAGCGCGTCCAGCAGCACGTTGAGGTGGCCCGCCGACGCGCGCGGGGGCACGTCGCGAAACGCGCCGCCCACCATCACCGCGAGCCCCGCCGCGTCCTGCTGCCGCACGAGCAGGTAGCTGAGCGCGCCCGCCAGCGTCTTCGCCACCTCCAGCTTGGACATGGCGCCGCTCTGGTAGCCCATGGACGCGGATGCATCCACGACCATCACCGAGCGCAGGTTCGTCTCATGCTCGAAGCGCTTGACGTAGTACTTGTCGAACTTGCCGTAGGCCTTCCAGTCCAGGTGGCGCAGCTCGTCGCCGGGCGCGTACTCCTTGTGCTCCGCGAACTCCACGCTCTGGCCCTGATGCGGGCTCTTGTGGAGGCCGGACAGCACGCCCTCCATCACCGCGCGGGCGCGCAGCTTCACGCCCTGGAGGCGGGACAGCGTCTGGGCGTCGAGCAGCGCCATGGCGTGGGCGGACTAGCCCTTCACCACCGTGAGGAGCTGGTCGATGAGCTTCACCGACGTGATGCCTTCGCTCTCCGCGGTGAAGTTCGGCAGCACGCGGTGGCGCAGCACGGGCCGCGCCAGCGCGCGCACGTCCTCCACCGTGGCCACGAAGCGGCCGTTGAGGATGGCGCGCGCCTTGGCCGCGAGCACCAGGTACTGGCTCGCGCGAGGCCCCGCGCCCCACGACACGTTCTTCGCCACGAAGTCCGGCGCGCCCGCTTCCTTGGGACGCGTGTGGCGCACCAGCTCCACCGCGTAGCGCACCACGTGGTCCGGCACCGGCACGCGGCGCACCAGCTCCTGGAGCGCGAGGATGCGCTCAGGCGAGAGGATCTTCTCCAGCTTCGGAGGGGCGCCCGCGGTGGTGCTCTTGACGATCTGCACCTCCTCCTCGGCGGAGGGGTAGCCCACGTCCACCAGGAACATGAAGCGGTCCAGCTGCGCCTCGGGGAGGGGATAGGTGCCCTCCTGTTCGATGGGGTTCTGCGTGGCGAAGACGAGGAAGGGCAGCTCCAGCGGGTACGTCCTTCCGCCAGCGGTGATGCGGTACTCCTGCATCGCCTGGAGGAGCGCGGCCTGCGTCTTGGGCGGCGTGCGGTTCACTTCGTCCGCGAGGATGATGTTCGCGAACAGCGGCCCCTGCATGAAGCGGAAGGAGCGGCGGCCCGTCGTCTTGTCCTCTTCCAGGATGTCCGTGCCGGTGATGTCCGACGGCATCAGGTCCGGGGTGAACTGGATGCGGTTGAAGGACAGGTTGAGCACGTCCGCCAGCGTGGAGATGAGCAGCGTCTTCGCGAGGCCCGGCACGCCCACGAAGAGGCAGTGGCCACGGCTGAAGAGCGAAATCAGCAGGTGCTCCACCACGTCACGCTGGCCGACGACGCGCTTTTCAATCTGTTCGACGATCGCGTTGCGGGCCTGGGCCAGCTCCGCGACGGCGCGCAGGTCCTCGCTGGTGGCGTCGGACGGGGGGACTGGGG
>NZ_RAWA01000155.1 GCF_003611675.1 Corallococcus sp. CA053C
GTGTAGAGGGCTTGGTCCGCCCGTCGCAGGGGAGGGTGCACATGGGAAGCATGGGGAGCGGGAACCGTCGCGGAGCCACGGTGCGGAAGCTGTCGTGGGCGCTGGCGTTGTCCCTGACGACGCTGGGAATGGGCTGTGGCACGGGTGCCCCGGAGCCGGCTCCAGCCCCATTGGGCACGCAGGAGCAGGCGGCGTTGAGCTACAACCACCTGTCGTCCAATGGCTTGTCATTCAACGGGCTGTCGTTCAATGGCTTGTCAATCAACGGGCTGTCGCTCTCGGGCCTGTCTTCTCCCGCCTTCACGTCGTGGTTCGACCAGCAGCCGGCGCTGGCGGACGAGGTCATGCACTACATCGTCCGCTGCGCGGTGCCGCAGGGCCAATCGCGCACGTACACCCATCCCCTGACGAACAAGACCTACACCTGGCCGGGGCTCCTGGGGCTGACGCCGGGCTGGGCGGGGGGCGGCAAGGCGACGGTGGCCGAGCAGCAGCTCATCACCGCGTGCCTCGTGGCGCACACCAACCCATTGGGCGTGAGCGTGCCCATCTCCGTGCAGGGCCGCGACGCGCAGGGGCAGGTGATTCCCTGGTCCGCGGCGGAGCTGGCGGACTTCGCGCGGCCGGAGTCCTGCTTCTTCGGCAACGCCTTCCAGGGCCAGGGCCTCTACGCGGGCAGCCAGAACCCGCCGCTGAACCCGAACCAGAGCACCTCGCGCGCGTGCGCGGTGGTGGACGGCTCCGGGATGCCGCGCCGGATGTGCTCGCCCATCGTCTACGTGGGCAGCTGCGCATCGGCGTGCACGCCGGATGGCACGTCCGGGCTCTCCTTCTTGAGCTGCACGGCGAACGGCGTCAGCTTCCAGCCCCTCACCACGCGCGTGCGTGACGTGGACCTGGCCGTCTGCGGAGACGGCACCTGCCAGGTGACGGAGTCGTGCGGCACGTCCAACACGTATGCCGCGTGCGCGGCCGACTGCGGAGCGTGTCCCTGACGGGAGACGGCGCTTTTAGCCGGAGTGGGAGCCCAGGCCGGAGGCCGCTCCCGCGCGCAGCCGTTCGTGGAGCGCGTCGGTGAGCAGGTACCAGAACTGCACGTTGCCGAAGCTGAGGATGTCGCCGCCCCGGAGCGACACCTCGCGATGCCCGATGGTGCTGGCGTTGACGAAGGTGCCGTTGGTGGAGCCCAGGTCCCTCACGGTGCAGCGGGCTTCCGCGCGGCTCCACCGCAGCTCCGCGTGCTGCTTGGAGACGGAGCCGTCATCCAGCACCAGCTCGCAGTCCATCCTCCGGCCAATCCTGAGCGCGTCCGAGTCCTTGAGGGTGGGCAGGGTGGCGACGAGCAGGTCGTCGAACTCGAAGAGGAGGGAGAGCATGCCCTGTTCGATGTCGCCGGGATCCGCCATGCGGGTGGGGGCGAGCACGGCGGCGGACAGCTCCGCGGGCGGGCGCTGGACGAGGGCGAAGGGGCCCAGCTGGTGCTGGAAGGTCCCCACGGGGAGGGCGGCGGCGAGCGCGCGCATTTCACGGACGGACAGCACGGAGGGCAGCCTAACGGGTCGGCCGTCGGGCGCACAGCCGTTACCGGACGATGGGGCGACGGCTTTCGTTGACCCGCTTGTCACTCGTTCCCTACATTGGTTGTTTCCAGATGGAAGGAGCAGTTTCGATGAGCGGGAGCGACAACATCCCGATGACCCCCCACGGTCTGCGGAAGCTCAAGGACGAGCTGAAGCACCTCCAGTCCGTGGAGCGGGGAAAGATTTCGCGTGAGATCGAGGTCGCGCGCGCGCACGGCGACCTGCGGGAGAACGCCGAGTACCACGCCGCCAAGGAGAAGCAGTCGCACATCGAAGGGCGCATCCTCACGCTCAACGACTGGATTGCCCGCGCGGAGGTCATCGACACGGCGAAGCTGGGCGGCGACAAGGTCGTCTTCGGCGCCACCGTGGAGCTGGTGGACACGGAGAACGACAAGTCCATCTCCTACCGGCTGGTGGGCGAGACGGAGGCCGACCTGAAGAAGCGCTGGCTGGCCGTCACCTCGCCGGTGGCACGCGCCCTCATCGGCAAGAAGGTGGGCGATATCGCCACGGTGCAGAGCCCCGGCGGCGTGCGCGAGCTGGAGGTGGTGAAGGTCTGGTTCGAGGAGCCGCAGGACGACGCACCGCACGGCGAGGGGTGATGCCCGGTCGTCCGGGTGTCTTTCGGGGGAGTGGGCGCACGCTCGCTCCCCCGGTTTCGTTTCCCGCGCGGCGTCAGGCCCACTTCGTAGGATGGAGGCTGGAAATCGCGTGAACCACCCGCTCGCCAGCCTCGTCGGCCCGCTGAAGTACGCCTGTCAGCGCGACTTCGCCCAGCTCGGAACCGTCCGGGACCTGCGCACCCTGATGGAGCGCACCCTGGCCGCGGCCGGCGGCGTGGACGCGCGGGCGCTCGAGGACCTGCGGGCGGCCCTGCCGCACGTGGATCCCCCCGCGCCTCCGGAGCACCGCAAGGCGGCGCTGCGTCAGGTGTTGGGCGCGCTGAAGCTCAGCGGCGTGGCCCTGCCGGAGGAGCTGGAGCGGGTGGTCGTCACGGGGGAGATCAACGCCGTGGCGGCCCGAGTCCCGAGGGCGCCGGAGAGGGGGCACGTGCTGGAAGGGGAGCTGGTCCCCGCGCTGCCCCGTCGGCGGATGACGCCGCCCCAGGGGATGGCGGCGCCGCAGGGGAACACCGTGCCGGCCTGGCGCTCCCAGGATCCCGTGTCGACGCCGGGTGTCGGTGCGGTCCGCTCCGGACCCGTCGCGGCCCCGGGGGGCTCCGGCCGTGGGGCTTCCGCACGGGCTGCTTCGCCTGTGCAGGAACCGGGGATGCCTCGCGTGGCGCGGGTGGAGGGTGGTGGCGCCTCGGGCCGGGCTGCTGCTCCAGCGCTCCCGGGTGGGGCTGTGCCTCGCGCCTCGGGCACCATGGCGACCCGGGGCGTGCCGGGCGCTGCGCCTGTTCATGCGCCGGTGTCCCGCACGGGCGTCGGCGCGGACCCACGCAAGGTGGCCCCTCCCGCGGACGGTGAGGCTCCCGCCGAGAAGGGCAAGAAGAAGAAGAAGGCCAAGGCCGCGGGTGCGGAGGCGTCGCGCTCCGAGGCGAAGCTGCTCTCCATCGCGCCGCGCTCCGGCCCGCTGTCCGCGCCGCTCAAGACGCTGGGCAAGCGGCTGGGGCCGCGCCTCGTCGCCGTCCTGGACAAGAAGGGCCTGCGCCGCACGGGCGACATCCTGTTCCTGTTGCCACGCTGTTACGAGGACCGGCGCCGGCTGCGCACCATCGCGGAGCTCATCCCCGGCGAGCGCGGCGTGACGGTGGGCGTGGTGAAGACCGCGGACTTCGTGCCGGGACGCGGCGGCAAGCGCATGTTCCGCGCCGTCGTGGGGGACCGCTCCGGCAGCATCGCCGCGACGTACTTCCATGCGGGGCCGTGGCTCAAGAGCCGCTTCTCCGTGGGCAAGCAGCTGGTGCTGTCCGGCGAGGTGCGCGCCTCCATGAACGGCCGGGAGATGGCCCACCCGGAGCTGGAGCCCGCCGAGGACCTGGAGTCCACGGGCTCCGTCCACTTCCACCGCATCGTCCCCATCTACCCGGGCTTCGAGCGCGGTGAGCAGCGCTCGTTCCGGGAGCTGGCGGCGCGCATCAGCGAACAGCACGCGCATCACCTGGAAGAGCCCCTGCCCGCGGACCTGCGCCGCCGCTATCACCTGATGGGGCTGCCGGACGCGCTGCGCTTCATCCACTTCCCGCCCGAGGACGCGGACCTGGAGGCGCTGGACGCGCACCAGAGCCCCGCGCACCGCCGGCTCGCGTTCGACGAGCTGTTCTTCCTCCAGCTCGGCATGGCGCTCAAGCGTCAGGACGTGAAGGCGGAGGAGGGCATCGCCTTCAACGTCGCCCCGGAGCGCCTGGAGAAGGCCCGCGGCGCGCTGCCCTTCCAGCTCACTGGCGCCCAGGCGCGCGTGGTGGAGGACCTGGCCCGGGACATGGCGCGGCCGGAGCCGATGAGCCGGCTGGTGCAGGGCGACGTGGGCAGCGGCAAGACGGCCGTGGCGCTCGTGGCCGCCCTGGTCGCGTTGCAGGACGGCTACCAGGTGGCGGTGATGGCCCCCACCGAAATCCTGGCGGAGCAGCACGAGCGCACCTTCCGCCGCATCCTGGAGCCGCTGGGCTTCCGCGTGGGGCTGGTGAGCGCGGCGGGCACCGCGAAGCACAAGCGCGCCGTGCGCGAGGCCGTGGCGAAGGGCGAGCTGCACCTCGCGGTGGGCACGCACGCGCTGCTCGAAGGCGGCGTGTCCTTCCAGAGGCTGGGGCTCGTGGTCATCGACGAGCAGCACCGCTTCGGCGTGCTCCAGCGCCAGACGCTGATGGGCAAGGGCGTCATGCCGGACGTGCTGGTGATGACGGCCACGCCCATCCCGCGCACGCTCGCGATGACGCTGTACGGCGACCTGGACGTCTCCATCATCGACCAGCTCCCCCCGGGCCGCACGCCCATCAGCACGCGCGTCTTCAACAACCAGCATCGCGCGCGCGTCTACGAGGCGGTGGCGGCGGAGCTGGCCAAGGGCCACCAGGCCTACGTCGTCTATCCGCTGGTGGAGGAGTCGGAGAAGCTGGACCTGGAGGACGCCACGCAGGGCGCGGAGAAGTTGCAGCAGGTGTTCCCCACCGCGCGCGTGGGCCTGCTGCACGGGCGCATGAAGGCGGAGGAGAAGGACGCCGTGATGGAGTCCTTCCGCGACAAGACGATCCAACTGCTCGTGTGCACCACCGTGGTGGAGGTGGGCGTGGACGTGCCCAACGCGTCCGTGATGGTGGTGGAGTCCGCGGAGCGCTTCGGCCTGTCGCAGCTGCACCAGCTCCGGGGCCGCGTGGGCCGCGGGGCCGCGGCCAGCTACTGCTTCCTCGTCGCGGGCGCCGCGCGCTCCTGGGAGTCCACCGAGCGGCTGGGCGTGATGGAGCGCAGCAGCGACGGCTTCGTCATCGCGGAGAAGGACCTGGAGATCCGCGGCCCCGGCGAGTTCCTGGGCACGCGGCAGAGCGGCCTGCCGGAGCTGGCCGTGGCCAACCTGGTGCGCGACGGCGACCTGCTGTCGCTCGCGCAGGCGGAGGCGCGGCGGATCATGGACCGCGACCCGAAGCTCCAGGAGCCGGAGCACCAGGGGCTGGTGAAGGCGCTCGAGGAGCGGTGGGAGGGCCGGCTGGCGCTTGCCCGCGTGGGGTAGGAACGGGGAGGCCGGGGCCTGGCCGTCGGGTTGCTTCCGACTGGCGTGATGCTTACGGTTTTCGTCGGAGGACCACAGGGGAAAGTGCCATGGGAGACTGGGGCCGAGCGGAGTATCTGGCGCGCCAGGGCATCCGGGATCGACGGGTGCTCGCGGCCATCGCGAACCTGAATCGTGCGGACTTCGTGCCCGCCCACGAACGGGACGTGGCCTACCGGGACGTGCCGCTGCCCATCGGCTACGGGCAGACCATCAGCCAGCCCTACGTGGTCGCCCTGATGAGCGAGGCCCTGCAGCTGCGCGGCGGTGAGCGCGTGCTGGAGATTGGCACCGGGTCCGGCTACCAGACGGCGGTGCTCGCCCTGTTGGCCCGCGAGGTCTTCACGGTGGAGATCGTCCCGGAGCTGGCCCGGCCCGCCCGGCGCCTCCTGCACCGGCTGGGCTTCACCAACGTCTACTTCCGCGAAGGCGACGGAGCGCGGGGCTGGCCCGAAGGCGCGCCCTACGACGCCATCATCGCCACCGCCGCGCCCCCGGAGATTCCCCGCGAGCTCCTGCGGCAGCTCAAGCACGGCGGCCGCATGGTCATCCCCGTGGGGGCGGTGGACCAGGCGCAGGAGCTGCTGCGCATCCGTCGCGGTCAGCCCGGACTGCTGCCCCAGGTGGAGCGCCTGCTGCCGGTGCGCTTCGTCCCCATGACGGGCCAGGTGGCGCCGGTGAATTGAGCGGTGCGCTGGCGGGACCCCCTCCAGCGTACCCGCCCATTTCCCGGGTCGCGTTGCCGTGCGGGGAGGGGACCGATAACGTCCCGGCCATGATCATCTGCCCGGTCTGCGACCACGTGCAGTCGGAAGGCGAAGAGTGTGACGGCTGTGGCAAGCGCTTCCCCGGCCTCGTGGACACGCAGGAGCCCGTCGTCGTCCCCCTGCCGGAGCTGGAGCTGACGCACCACGCGGGAGGCCGCGTCGAGGTGCAGTCGGAGCCCCTGCCGGAGCTGGACCTGACGCGGCTGCGCTCGGGGCCGGACCTGCCGGCCATGTCGGTGCCCGACCTGGAGTTGACGAGCGCGGGCGCGACGGGCGAGGTGCCGGTCGCTCCCATGGTGGACCTGGACACGGGCCGCGCGCCGGATGACGGTGTGCGCACCGAAGCGCCTATGGGGGCGGTGACGTGCCGCTACTGTCGCCACGTGCAGGCCGAAGGGCTCTTGTGTGACGGCTGCGGCATGCGGCTGCCCCGTGCGCGCATGGCGGCGCAGGCGCCCGTGAAGGGCCGCGTGGCGGAGGGCGAGCGCGTCCCCTGTCCCTCCTGCCACACGCCGTCCTTCCCGGGCCGCGCGTGCGTGGCGTGCGGCACGAAGGTGCAGGTGGAGGCGTGACGGCCGCGGCGCTGAAGGCGGGCTACGCGTGCAGTGAAGGGTGCGGCTTCACGGCGTCCCTCTGGGAGGTCGTCTACCGCTGCCCCCGGTGCGAGGGCTTGCTGGAGGTGGCGCACGACGAGGCCGCCCTGCGCGCCATCCCCGCTGCCGAGTGGAAGCGCCGCTTCGAGTCCCGGTTCGCGACGTCGCGGCTGCCGGACGGCTCCGGGGTGTGGGGCAAGCGCGAGTGGGCGCTGCCCGAGCTGCCGGTGGAGGACATCGTCTCGCTGGGCGAGGGGCGCGTGCCGCTCAAGCCGCTGCCCCGGATGGCGGCGGAGCTGGGGCTGGGCTCGCTGATGTTGAAGGAGTGCGGCGTCTCCCCGACGGGCAGCTTCAAGGACTGGGGCATGACGGTCCTCGTGTCCGCGGTGAAGCACCTGCGCGCGCGGGGCACGCCCATCCGCGCGGTGGCGTGCGCGTCCACCGGGGACACGTCCGCGGCGCTGTCCGCATACGCGGCGGCGGCGGGCATCCCGGCGGTGGTGTTCCTGCCGAAGAACAAGGTGTCGCTCGCGCAGCTCGTGCAGCCCATCGCGAATGGGGCGCGGGTGCTGTCGCTGGACACGGACTTCGACGGCTGCATGAAGCTGGTGCAGGCGGTGACGGCGGACACGGGGCTGTACCTGGCGAACTCGATGAACTCGCTGCGCATCGAGGGCCAGAAGATGATCGCCGTGGAGCTGTGCCAGGACCTGGGCTGGGAGCCGCCGGATTGGATCGTCATCCCGGGCGGCAACCTGGGCAACGCGAGCGCCCTGGGTCGCGGCCTGGAGCTGATGCACACGCTGGGGCTCATCACCCGCCGGCCGCGCATCGCGGTGGCGCAGGCAGAGCGCGCCAACCCCCTGGCGCGCGCCTTCCGGGGCGGCTTCCAGGCGCTGACGCCGATGCAGGCGGAGGCCACGCTCGCGTCCGCCATCCAGATTGGCAACCCGGTGTCCTACCGCCGCGCGGTGAAGATGCTGCGCGCCTTCGACGGCGTGGTGGAGGAGGCGACGGAGTCGGAGCTGGCGAACGCGGCGGCCCGCGCGGACCGCGAGGGCACCTTCGCCTGTCCGCAGACGGGCGTGGCGCTGGCGGCGGTGGAGAAGCTGGTGGCCCAGGGCGTGATGGCGAAGGGTGCCAGCGTCGCGGTGGTGGCCACCGCGCACGGGCTGAAGTTCGCCGACTTCAAGGTGGGCTACCACCGGGGGACGCTGGCGGACGTGAAGTCCGCGCATGCGAACCCGCCGGTGGAGCTGCCCGCGGACCTGTCGTCGGTCCGCGCGGCCTTGAAGGACCTGGGCTGAGCCGGGGCTACTCCACCGCGAGCGGGACGCGCGACTCGATGGTGAGCCCGAAGCCGGAGAGGCCCCGGTAGGTCATGTCCGTGTTGGTCATCAGGCGCATGGCGCGCACGCCCAGGTCGGTGAGGATCTGGCAGCCCATGCCCACGTCGCGGGACTCGTGCGCGGCGCGGGTGGAGGCCGCGTTGCTGCCGTCGCCCGCGCGCTTGTGGTGGATGCCGAAGTCGTCGCCGTGCATGCCGGGCAGGTAGACGATGACGCCCGCGCCCGCCTTCGCGACGTGCTCCATCGCGCGATCCAGCAGCAGGTTGCACTTGCAATCCGGTGACCCGAACACGTCACCCATGGCGCACGCGGCGTGCAGGCGGACCAGGGGGGCGGGCTGCGCGTGCTCCGGGTCGCCCTTCACGAGCACCAGGGACTTCGCGCCGTCGGGCGTCCACGTGTACGTGAGGGCGGTGAACTCGCCGTGGCGGGTGTGGACGACGTCCTGGCCGGACTCGCGGCGCACCAGCCGGTCCTTGCGGCTGCGGTACTGGATGAGGTCCGCGATGGTGACGAGCGACAGCTGGTGCTCGCGCGCGAAGAGCTTGAGGTCCGGCATGCGCTGCATGGTGCCGTCGTCCTTCACGAGCTCGCAGAGGATGCCGGAGGGCTGGAGGCCCGCGAGCCGCGCCAGGTCCACGGCGGCCTCGGTGTGGCCCGCGCGGCGCAGCACGCCGCCCTCGCGGTAGCGCAGGGGGAAGATGTGGCCCGGGCGCAGGAAGTCGTCCGCGGTGCTGGCGGGGTCGGCGAGGGCGCGGATGGTCTTCGTGCGGTCCGACGCGGAGACGCCGGTGGTGGTGCCGTGGCGGAAGTCCACGGAGACGGTGAAGGCGGTGCGGTGGGACTCGGTGTTCTCCGCGACCATCTGGGGCAGGCGCAGCGCGTCCAGCCGTTCGGCGAGCATGGGCTGGCAGATGATGCCGCTGGTGTGGCGGACCATGAAGGCCAGCTTCTCGGGCGTGGCCAGCTCGGCGGCCATGATGAGGTCGCCCTCGTTCTCACGGTCCTCGTCATCGGCCACGACGACGCACTTGCCCGCCTGGATGTCGCGGATGGCCTCCTCGATGGTGTTCAA
The DNA here is from genome assembly GCF_003611675.1 of Corallococcus sp. CA053C. GTDB lineage: Bacteria > Myxococcota > Myxococcia > Myxococcales > Myxococcaceae > Corallococcus. The sequence goes on from NZ_RAWA01000155.1 coordinate 9,073, forward strand.
CTCGGAGTCTTGGCTCATGGCGGGGACGCTCACCCTGGTGACCGCGTGGAGGGGCATGGTGCGCGGCATGTAACGCGGGGGGGGTGGGGTGGCAAGCCATGCCCGTGAACCGGGCGTGCGTCCGGACAATGGCTGGGATGAGTGGAACCTGTGACGGGGCGTCCGGGTCGGCCTTCCCGGGCGGCCGTCCACTCGACGGCCTGGGGCCCGTGATGTAGGGTGTTTGGCTCCGTGAGCGCAGACCAACTGGAAAAGCGGGCCCGGTTCGACCAGCTGCAGGAAAGCCTGGCCACCCGGCAGAGCACGACACACTTCACCCACGCGGGTGTCTCCGTCATCGCCTTCATGCTGATTTCGGGCGCGGCGGGGAAGCTGTTCTACGACTCGTTGCGCACCCCGTTCCTCGCCTGGGGTGCCACGACGTTGGCGCTGGGGCTGCTCGCGTACGCCTTCGTGAGCTACCGCAAGGGCCGCGTGGTGCTGACGGACGAGCTCCAGCGCTATGAGACGCTGCTGGCGCTGCGCCACGAGCTGCACCTGGACAACCCCGCCGCGCTGCTGCCCCGGTGAGCGCCGCCCGGAAGGCCGCCCGCGCGGGGCGGTTCATCGTGCTGGAGGGGCTGGACGGAGCGGGCACCACCACCCAGACGGAGCGGCTGGCCGCGGCGCTGCGGGCGGACGGGCACGCGGTGGTGACCACGCGTGAGCCCTCCGACGGGCCCGTGGGCACCCAGCTGCGGCAGGCGCTGACGGGACGGCTGGGGCTGCCGCACGGCCGGGGGCCCCTGGCGCCGGAGACGCTGGCGCTCTTGTTCGCGGCGGACCGGACGGATCACCTGCACGCGCGGGTGCTGCCGGCGCTGGAGGAGGGCAAGGTCGTGCTGTGCGACCGCTACGTGCTGTCCTCGCTGGCGTACCAGGGTGCGAGCCTGCCCATGGCGTGGGTGGACACGGTGAACGCGCACGCGGTGTCGCCGGACCTGACGCTGTTCGTCGGCGTGGATCCGAAGGTCGCGGCCCGGCGCCGGGCGTCACGCGGTGGGCCCGCGGAGCTGTTCGAGGCGGACGAGGCCCAGCGGCGGATCGCGAAGCAGTACCTGAAGGCGATTGCGCTCCGGGAGAAGCGCGAGCGCATCGTTCGCATCGACGGTGAGCTGTCTGTCGAAGCCGTGACGGATGCGTGTTTGATGGAAGTGCGGCGGGTGCTCGCGCGCAAGCGCTGAGCCCTGCTCGGAGTCTTCCTCGGGATGCAGCGGCGGTTGCCCCGCCCTTGAAATGCCGTCGGGTCCCCGGGTGCCAGCCACCCCGAACTCGCCGAGCTCTGGCTTCAGGCGGCCTTCCAGGCGTCCGCGGCGGGCAGCGGCGTTCCGAGCGGCACCCTGGCCAGGAGCGGGACGAACTCAAGCGCGGGGAGTGGAGGAAGCGCCTCCAGCTCCGCCACCCTCAACAGGGCCAGCCCGTCCACATAGAGTTTTCCCGTCGTCGCTCCCACCTCGGCATCGAAGTCGAGCCGACGGCGGTACTCACCGAACTCCCTTTTCCGCTCGCGAAGGAGCGCCACAAACGCGGCCTGGAAGCTGTCGGCGTCCTTGTCGAGCAGGGCCTGGCAGGCCTCGCGCCGTGGATCGGCTCCACCCTCCAGGACCTCTTCCCAGCGCGCCAGCACGCGGCGCAGCGCGTCCGGGTCTCGGGGGGGCCCCAGCAGTTGGTGGAGGAAATGCGAGAAGAGGAAGTCCTCCTCGTACTCCACACCCTCGAGGTATCGGCGCGTCGACAGATGTCCAATGGCTCTCGCAGTCACGAGGTCCCCCGCGGCCAGCGCATCACTGAAGCCGATGTTGTCGCTGCCCGGCAGTCGTTCGGGTGGAAGAGGCAGCGTCCCAGCGAGCGTCAGGAGGTGGAGCCGGGCCTGCCCCGCCTTGCAGAGCAGTCCGGCAAACGCCTCTACGTCAGCCTCCTGCAACAGCGAGCAGATGCCCAGTACCCGGTATGCCACGCAGACATTCGAGACGTGATCGGCCTGGTCCTCGTCCTGGCGCAGCCTCCTCTCCAGGCTGGAGCGAAGGGTGAGGGACATGTTGTACCGGGCGACGTCCACGTAGTCATGGCTCATAGGGTGATTTCCACCTCGGAACCCACGGGGTGCCAGGTGATGCCCGTGACGCCTTCCTTCTCCAGCTGCGCCTTGAGATCCTTCCGGACGAGCATCAGCCGGGGAACCGCGGAGGTGCGGAAGAGCTTCACCTCAGGGGCGAGCGTGTCCTCCTTCAGGACCAGGCGCCGCAGGTACATGAAGCGCTCGGGCTTCAGCGCATCCCGGTCTCCCTCTGAGCGGTCCATGTCTACGCAGTCCTGCATGCCAATGACGTTCGCGATATAGCAATCCTCGCTCGCGACACGTCCGCGATGGTTCAACAGCACGAACCGCAGGAACTCGATGTCGGCGCCGGAATGCTGCTCCAGGAGCTCCTTCATCCGTTTCGACACCATGAAGTAGTTCACGGCGTTGGCAATGACATCCGCGATCTTCAGCCCAGGTTCCTGTTTCGTCATGCTGAACCGCAGCCCGTCCGGGAACTCGCTCCCCATGCGGATGCCGCGCGCGGGCTTGTGGATCATCGGCATCCCTTCCGGGAGGCTGAAGATGGCGCAATATCCGTCGAGCACCGTCCACTCCAGGATGAAATATTCGCTCATTCCCGTGTCAGTCGTTTCCATTTCCGAGTCCGCCACCCTGTCTACGTCTTGAAGATGTTGTTGATCTTGGCCGCAGCCTTCTGGGCAACCGCAGTCTTTCGCCCGACATTGACAAGGACCCCGTAGGTGTTGTCCTCCCAGGTCTCGATGTTGGTGCGAACGCCGTCCACATTGTCCGGCGTGATTTCGTGCTCTTCTTTGGTCTCGGACAGTAACTGCTTGTAGCTGGTGAGGAGATTGATGCACGACTGATTGTACGCGCGATGCCAGCCCTTGTGCTTCGGCAGCATCAGCGCAAAGGCTGCATCCTGGGTGATGGGCAGGATGATGATGTTCTTGCCTGCATTGATGTTGTAGCCGGCGGCCTGGAGCACCTCCGCCTCCTTCTCCTTCAATGCCTCGGAGATGGCCTCCTCCGGCATGATGTGGTGGTACTCGTGACCGAAGGGGAGGTGGCCGACCTTATAGTTCTGGCCTTCGAGGTGCCACGCCCTGGCATTTTGGCGCGGGTCGGTATTCCGGTGGACCTTGCGGGGCAGTCCCAGTTCCTTCTCTGCTTTGGGCTGTCGGCCGGTGGAGGAGAAGGTCTGCATCTGGGGCGGAAGGCGCGCCCGCGGATTCTTGTCGATGGAGGTGCCTTCGGGATGGGTCTGGGTGAAGTCGTATTCGTAGAGGGAGCGCTTCGACGTGGCCGTGCCCTTCACGGACTCGCTCAGAATGGCATTGTAGCCATTGGGCTTGTAGGCGCAGTTGGGATAGGTCGGCTTGTCGAACGCGACCTCGTGCTTGTTCACGCAGCCCTTCTCGTTCTTGTGGTCCTTGAGCTTCGAGAGTGCGACGTGCTTGCCGGTCGTCATCTACTTCCTCCCGTCTTCGAATGACTGCCTGTTCGGAGCCCTGACGTAGAAAGCGCCCCGGCTTCCGTCATCTCCCGCGGTCCAGACGAGGACGCCTCGGGTCGCGGCATAACCGCGGGCGAATGCCCGGACGGCCATGCAGAGCCCGACGAGCCCGGTCGCGGCTCCGATTTCCCCAAAGCTCAGGGCAGGGTACCACTCGCGTGCATCGCCCAGGTTCAGGTCTCGGAGGCGAACAAGCGCCGTGCCCCAGTCCTGGGCCCGGTAGGCATCCCCATTCAGGGCTGCGATGACCAGCCCGGTCTCTCTTCCCTTATCCGGGAGGGCTTCCAAGGTGGTCCGGACGCATCGGGACAACGCCTGCCCCATGGCGGGCTGTCGAGACCGGCGATGGAAGGGCTCGGCCTCGGCCCGGTGGGCCTCGATGTAGGCTTCAATTCGGGCGCCCCGGCGGGTGGCCAGTGCAGGCAGCTCGAGGGTCACGAAGGCGGCAGCCTCCCCCGGCAGGACACCCGTGGGGCGCTCCGGGCTTTTGAGAAGACCGAGCTGATCCAGGGCCCACGTGACCTGGGGCTCCACCAGACTCTCCAGGCCGCCGATGATGCAACGGTCGACCTGCCCGGAGTGGAGCCGCAGGGTGGCCTCATTCAAAGCCTCAAAGAGGCCGGCCTCACCGAACACCACACTCTGGAAGCGGGGCAGGGTGCTGGGCTTCAGGTGCTTGAGAAGGGTGGGCAGCAGCCGCGTCGAGTAGACCTCGCGTCGCGCCTCATATTCCTCAGGGAGCTGCCCTTGTTCCTCCAGCAACTGGCGGTGGACGTCGCTCGGGGCGATGACAAAGAGCGCGCACCGCGAGAGGTCGTCCATTTCCACACTTCGTGCAAGGTCTCCAAGCGCGGCCGCCGCCAGCGCGGCGAACCGACCGAGCCCGGTAGCGCCCCCAGTCACCCAGGGGATGGAGTGCCCCTGTGCGGGTTGACCGTAGCCACCCTCAGGGTCGAACAGCCGGGGCTCATCGAGCGGAGCAATGCGCACGATGCCCGCCCTGCTGGCTGCGCACGCGTCCACCACGCCGTTCCCGAGCGCCGAAATCATCCCGATTCCCGTGACGGCAAGCATTGAATTCCCCCGACTCGTCAAACAGCCATCCCAGGAAGACCGCACGCGAATCCGGGTGCTCTCTCCTGGTTGAATGACGTCTGCGGATGAGGAGGCAGTATAGTGCAAGCCCCCTCTTCTCGGCCTGGGTATCGCGCTCTTTTCCTGCATGGCCTTCTCTCCGATCGCGGAGGCGAAGAGCGTCTCTTTCTTTGGCGATGCATGGGAGGTGCGCAGCGGTCAGGGCGGCCCGGATCCTACTGCCTGGGACGATCGCAACGTCTGGGTCGATGCGAACGGCGACCAGGAGCCAGCGCGATCCTGCATGGCTGGAGTCGCACTGCAAGGCCTCGAAGATGTCCAGCACCGTGGCGACGAACGCGTCTTCGCCATTCGAGGACAGGAACTCGTCGGATCCAGAAACCCGCGCTGGATCGGTAGCGTCAGTCCCTCGACCCCTGATTCCTTGCCAGGGGGCGCCCCGCGCTCAACCCATCAGCCGGTTCAGGCTCAAATCGAGCTGGCTGTTGACCAGTCCCAGCAGGCTGTCCAGCGCGGCGTCGTCTGGCTTCAGGCGTCCGGCCAGCTCCGCGCGCAGGAGCTTGAGCAGCCGCTCGCGGGACTGGAGGACCCGGCGCGCCACGCCGGAGCGGGATTCGCCATACATCGTCGCGAGCCGGTCCATCGTGAAGCCGTGCAGGTGGTGCAGCCTCAAGAGCGTGCGCTCGCGCGGGGGCAGGGCGGTCAGGACCTTGCGGAGCACGTCCACCAGCAACTCGCGCAGGTCCTTGCGCAGCAGGTCGTGCTCCGGGTCCCCCGTGGACAGCAACTGCACGAGCGTCTCGGGAGGCTCGTCGTACAGCTCCTGGCGCGCGTCCCGGGTCTTGAGCTGACTGGCGATGCGCGCGGTGGAGATGACCACCCACGCCAACAGCGCGCCCCGGCCGGAGTACGTGAGGATCCTGGGCGGCTCACCGCCAGAACCCATCAACAGCCGCTCGCGCAGCAACTGGAGCGCTTCGTCCACCTGGGTGCGTGGCATGGAGGCGAGCCGGGAGGGCACCTGCTGGAGCAGGTGTTGCTCGAAGGCGCGCAGGGCGGCGGGGTGGCCCTCGCCACAGGCACACGCGAGGTACAGGTCCGCGGCCTGGCAGTCGCGCAGTACGTCCCGCGCCCCTGTTTCCGGGAGGTGCAGCGCCAGGTGCCGCACGAAGGACTCCGTGGAGAGCGCCACCGTGGGCCACGCGTTCCGCGCTGCCGTGAGGTGGTCACGCAGCAGCGCCTCCAGGCCGTCCACTCCGTCCAGCTGCGCGCGTCGCTCCGGGGGCACGTGCCTGCGCAGCAGCGCGGCCAGACCTTCTGCTTCCACGGAGCCGCTCATCTGCGTGCCTCACGTCGCTGCCAGGCGTGGACCTGATCCAGGTCCCTCTGCGCCTTCACGCCCAGGGCTGTCAGCTTGACGCGGGCCTCCTCCGCCAGGGCGGCTGCGCGCACGGGGTCGGGGTTCGTGCGCTTCTCGCTGAGCGCTCGGGCCAGCAGGAAGGACGTCCAGCCCGCGAGCATCGGCTCTCCGGTCGTTTGCTGTAGAACCTGGCGTGCGCGCTCCAGCAGGGGTTCCGCTTCCTCTGGAGCCTTCTGGGCCAGCAGCGCCTCTCCAATGCAGGAGCAATCCGCTCCGATCATCTGGGACTGCGGCGACAACCTCCGCTCGTCAATCCTCAACGCGTGCTTGCAATGGTCAAGCGCTTGTCGCGCATTTCCCTCTGCCATTGCGACATCGGCCAGGTAATGGTCAACGATCGCCGCGCCGAGACTGTCGGGGCCCTCCTCCTTCTCCAGGATCTTCAGCGCTGCCAGCAGGTCCTTCCGGGCCTCGGCGGTGCGTCCCAGCTTGAGCAGGATCCGCCCGCGGGATCTCAGGATGCTCTGGGCACGTGGCGTCTCCGGTCCAAGATGGCGCCGGATCCGCTCCAGGCCGTCTGTTGCCAGTCGCAAGGCCTCGTCAAACCGGCCCGCGTCATGTTCCACCAGTGCCAGCTCCTCCAGCATCACGGCCACATGGGGATGGTCAGGTCCATAGGTGCGTTCCAGGATGCCACGCGCCCGCTCCAGGCTCCGCCGCGCCTCATCGAGCTGGCCCTTGCCACGCAGCGCTGTGCCCAGGTTCCCCAGCGAGTTCGCGAGACCCACGTGCTCCGGCAGGTGGGCCGCGTCGGTGATCTTGAGGATGCGGCGCCAGAGGGCGATGGCCTCGTCGAGCTGCCCCAGATTCATGTAGGCCCCGGCGAGGCTGTTGAGCGTGGAAGTGAGGTGGGGGTGCTCGGGGCCCAACTGGCGCTCGCGCAAGGTCAGGACCTGACGATGCAGGGCCAATGCCTCCTCGGACCGGTTCTGGCGGGAGTAGACGCGACCCAGGTTGTGCATGAAGTGGGCTGTGCGCAGGTCGTCCTCGCCGTAGGTCTTCCGCGCAAGCTCCAGCCCTTGGGTGAGCTCCACCTCCGCCCGCTCCAGCTTGCCCTGCTGGATCAGCGCCGCTCCCAGAAACAGGTGCAGGTCCATGGTGACGGCGGGAAAGCGCTCGGGCCCCAGTCGCGTCACCGCTGCCTGGGCGTGCTGGATGATCCGCTCCACGTCCGCGGCGCGAGCCTGCAGATCGCCCACGACCCAGACGAGGACGCTCCACGCGCGCGCCGCCGTCTCGTCATCGTGCCCGGACTCGGCGGCGAAGACGGCCTTGTAGAGGTGGTCCTCGGCTTCCTTGTGCTTGCCGTCCTGCGCGAGCAGGTTGCCATGGGCGAGCAGCACCTCCGCCTCCAGTGGCCGGAAGTCGAGCCCCTTGATCTCCCCGAGGAGCGCCGTCGTCAGCGCGAGGCCCTCGGGGTAGCGGCCCGCTTCGAGCGAGGCCTGCGCCTGCGTGAGCTTGCGCCGGGCGTCATCCACCCGCGCCGCGAGCGCATCTGGAGGCTGGGGACGAGAGGAGAGCGCTGAGGTGTCCTTGCACCCGGTCAGCCCCTCCAGCGAGGCGGCCAGTTTTTGCGCGTTCTGCACCGTCCGCGCATCCGCCTTCTCCAGCACCTCGGCGACGGCGGCGAACTGCCAGAGCCGGGCATCCAGGCACGTCTCCGTCTGCCAGGCCATGCTCATGTCATCCATTGTCGCGGAGAGGCAGGCCTCGGTGCGCAGCGTGCGCCACTGGGTTGCATGTGCATCCAGCGTGGCGGCCAGCGTGTCCCAGGCCTTCGCGGCGTACGGCACGCCCGTGGCGAGGAAGGCCGCGTGGATCCGCTCGCGCCGCGCGGGGCCCCACGCCCCGGCGAGCTTCGCCACCTCCTGCTCGCAGCGCGTCTGTTGCCGGGGTGCAAGGCCATACACGAGCACCCCCACCAGCAGCGAGGCCACGACCGCGGTCGCCACCCACACGAGCTCGCGCCGCGACGGCGGGGTGAGCGCCGTCAGCAGCGCCTCCATGGAGGCGAAGCGCTCCTCGGGCCGGGCTCGCAGGCCGCGCAGCACCGCGCGCCGCACCCGGGCCGGCACCTTCACGTCACGCCGCGGGGGCCGCACGCGGCCTTCCTCCGCGGCGCGGGCCATCTCCTCCAGCGTGTCGCCCTCGAAGGGACGCACGCCGAAGAGGGCCTCATACAGCGCCACGCAGAAGCTGAACTGATCCGACAGCGCGTCCGCCCGTTGGCCCTTCACCAGCTCTGGCGCCATGTACGCGGGCGTCCCGAGCAGCACGCCCGTCCGGGTGAGCGGGCTCAGCGTGGACATGGGGGCCTTCGGCTCCACCCGCGCCGCCAGCCCCTGCTCACGGTTGAGGGGACGGGCCATGCCGAAGTCGGTGACCCACACCCCGCCGTTCTTCCCGACGAGCACGTTCGCCGGTTTGAAGTCGCGGTGCACCAGCCCCGCCGCGTGTGCGGCCGCGAGCCCCCGGCCCGCGTCCTGGAAGACACGCACCACGTCTGCCCATGCGCGCGGCGTCTGGAGCCAGCCCCCGAGCGTGGTGCCATCCACCAGCTCCATGGCCAGGAAGACGCAGTCCCCATACGTCCCCACGTCGTAGAGCGTGACGACGTGCGGATGGGACAGTCGCGCCAGCGCCTGCGCCTCCAGCAGCAGCCGCCGCTGCAACTCCTCCACGTGGCGGCCCCCCGGGCGCACCACCTTGAGGGCCACCTGCCGATCCAGCTCCGGGTCATAGGCGGCGTACACCACGCCCATGGCCCCGGCGCCCAACCGCTCCAGCACCACGTACCGGGAGAGGGTGGCCCCCCGGGTCAGCGGGGGCGGGCTCGGCTCCGGGGCCGCGTCCCCGGGGAGGGCGCCGTTGCCCACCGCCAGCACCCACTGACAGTCCGCGCAGCCTTCCAGGTGCGCCACGACGCGCGCACGGACCTCCTCGGAGAGCCGCCCCCCCAGGAAGTCGCTCAGTACCGTTTCGTCCGGGCACTCCATCATTGCGGGGAGAGTCTACCAGGACTCCCCGCGATCCCCGTGAGGGTTGCTTTCTCTCCCGGTGCGCCCCGGGCGGTGGGGCGCACCGAGCGAGTCAGGCGCGCACGCCTCCGCCATAGCGGCCGGCGGACAGCTGCTTGTTGAGGGCCGCGGAGCTGGGAGCCGCGCCCAGGCCCGCGGTGCCGCTGACGGTGCCCGCGACGGCGCTGCCCATGGCCGTGCCCGGGCCCGTGCCCCAGTCGCGGAGGGCGGTGGCGGCATCCTTCGCGCTCCCCTTGAACGAGTAGAGGGGGGTGTCGGAGACATCGCGGGTCTTCGCGGAGAAGTCCGCCTTGACGCCGGTGCCCATGATCTTGAACTCGGGCGCCGCGCTCACGCCCTCGCTCTTGTACTGCGTGACGGTCGCCTCCACCTGCGAGACATCGCTGCTCGCCGCGGCGGCCGTGCCGAAGTCGCCGTGGAGCGCGGCGTCGAACACCTTGGCGTCGAGGGCGTCGAGCGCCTGGCCGGCGTTCATCTTGATGGCGAACGTGCCCTCCACGCCGCCCGCGACGACGTCCCCGGCCTTTCCTTCCGCCTGCACCTTCACGGTGGCGGTGGTCTCGAGCGAGCGCAGCTGCTGCTTGCCCACGTCGGCCAGCGCTCCCACGGGATCCTGGACGAGCTTGAGCGGATCCACGTTGCCCGGCATGTCCACCTTCGTCTCGATGGTGAGCGAGCCCTGGATGCTCCCGGAGAGCTCCTGGCCGAACATGCTGTTCTTCTGCGCACCGCTCTTCGTCTGGCCTCCGGGAAGGCCGGCCTCGGCCCCCGCGGACACGCTCCCGGAGATCTCTTCCTTGATGATCAGGGAGGGCTTGCGGTCGGCATCGAACTCGATGCGCGCCGCGACCTTGAGCTCCACGCCCCCTTCGGCGAACGCGCCCACGTCCGCCGCGCCCCGGACGCCCGCGCCCGCCTCTGCGGCGAGCTTCGCGGCCGCGTCGCCGCGCACCTCGACGGCGGAGACGTGCTTCATGGAGAACTCGAGGTCCTTGGCATCGGGCGCCCCCAGCAGCGCGCTGCCCGGCCCGGTCGAGCGCACGAGCGTGTCCATGGCCCGCTTCGCCTCTTCGGCGGAAGCGAACTTCATCTCCACCTTCGCGCCGACGCCGGCGGTGGCCTCGCCCTCGACCTTGGCCCTCGCACCCACGCTCCCGCCGACCATGCCGTACAGGCCGGCGCCCAGCTCGCCATCGGCGGACACGATGTACTCGCCATTGTCATTGCGCGTGCACTCGAGCTCCGCCTTCGCGTAGGCCTTGCCGGTCTCGACGCTGACGTCGCCTCCCACGTGGAGGGTGTACGTGTCGCCGGGCCCGAGGTCGTCGATGCGCTCCTTGTAGTCGACGGCCCCCGTCCACTCCTCGACCTTGCTCTTGATCGCGTCGACGGCGTTGCCGCCTTCCTCCACCACCTTGTCCTTCACCTCGACGACCGTGTTCTTCACGTCGCTCGCGAGCTCCTTGCCCTCCTCCACGACCTTGTTCTTCACCTCGACGGCCTTGTTCTTCACGTCGCCCACGAGGTCCTTGCCCATGTCGCCGGCCTTGCCCAACCAGCTCTTCGGCTTCGGCTTCGGAGCGGCTGCCTTCTGCTCGGCGGGCTTCTCCTCGGGGGCAGGAGGAGGCGGAGGCGGCTGGAGTTCGACGGCCGGACGGCCTCCCGACGGGCGCGTCTTCTCGAAGCCGTCTCGGAC
>NZ_RAWA01000156.1 GCF_003611675.1 Corallococcus sp. CA053C
GTGGGTGGGCGGGGCCACCAGCGCATGGCCACCCACTGGTCCGCCCTCAACGTGCTGCCCACCAATGCCAGCGAGGTCTGCGCGCGCAAGGAGTTCTCCAGCAACACCTGCAACGGCTGCCACTTCAAGGACACGGGCACCAACGACTTCTCCGGCGTCACCAACATCGCCTTCACGCACATCAGCCCCACTTCGGGCATCCCGGCGAGGCTGTCGAAGTTCCTGACGGGCGGTGGCGCGGGCTCCATGTTCCTCGTCCCGGACGCGCAGTTCGGCGCCTCGGTGCCGTCGTGGCCGTTCGCGGACCTGCTGCGCCGTCACCAGGTGCTGTACGACCTGGCCGCCTGCTCCACCTGCGGTGTCTTCCTTGCACCGGAGCCGGGCTTCCTGCGCCGGATGGAGGTGCTCACCGGAGCGGTGCCCTTCGACGTGGCCCCCGGCTCACGCCCGCCGTCGTTCAACGTGGGGCCCATCCGTGACGTCGCGACGGTGAAGCAGCTCCTGGACCTGCGCCCCGTCTTCAAGGCGGACCTCCGGGACACGCCGCTCGGCCTGCTCCGGCCGCCGGAGGTCTTCGTCCACTGACAAGGCCTACGGCGAGGGCTCACGCTTCAGGAGGACGGGGAGGCCCTCCGCGTCCTCCTCGCGGGTCCTGACGTTCAGGCCCCCGTCCGCGCCGAGCGTCAGACAGGGCTCCAGCGCCTCGGGCTCCGGGCTCAGGCAGATGCGGCCCTCCGGTCCCCGCTCCAGTCGCACCTCGCGGCGCTCCAGCTCGACCGGGGGCAGGTGGACGGACACGACGTGCAGCAGCGTCGCGGTCCCGTCTTCCCGCACCTTCAACTGCAACAGGCCCACGTGGTGCGGAGGCCGGCCGTTGTAGATGCCTGGTGCCACCAGGGGCCGCGCGGGTTGCGCAGGAGGCGCGGGCGGTGCCGGCTCCGCGGGCGCCGGAGGCGGCGCCGCGGGTCGGGAGCAGGCGAGGGCGCTGGCGACCACCAGCGCCGCGAAGGCCCTCCGGGAGGCGCGGACCTCGCCGGGACTCACCGGGGGGCGTTCCGCAGCTGCACGGTGGAGCGGAGGAACTGGCCCTCCGGCCCATACTCGCGCAGCGTTCTGCGGTCCCCTTCCTGGAAGGCGACGATCTTCACGACGGGCACCAGCTCGCCCGCTTCGTTCTTCGCGAAGCGGATGGAGAGTGGAACCTCCGTGGCGTCGACGGTCTTGGTCACCTGCTGGGTCGCGCCGTCGACGAACTGGATGGTTCCCGGATGCTTGGGCTCACTCATGACCTGAAGCTCCTCTCATTCCCGCGCCTCATGGCTTCGGCTTCTCGGCGAGCAGCGAGTCGATGATCTTGAAGCGCTCGGGCATCATCGCCCGGACCTCCGCTTCCTTCGGCGTGCCCTTCACCTGCTGGTAGAGCTGGAGCGTCTCGCCGAAGTCCTCGCCCGGGGCCGCCTTCGCGTACTTCGAAGGCACGATTCCATCGCTCTTGATGGCCGCCTTCCAACCATCCCAGCGCTTGTCGCTGTCGCTGTCGCCCCACTGCTTGATGGAGAGCGTGTGGCCCGTCTCGTGGATCATCGTGCCGTCGAGGTAGTCCTGGGACTGCTTCGGCTTGCTCGGGTAGACGTTGATGACTCCGTCGGCGCCCGCCGTCATGTACGAGGAGAAGTTGGGGTCGTTGTACTCCTTGGCCCAGTAGGCGTCGTCGGGGTTCGGCTTGCCCTCGACCAGCACCTCCTTGACGAGCGCGCGGCTGGACTTGGGCAGCGCGGCGAGCCCCTTGGCCACCTCGTCGATGCTGTGGGTGGAGGTCTTGTCCGCCTTCTTGGGCAGGTAGACGGGGATCTTCTTCCCGTCCACCTCCACCTCGTACTTCACGGCGTCGGCCTTGCCGCCCTGGAACGCGATGTCCTTCACGTTCGACGGCCCGTGCAGCTTGTAGGGCAGCCGCTTGTCCTTGAAGGCGTCCTTCTGGGGCGCCACCACGTCCGGCGTGGCGGGCTGATCCGTGAGGAACTTCTGGAGCTGCGCGGTCTGCTTGCCCGCGTCCGCCTTCTTGAAGGCGTCGGAGCCCAGCTTCTTGTCCAGCGCCGAGCGCGCGGGCCCGGACAGGTCCAGGTTGGTGCCGCCCACGTACTTCAGCAGCTTCTGCTGATCCGCCTCCTTCATCCCCTGGAAGCCGGGGGAGGCGGCGAGCGCGTTGAGCGTCTTGCACGCCGCGCTGTTCTTCGGATGGAGCGCGAGCTGTTGGTCCAGCGTCTTGCGTACGTCCGCGGGGAGCTTCGGCGCCTCCTTGGGGGCCGCGGCGCCGGCCCTGGCACCCGCCTTGGCGCCGGCCCTGGCACCCGCCTTGGCACCGGCCTTGGCGCCCTCCGCCTGGGGCTTGGGCCGGGCGGCGTCCGTCTCCTCGAAGCGGCTCTCGTAGCGGGCCTCGCGGAGGTTCGTGGACGCGGTCGCCGCCGTGTTCTTCAGGGCCCCCTTGGGCGCAGGCGGAGGCGTGGTGCGTGCGGACCGCGAGAGCGGCGATGGGCCTGTTCCGGCGCCCCCAATGCGACGGGTCATGATTCGATCCTGGCTGAAGCTCACCCGGCATCCCCAAGAAGCCGGGAGGTTCAGCCCAGGATGTTACCCGGGGTGCGGGTCCCGTGTGAAGCCAGGGCCCCGTACCCCTCTCTTCAGAACGCGCAGTCCTGTCCGCGCGTGGGCAGCACGGACGACGTGCCGGACAGCCAGGTGTCCAGCGCGCGCGCCGCCTCGCGCCCGTCCGCGAGCGCCCAGACGATGAGGCTCGCGCCCCGGCTCGCGTCGCCCGCGCAGTACACGCCCGGCACCGACGTGGCGAACTTCGCGTCCACGCGCACCGTGCCGCGCGGCGACAGCGCCACGCCCAGCTCCTCTTCCAGCTTCCCCGTCTCCGGCCCGGTGAAGCCCATGGCCAGCACCAGCAGGTCCACGTCGAACACCTGCTCGGAGCCCGGCACCTCCACCAGCTTCGGCGCGCCGCCCGGCTCGCGCTGCACCTCCACCTGCACCGCGTGCAGCCGCTTCAACTGGCCGTCCTCGCCCTCCAGCCGCTTGGTGAGGATGGCGAAGGCGCGCTCGCCGCCCTCCTCCTGGCTGGACGACGTGCGGAACACCAGCGGCCAGCGCGGCCACGGGTTGCCCTGCGCGCGCACCGACGGCGGCGCGGGCATCAGCTCCACCTGCATCACGCTCGCCGCGTCCTGACGCAGCGCCGTGCCCAGACAGTCCGAGCCCGTGTCGCCGCCGCCCAGGATGATGACCCGCTTGCCCGTCGCCTCCAGCCGCGCGTCCGGCGTCGCGCCCGCCGTCACCACGCGGTTCTGGTGCTCCAGGAAGTCCATCGCCTGCACCACGCCGGAAAGCTCGCGTCCCGGCACGTCCAGCTCACGGGCCCGCCGCGCGCCCATGGCCAGCATCAGCCCGTCGTACTGCTCGCGCAGCGCGCGGAAGCCCTTCGTCGCGCCCACGTCCTCGCCGACGCGGAAGACGATGCCCTCCGCCTCCATCAGCGCGATGCGCCGGTCCAGCACCGCCTTCTCCAGCTTGAAGTCGGGGATGCCGTAGCGCAGCAGCCCGCCCGCTCGCGCGTCCCGCTCGTACACGGTGACGCTGTGCCCCGCGGCGTTGAGCTGCGCCGCCGCCGCGAGCCCGGCGGGCCCGGAGCCCACCACCGCCACGCGCTTGCCCGTGCGCCGCGCCGGAGGCCGGGGCTTCACCCAGCCCTCCGCGAAGGCGCGCTCGGAAATCTCCTTCTCCATCTGCTCGATGGTCACCGCGTCCCGGTCGATGGCCAGCACGCACGCGGCCTCGCACGGCGCGGGGCACAGGCGCCCGGTGAACTCGGGGAAGGCGTTGGTGCGGCTGAGCACCTGGTACGCCTCCTTCCACTGGCCCCGGTACACCGCGTCGTTGAAGTCCGGGATGAGGTTCCCCAGGGGACAGCCCTGGTGGCAGAACGGGATGCCGCAGTCCATGCAGCGTCCCGCCTGCCGCTTCGCCTCGTCCGGCCCCAGCGGCAGGACCAGCTCGCGCCAGTCCTCCAGGCGCTCCGCCTTGTCCCGCTTGGGGGCGGTCATGCGCGGCCACTCGACGAAACCCGTGGGCTTGCCCATGACTAGACGCCCCCGCCAACGATATGGAGTTGCTGTTGTACACCCGTGGCAGGTGGTGGACGCCGTGCCGCGCGCCGCGCCTGGAGCACGCGCTTGTAGTCGGTGGGCATCACCTTCATGAACTGCGGCACCATCAGCTCCCAGTTGTCGAGCACCCGCCGTGCCAGCGCGCTGCCGGTGTGGTGCAGGTGGCGTTCAATCATCCCGTGCACGAGCCAGATTTCGGACTCGTCCACCAGCGACTCCAGCTCCACCATCTCCAGGTTGCAGCGCTCGCGGAAGCTGCGCTCGCGGTCCAGCACGTAGGCCGTGCCGCCGCTCATTCCGGCCGCGAAGTTGCGGCCCGTCTGTCCCAGCACCACCACCACGCCGCCCGTCATGTACTCGCAGCCGTGGTCGCCCACGCCCTCCACCACCGCCTGCGCGCCGCTGTTGCGCACCGCGAAGCGCTCGCCCGCGAGCCCCCGCAGGTACACCTCGCCGGCCGTCGCCCCGTAGAGCACCGTGTTGCCCACGAGCACGTTCTCCTCGGAGGTGAAGCGGCTGCCCTCGGGCGGATAGACGATGACGCGGCCTCCGGAGAGCCCCTTGCCCAGGTAGTCGTTGGTGTCGCCCTCCAGCTCCAGCGTCACCCCGGCCGCCAGGAACGCGCCGAAGCTCTGGCCCGCGGAGCCCTTCAGCTTCACCCGCAGCTTGCCGTCCGGCAGCCCCTGCGCGCCGTGGCGGAGGGCAATCTCTCCCGACAGCATCGCGCCCACCGCGCGGTGTGTGTTGCTCACCGGCAGGTTGAGCAGCAGCGGAGGCCCGCCCGCGAGCACCGACTGCGCCTTCGCCAGCAGCTCGTGGTCCAGGTGGTCCGACACGTCCTTGCGGTGCGGCACGTCGCAGTGCCGGGGCTCGGAGGCCGGCGCGGCCGGCGCGGTGAGCAGCGCGGACAGGTCCACCTTGCGCGCCTTCCAGTGGTCCACCGCCGCGCGCTGGCGCAAGAGGTCCACGCGGCCCACCAGCTCCTCCAGCCGCCGGACACCCAATTGCGCCATCTGCCGGCGCAGGTCCTCGGCGAGCAGCATGAAGAAGCTCACCACGTTCTCAGGGGTGCCCTGGTAGCGCTCGCGCAGCGCCGGGTCCTGCGTGGCGATGCCCGCGGAGCAGGTGTTGAGGTGGCACTTGCGCAGCATGATGCAGCCCACGGAGACGAGGCTCGCGGTGGCGAGCCCGAACTCCTCCGCGCCCAGGAGCGCCGCCACCAGCACGTCGCGCGCGGTGCGCAGGCCGCCGTCCACCTGCACGCGGATCCGCGAGCGCAGGCCGTTGTGCACCAGCACCTGCTGCGTCTCCGCCAGCCCCAGCTCCCACGGCAGCCCCGCGTGCTGGAGGCTGGAGAGGGGAGAGGCGCCCGTGCCGCCCTCGTAGCCGGCGATGACCACGCAGCCCGCGCCCGCCTTGGCGACGCCCGCGGCGATGGTGCCCACGCCCACCTCGCTCACCAGCTTCACGCTCACGCGCGCCTTCGCGTTGACGGACTGGAGGTCGTAGATGAGCTGCGCCAGGTCCTCGATGGAGTAGATGTCGTGGTGCGGCGGCGGGGAGATGAGCGTCACGCCCGGCGTGGACCAGCGCACGCGCGCGATCCGCTCATCCACCTTGTGGCCCGGGAGCTGTCCGCCCTCGCCGGGCTTGGCGCCCTGGGCCATCTTGATTTGAAGCTCGTCCGCGTTGACCAGGTACTCGGCGGTGACGCCGAAGCGCGCGCTCGCCACCTGCTTGATGGCGCTGCGGCGCGAGTCCCCGTTCGGCTCCTTCGCGTACCGGCGCGCCTCCTCGCCGCCCTCGCCGCTGTTGGACTTGCCGCCCAACCGGTTCATCGCGATGGCCAGCGTCTCGTGCGCCTCCGCGCTGATGGAGCCGAAGGACATGGCCCCGGTGACGAACCTCCGCGCCAGCGACAGCGCGGGCTCCACCTCGTCCAGCGGCACCGGCGTGCACCTGTCCGTCGCGACGTCCAGCAGGCCGCGCAGGTTGCTGTGCTCCCGCGTCTCGTCGTCCGCCAGCTTCGAATACTCCTGGAACAGCGCCGCGTCGTCCGCGCGCACCGCCGCCTGGAGCTTCGCCACCGTGGCGGGGTTCCACTTGTGCCGCTCGCCCTGCCGGCGCCAGCGGAACTGCCCGCCCACCGGCAACAGGCCCTCCTCCGCGTCCGCCGCCGGACCGAAGCCGCGCGCGTGGCGCTCGGACACCTCACGGCCCAATTCCGGCAGGCCCACGCCCTCCACCCGCGACGGCGTGCCGGTGAAGTGCTTCTCGATGAGGGAGCGCTGGAGCCCCACCGCCTCGAAGAGCTGCGAGCCCCGGTACGACTGGAGCGTGGAGATGCCCATCTTGGACATCACCTTGAGCAGGCCCTCCTCCAGCGCGTGGATGTATTGCGCCTGGGCCTTGTCCGCGTCCGCCTTCAGCTCGCCCGCGTCCGCCAGCGCGCGCAGCGTGTCCAGCGCGAGGTACGGGTTCACCGCGGACACGCCGTAGGCGAACAGGCACGCGAAGTGGTGCACCTCGCGCGCCTCCGCCGTCTCCAGCACGATGCCCGTGTACATGCGCGTTCCGTCGCGCACCAGCCGCTGGTGCACCGCCGACACGGCCAGCAGCGCGGGGATGGCCGCGTGCGCCGCGTCCACGCCGCGGTCGCTCAGGACGAGGATGCTCGCGCCCGCGTCCACCGCGTCCACCGCCGCCATGCACAGCCGCTCCACCGCGACCTCCAGCGCCGTCGCCGCGCCGCCCGCGTGCGGGTACAGCAGGCTCAAGGGACGCGGCTCGAACAGGCCCGTGTCACCGCGCAGGTTCGCGAGGCGCGCCAGCTGCCCGTTGGTGAGGATGGGCCCCGGCAGGGACAGCCGGTGGCACTGCTCGGGCGTCTCCTCGAAGGTGTTCCCCTCCGGTCCCAGCGCGGTGGCCAGCGTCATCACCAGCGCTTCACGCAGCGGGTCGATGGGCGGGTTCGTCACCTGCGCGAACAACTGGTGGAAGTAGTTGAAGAGGGTGGGGGCCTGGTCGCTCAGCACCGCGAGCGGCGTGTCGGTGCCCATGGAGCCCGTGGGCTCCTTGCCACCTTCGGCCATGGGCACCAGCGTGGTGCGCACGTCCTCGTCCGTGTAGCCGAACGCGCGCTGCAGCCGCCACAGCGTCTCGCCCTTCACGCGCGCGGGCGCGGGGACGGCGGGCAGGTCCTCGAAGGTGAAGACGTTGCGCTGGAGCCAGCGGCGGTAGGGCCAGCGCGTGGTGATTTCGCGCTTCACCTCCTCGTCCTCGATGATGCGCCCTTCGGTGGTGTCCACCAGCAGCATGCGGCCCGGCGTCAGCCGCCCCTTGCGGCGCACCTGCGATGGGGGCACGTCGATGACGCCCGTCTCCGACGCGAGGATGATGCGGTCGTCCTCCGTCACCAGGTAGCGCGCGGGCCTCAAGCCATTGCGGTCCAGCGTGGCGCCGATGAGCTGCCCGTCGGTGAAGGCGATGGCCGCCGGCCCGTCCCACGGCTCCAGCAGCGACGCGGAGTACTCGTAGAAGGCGCGCCGCTCGTCGGCCATCTCCTTGTGACCCTCCCACGCCTCGGGGATCATCATCATCATCGCGTGGGGCAGGGTGCGGCCGCCCAGGTAGAGCAGCTCCACCATGTTGTCGAACTGCGCGGAGTCGCTCTTGCCCGGGACGATGATGGGCCACAAGGGCTCCAGGCTCCCGCCCAGCTTCGCCGTCTGGAGCAGCCCGCGCCGCGCCGTCATCCAGTTGCGGTTGCCACGCAGTGTATTGATTTCACCGTTGTGCGCGATGAAGCGGAACGGCTGCGCCAGCTCCCACGTGGGGAACGTGTTGGTGGAGAAGCGCGAGTGCACCAGCGCCAGCGCGCTGACGAACTCCGGGTGCCGCAGGTCCGCGAAGAAGCGCGGCAACTGCTTGGGCAATAGCAGCCCCTTGTAGATGAGCGTCTCCGACGAACAGCTGGCCACGTGGAAGCGCCCCTGCGGATCCACGCCGCGCGCCAGCACGCGGTTCTCCACCAGCTTGCGGATGCGGTACAGCTTGCGCTCGAACGCGCTGGGCACCACCCGTCTGCGCGCGATGAAGAGCTGCCGGATGACCGGCGCCACCTGCCGCGCCAGCGGCCCCAGCTCCTCCGGCGCCACCGGCACATCGCGCCACCCGAGCAGCCGCTGGCCCTCCTCCTCCACCACGTCCCCGAACAGCGCCTCGCACGCGGCTCTCGCCTCCGGCTCCGGCGGCAGGAACACCTGCGCGACACCGTACTGACGGCGGGGCGGCAGCTCGAAGCCCAGCTTCGGCGCCTCGTGGTTGAAGAAGCGGTGGGGCAGCTGCACCAGGATGCCGGCGCCGTCACCGGTCTCCGGATCGCGTCCCGCGGCGGCGCGGTGGCTCAGCCGGTTCAGCAGCTCCAGCGCGTCCTCCACGATGCCGCGCGACCGCTGACCCCTCAGGTGGGCCACGAACCCCACACCGCAGGCGTCGTGCTCGGTCTCCGGCTCATACAGGCCGTAGCGCCGGGGGGGGGTGAACGACATCGGGACTCCTTTCCCGCATGACGCGGGAAGGCAAGCTGTTGAGCACTCAGGCTAACGCGCCGTGTCGCAGGCCGTAAAGGCAGGGCGGCGCAGGGGGTTGTTGGCCGGCGCGGAGTGGGGACGGGGAGACAGGCCGGCAGTCGGGTTCCCCACAGCGCGTTGAAGGCCGCGGGCACCCGCCGGTGAACGGATGAACGGACAACATTCCGGGCAAATGGTTGTTCCCCCACGACGCGCTGCTTCCCATCCTCAGGAGACCTTGCGACTGCTTCAGCGGCTGAAGACGGAGACGCGCCCGCACCACGAGCGCACGGAGGGTGCGGTGCGGCTGATGGACGCGCACCTGACGCCCGGCGACTACCAGCGTCAGTTGGAGGACTTCTACGGCCTCTATCTGCCCCTGGAGGCGCGCCTCGCCGCACCGCTGTCGGAGGTGAAGACGGCGCTGGCGCTCGACGCGCGCTGGAAGACGCCGCTCCTGGAGGCGGACCTGCGCGCCCTGGGGCACGACACGGCCTCGCTCGCACAGCTGCCGCGCGCTTCCGCGCTGCCGGACCTGCCAGGGCTCGCCGAAGCGCTGGGCTGTGCCTATGTCTTGGAGGGTTCCACGCTGGGCGGGCAGCTCATCCTGCGCCACCTGACGCGCCATTTCGGCGAGGGCTCGCGCGTGGGCGACTTCGCCTTCTTCCGCGCCTACGGAGATCAGGTGGGGCCGATGTGGAGGGCTTTTGGCGACGTCGTCACCCGGGCGTCCGAAAGGGCCGCCTCCGACACCTTCGATGCGGCCGTCATCCAGGGCGCCCGCGACACCTTCGACGCCTTCGCGGCGTGGATGACGCGAGAGAACCCCGATGTCCCTGCCCGTCTCTGACGCCGACCTCAGCCTCTGCGACCGCGAGCCCATCCACCTGTTGGGCGGCATCCAGCCCCGGGGCGTGCTCGTCGCCTTCGAGCAGGGAGGGAACAACCCCCTCGCCGTGGTGAGCGCCAACGCCGCCACGCTGCTGGGCGTCAGGCCCGAAGCGCTGCTGGGTCAGCCCCTGGCCCGCGTGCTGTCGCCGGACACGCTCGCGCGCGTGGAGGCGGGCGCGGCCCTGGGCCCCGTCACCGTGGAGGCCGGCGGTCACCCCTGCTCCGCGCTGCTGCATGAGAGCGGCGGCCTGCGCGTGCTGGAGCTGGAGCCGCTGTCGGAGGTGGGCGCGGACGACGAGGAGAGCGCCCTCGTCGCCGTCAACCGGCTGGTGTCGCCGCTGGCGCGGGCGCGGGGCGTGGCCGCGCTGCTCCAGGAGGCCGCGGAGGCGATGCGGGCCCTCATCGGCTTCGACCGGGTGATGGTGTACCGCTTCCACCCGGACTGGCACGGCGAGGTGGTGGCGGAGAGCGTGCGCGAGGGCGTGGAGCGCTTCATGGGGCTGCACTTCCCGGCGAGCGACATCCCCGTGCAGGCGCGCGCCCTCTACACGCGCAACCTCGTGCGCCTCATCGCGGACGTGGACGCGAAGGTCGTGGGCCTGGTGCCCGAAACCCGCCCGGACACCGGCCAACCGCTGGACCTGTCCGGCGCGGCCCTGCGCAGCGTGTCCGAGGTCCACCTGGAGTACCTGCGCAACATGGGCGTGGGCGCGTCCTTCAGCGTGTCGCTCCTGCGGGATGGCCAGCTCTGGGGGCTCATGGCCTGCCACCACCTGACGCCCCGGCGGGTGTCGGCCGTGCGGCGGCAGGCGTCGGAGGTGCTGGCGCGGCTCTTGTCGCTCCAGCTCGCCGCCGAGGAGCGCGGCAAGGAGGCCGCGGCCCAGGCGCGCCGCGCCTCGCTGCTCAACATGCTGGTGATGCCCGGCCTGGGCGAGCGCAACCCCGCCCGGCTCCTGGAAGGACACGCCCCGCTGCTGATGGAGCTCACCGGCGCGCGCGGCGTGGCGCTGGTGCTGGGCGCGAGCTCCGGGCTGGGCAAGGCCCCCCTGCTGCTGGGCGCCACGCCGCCGGAAGCGGAGGTGCAGGCCCTGGTGTCGTGGCTCTCCGAACAGGAGCTGCAGGACGACCTGTGGTTCACCGACCGCCTGGGCGGGACGCATCCCGCGATGGCCGCCCGCACGGACGTGGCGGCGGGCCTGCTGGCCGTGCGCCTGGATCCCGCGGTGCCTCACTTCGCGCTCTGGTTCCGGCCGGAGGTGGCGCGCACCGTGGCGTGGGCAGGCAACCCCCACAAGCCCGTGCGCCCGGCGCCAGGACACTCGCGGCTGCACCCGCGTGCGTCCTTCCAGGTGTGGCGCGAGGACGTGCGCGGCGCGTCGCTGCCGTGGACGGCGCAGGACCTGGAGGCGGCGCGCGCGCTCAAGGGCGCGCTGGTGGGCGTGGTGCTGCGGCACGCGGAGGAGCTGGCCGGGCTGTCGCGCGAGCTGGCCCGCTCCAACGCGGAGCTGGACGCCTTCGGCGGCACCGTGGCGCACGACTTGAAGGAGCCCCTGCGCGGCATCCTCCAGTACAGCTCCTTCCTCCAGGAGGACTTCGGCCCGTTGCTCGGGGAGGTCGGCCGCGCGCAGCTGGAGTCGCTGGCGTGGCTCGCGAAGCGCACCTACGAGCTGCTCGACAACCTCTTCGAGTACAGCCGCCTGGGCCAACTGGAGCTGTCGTGGGAGGAGACGGACCACCAGGCCCTGGTGGACGACGTGCTGCGCACGCTGGGCGCGCGGCTGCAGGAGGGCAGGGTGGAGGTGCGCCTGCCCCGCCGGCTGCCCACCGTGGCGTGTGACGCCGTCCGCATCCGCCAGGTGTGGGCCAACCTCATCACCAACGCGGCCAAGTACCAGACGGGCGAGCGCCGCTGGGTGGAGGTGGGCTTCTTCGCGCCGGGAGAAACGCGGCCGGAGGCGGCGGCGCACGTGGTGGCGCCCTACATTTTCTACGTGAAGGACCCGGGCATCGGGATCGCGCCCCAGTTCCATGAAGCCATCTTCGAGCTGTTCCGCCGCCTGCACCCCGCGCAGGCCTACGGCGGTGGGACGGGAGCGGGGCTCGCCATCTCGCGCAGGCTGGTGACGCTGCACGGGGGGACGCTGTGGGTGGACTCCGCGCCGGGGCGGGGTTCGACCTTCTTCTTCACGCTCGGCGAGGAATCCCGAGGATGAGTGTGCCGCTGCTGCTCGTGGAGGACAGTGATCCGGACGCGGAGGCGCTCGAGCGCATCGCGCGCAGGCTGCCGCTGCCGGTGGTGCGCGTGAGCGACGGCGAGAGCGCCCTGGACTACCTCTACCGGCGGGGCGCCTACGCGGCGGCGCGCAAGCCCTGCCTCGTCCTGCTGGACCTGCACCTGCCCGGCATCGGGGGGCGTCAGGTGCTCTCCACGCTGAAGGCGGATCCGCGCCTGCGCCCCATCCCGGTCATCATCTACTCCAGCTCCCAGGACGCGGAGGACGTGGACGGCGCCTACGCGGACGGGGCCAACAGCTACCTCTTCAAGCCGCAGATTGGCCCGCAGCTCCAGGCCACCGCGGAGGCGCTGTACGCCTTCTGGTTCCAGGCCGCGCGCCTGCCCACGCCGGAGGCACAGGGCGCATGAGCCTGCACGTGCTGCTCGTCGATGACGGCACCGCGGACCGGTTCGCGGTCAGCCGCGCCCTGGCGCGCGACCCGGACATGCACTGGGAGGTGTCGCAGGTGTCCTCCGCCGAGGAGGCGCTGGCGTTCCTGTCCACGAACACCCCGGACGCGATGCTGCTCGACTACCACCTGCCCGGCATGAACGGCGTGGCCATGCTCCAGGCGCTGTCGGGGATGGAGCTGCCCCACCAGCCCGCCGTGGTGGTGCTCACCGGCAGCGGCAACGAGCGCGTGGCGGTGGAGGC
This sequence comes from Corallococcus sp. CA053C, assembly GCF_003611675.1. Classification (GTDB taxonomy): domain Bacteria; phylum Myxococcota; class Myxococcia; order Myxococcales; family Myxococcaceae; genus Corallococcus. Next base: position 12,562 of record NZ_RAWA01000156.1, read on the forward strand.
GATGAAGGCCGGGGCCCAGGACTACCTCGTCAAGGCGTCCTTCAGCCCGGAGCGCCTGCGCCGCAGCCTGCGCGCCGCGGTGGAGACGGTGCGCATGACGCGCGAGCTGGAAGCGCGCCGCCTGCGGGCCGAGCGCGCCGAGGCCGCCGCCCGGGACGCGCTGGCCGTGCGCGACGAGCTCTTCGCGCTGGCGACGCACGACCTCAAGGGCCCGCTGCAGATCATGACGCTCAACGCCCAGGTGCTGCGCCGGCAGATCCCCGCCGCGGTGATGACGCCCGCGCTGGAGACGCGGCTGGGCCACCTCGTGCGCGCCGCGCACCGCATGGGGGAGCTCATCGCCCACTTCCTGGAGGTGACGCGCGGCCAGGAGCAGCCGCTCCAGCGCGAGCCCCTGGACCTGCTCGACCTGGTGCGCGCCAAGGTGCGCGAGCAGGAGACCCACGCGGCGCGCCACCCCTTCGTCCTGGAGGCGCCGGAGGGCCGCGACTTCACCGGCGACTGGGACGCGCGCGCGCTGGAGCGCGTGCTGGAGAACCTGATGGGCAACGCGGTGAAGTACAGCGCGGAGGGCACCCCCGTCACCGTGCGCCTGTCGGTGGAGGAGGGCGACTTGCGGCAGGAGGTGCGGCTCGACGTGGTGGACCAGGGCATCGGCATCCCGGCCGCGGACCTGCCCTTCGTCTTCGAGCGCTTCCGCCGCGGCCGCAACGTGTCCCAGGACGTGTCCGGCAGCGGCGTGGGCCTGGCCAGCGCGCGCCGCCTGGTGGAGCTGCACGGGGGCTCGCTCTCCGTGGAGAGCGAGGAGGGCCGGGGCTCCACCTTCACCGTGCGCCTGCCCCGGAAGGTCTACGCCTCGGGCCCGGCGGCGCACGGCGCGTCCCGCTCCGAGCACCCCGAACAGTGACGCGGTCCCTCAGGGCACCGCGGGGATGGAGCCGCGCAGCATGAAGAACACCACCACGCCCGTCACCGACACGTAGAGCCAGATGGGCGCCAGCCACCGCGTCACCTTGCGGTGCCGGGTGAACTGCTGCCGCCAGGCGAAGTAGAAGGCCACGAGCGCCAGGGGCAGCACCGGCATGGACAGCAGCACGTGGCTGGCCAGCAGCGTCAGGTACAGCCCCCGGAAGTCGCCCACGTAGCGCGTGTCCCCGTGCACGAAGTGGTAGGCGAGGTAGCCCACCAGGAACAGCGCGGACGCCGCGAAGGCGCTCACCATCAGGTTCTGGTGCACCCGCCGCGCGCCGCGTTTGATCGCGATCCACCCGCCCAGGAGCAGCACCGCCGCCGTCGCGTTGAACCCCGCGTTCACCGCCGGCATGAAGCGCAGGTCCACGCCCATCTCCGCGCTCCCCTTGCGGATGAGCAAGAGCCACGCGAGCAGCGCCAGCGCCCCGGCGGACACCACGCCAATGGCGATGAAGAAGGACCGGTCGCGCGACGGCGACGAAGGGGGAGTCAGCCCGAGTGCGGCGTTGGACATGCCCCCTTGTGGCCCGCGCTACCGCCCCCGTGCAACTCCTTCGCCGGGGTGGATGCTCCGTGGACGTACATGTCGGGCGAATGGAATCGGTAAGGTCAACTGGACCTCAAACCGGAAATTCCTTCATACTCCTGCTTCCTGCGTCGCCCCCGACCCCCCCTCTCGGAGGTTCACCGTGTTCAGCGTGCGTTGCCTTGCCCCCCTGGCGAGCGCCGCCCTCCTGCTCGCCCTGCCCGCGTCCGCTGAAGAAGCGGTGTGCGCGCCTGTGGCGAAAGTACCTCTGGAGCGGCACCTGCGTCAGCTCTCCCTCGACCTTCTGGGTCGGCCTCCCACCATGGAGGAGTACAAGGCCTTCCAGGCCAAGGGCTCCGTCACCGCGGACGACGTCCGCAAGATGATGGGCCAGGAACCCTTCTATGCCCGGATGCGCGAGTTCCACCGCGCGCTGCTGCGCTCCAACATCACCCAGAGCGTGCAGGGCAACGGCGACTACCGGGTCTCCGGCACGCCGCTGAGCTTCGCCGGCAACAACGCCAACAACCTGCGCGGCAGCCAGGGTCCGCGCTGTGACGGTGAAATCGAGCAGGACAACTGCAAGGCGAACCCGCAGGACCCCCACTCGCTGACGCCCACCACCTGTCGGGACCCGCAGGGCGTGCCGCTGCCGGTCAGCTACGACTACGACCCGAACTACTACCAGTGCCGCGCGCTGGACCCGGCCGCCACCGAACCGGAGCTGAAGTTCGCGGACTGCAACGCGCTGAAGGCCCACGCGACGTACGGCAAGTACGTGAACTTCTGCGACAACCGCTACAGCAGCGCCGCCGGCCAGTCGGTGTCCTACCTGTGCCTGCCGGACCCGGTGAAGACGTCCACCAACGTGCTGAAGCCGTTCCCGGACACGGGCGTCATCACCGCGTGGGTGCACCCGAATCCGGAGACGAAGCCGAACCTGGAGCGGTTGGATCGCTGCACGTTCGACATGGCGAAGCGCAACAACATCAACGGCACCTGGGTGCCGCAGCGCGGCTGCATCCAGCGTGAAGGCTACGTGACGACCAGCGTGCAGCCCTACTGGTCCACCGCCACGGAGCCCGTGAAGGTGTGCGCCATCGAGGCGCAGAACCGCGCCACCAACCCGTACACCAACGAGTCCTGCGAGACGGGCCGCTTCAACAGCGACCGCAGCTGCGGCTGCGGCGACAAGATGCGCCGCTGTGAAATCAATGAAGTGCACACCGCGCGCGTCGCGGCCTTCAACGAGGAGCCGCTGCTCATCACCGACGCGGTGGTGCGCAACGACGAGCCCTACTTCAACATCCTCACCGCGCGCCGCTCCTTCGTGAACGGCACGCTGTCGGAGTTCTACCGCCAGCGCCAGGGCGTCGCGGTGTTCAGCGTCAAGGCCCCCGCGGACACGGCCACGCTGCCCGCCGTCGCGTACGCGGACACCACCACCTGGTCGGAATACACGCGCGACAGCACGCACTCCGGCGTGCTCACCACCCCGGCGTTCCTCTACCGCTTTCCCACCCAGCGCGCGCGTGTGAACGAGTTCTACGAAGCGTTCCTGTGCAAGCACTTCGCGCCGGCCGCGGACGCCACGCTGCCGCCCCCGGATGACGCCTGCAACCGGGAGAACAACCTGGCCAAGCGCTGCGGCTGCAACTACTGCCACGCCACCATCGAGCCCACGGGCGCCCACTGGGGCCGCTACGCGGAGCGCTCCGCGCTGTTCCTGCCGTCGGAGCAGTTCCCCCGCCTGGACCTGAAGTGCCGCGACTGCGCGCTCAACGGCGACACCAACTGCGGCGGCGAGTGCGGCCAGTACGTGATGCAGGCCTTCGACGGCGACGGCGCCAACTCGCTGGGCCTCTTGAAGACGTACCTCTACCGGACCGCTGAGGAGGAGAAGAACATCGAAGGCGGCCCGCAGACGCTCGTGCAGCGGATGATGGAGACGGGTGACCTGGAGCGCTGCACCGTCAAGCGCGTGTGGAACGAGTTCCTCGGCCGCGCGATGACGGTGGAAGAGCAGAAGATGTACCTGCAGACGCTGTCGCAGGACTTCGCCAAGAACAACCACAGCCTCAAGTCCCTCATCGAGCACGTGGTGATGTCCGACGCCTACCGGAGGATCGACTGATGCGCCGCCTCGTGTTGACCGCGCTTCTCGCGCTCGCCGCGGGCTGCACCAGCGGCTCCGTGGATGTCCCCGCCAAGCCCGTCCCGCTGGATGCCCAGCTGGACCCCGTCCCCAACCCGCATGGGAACGGCACCTCCATCGACCCGCTGCCGGACCCGGAGGCCCAGGGTGGCAGCGTGGGGCGCGCGCCCCGGCGCCTCACCGTCGCGCAGCTGAAGGAGTCCATCAAGGTCGCGGTGGGGATGGAGTGGGATGAGCTGGAGGCCCGCGCCCAGTCGCTGGGCCGCGCCGACTACGCGCTCATCACCACGGAGAACACCGAGCCCAACCTCGTCTTCGCCCGCTTCCTGGACGACGGCGCGCGCAAGGTGTGCATCGCGCAGGCGCAGAAGGACATCGCGCAGCCGGACCTGTCGCTGCGCACCCTGGGCCGCACGCTGCCCACGCCCATGAGCGACTTGAACAAGCTCACGGACGCGCAGGTGAACGAAACGCTCGTCTACCTCTCCACCCGCTTCTGGGGCTCGCCCCTGTCGGGTGACGAACTGGCGCGCTACGCGACCTTCTTCCGCAAGGCCGCCGCTCGCGCCGAAACCCTCAAGAAGCGGGACCAGGCGCTGGCGGTCGTATGCATCGCCATGCTGACGGACTCGCGCTTCATCACCTACTGACCTTCAAGGTGCCTGCGATGAAGAAGACGCGCCAAGACGACACCTGCATCCCTGAACGCCGCAACTTCCTCAAGGCGGGGGCCGGCTTCATGGGCTCCCTCCTGCTGGGAGGCATCCCCTTCCGCGCCGTGGCCCAGGCGACGGAGCTGGCCGCCCCCGACCGCTGCTTCGTGTTCGTCTATTTCTCTGGCGGATGGGATCAGCTGCTCGCGTTCGACCCCCGCGACCCGGACGTGTTCACCGCGGACCGCGTCAGCGAGACGCGCATCATGCCGGGCTACAGCCTGCTCTCCACGGATGCGCGCTTCCAGCAGACGCCCATCATCCCCAAGGAGCGCGCTGGCGCCGGCAAGCCGACGATGACCTTCGGGCCCGCGGTGGGCGCGCTGTCGGACCACTACGACCTGATGACGGTGGTGCGCGGCATCAACATGAGCACGCTCACCCACGAGGTGGGCTACCGCTACTTCCTCACCGGGAAGATGCCCATCGGCAGCGCCGCGCGCGGCTCCTCCACCGCGACGGAGATCGTCGGGCAGATGAAGCCCGCCGTGCCCATCCCCTCCATCGCGCAGAACGTGGAGTCGTACAACGACCGCTACGGCGGCTACGCCAACGCGCTGCGCGTCAGCGGCCTTGGGGACCTGGTGCTCACGCTGGATCCGCCCTCGGCGGCCCGGACGCTGGACAGCGAAATCGAGAAGCAGCTGCTCGACCTCAACGGCATGCCCGTCACCTGCGAGGAGCAGGCGCTCACCGCGCGGGGCGTGGGCACGACGTACGAGAACAGCCGCGAACAGATGCAGTCCGTGATGGCCAACAAGCTGTCGGACTCGTTCCGCTTCCAGCTGGCGGCCAACCAGGAGGTGCGCGACTTCTACGGGCTCAACAACCAGTCCTACCCGTACAACAGCGCCAACGGCCGCGCCGCCATGGTGGCCACCGCCCTGAAGAAGGGCATCAGCCAGTGCGTGTCCATCAACCTGGCCGGCGGCCTGGACACCCACTTCGGCACGCAGGTCACCCAGGCAGGCAACCAGCGGGGCGGATTCGACGCGCTGAACCTGTTGGTGAATGATCTGCGCCGCACCCCGCACCGCAGCGGCGGCAACTTCATGGACCACACCACCATCCTGGTGTTCAGCGAGTTCGCTCGCACGCCCACCATCAACGCCACCGGTGGCCGCGACCACCACCTGTCCAACAGCTGCCTGATGATGGGCGCGGGCATCAAGCACAACCTGGTGGTGGGACGCAGCGGCGACATCGGCATGTCCCCGGGCACGGTGGACCTGCGCACGGGCGCCAATGATCCGAACGGTTCCAACATCTTCCCCGAGCACATCATCGCGACGGTGCTGGCCTCGGCGAAGCTGGACTACAGCATCACGCGGGTGGACCCGCTGCGGTTCATCCTTGCCTGAGCCTTGATGAGCACTCCCTCCTCGCGTCCCCCGCAGCGCCGCGGTTCCCCCACCGCGGCGCGTTTTCTCTCCCCCTCGCTGTGGCTCTGCGCCGCGCTGCTGACCGGCGCGTGCGGTGACGACGCGCCTCCGGGCAGCGACTCGACGAAGCCCGCGCCGTTCAAGGCCACCCAGGTCCCCAGCTCCCAGGGGCTGTCCCAGGCCCAGGGCTTCGCGGACCAGTCCGGCGGCGGCATCTTCGCCACGCCCACGGGCGCCGCCGTGCGGCTGCGGCTGGACGGCACCAAGGCGGCCCTGTCGGCGCACCCGCAGAACAAGGCCACGCTCGGCAGCGTGAGCGCGACCTTCCGCCTGGGGCCGCACAGCGCCCTGGTGGAGACCCACAGCGGCCTGTTCCTGGCGGACCAGGGCTGGCTCATCGAACCGCTGTGGCAGGAGGTGCTGGGCACCGGCGTCGTCGCCACCGCGCAGACGGCGGATGGCGCGGCGTGGCTCGCGCACCCCACGGGCCTGTACCAGCTGCAGGGCGGCACGCTCGCGTCGCTGAAGCTGTCGGGGCAGGCCCTCACCGGCATCACGACGATGACGGCGGCCCCCGCGGAGGATGGGCTCGCGGGCCTCTGGTTCGCGCGCGAGGGCAAGCTCAACGTCGTGGTGGCGTCCGCGCCGGGCGTCTACCAGGTGCGTGGCACGGACGCGCCCCTGGGCGGCGGCGAGACGGTGGTGACGCTCGCGGGCCTCTCCGCCGGCACCGGCACGCCCGGCGAGGTGTGGGTGCTTACCAGCACCCGCGTGCTGCGCCGCGATCCGGAGGGCTGGAGCACGGTGGAGCTGCCGTCCCGGCCCGAGCAGCTGATGGGCGCGGGGCGCTTCCTCTGGGCCCGCGCCGGAGATCGGCTCTACACCTACGACGCGGACGCGAAGGTCTGGGGCGTGGCGGAGGGGCTGCCGTCCGGCACGCCGACGCTGCTGGCCGTGGACGAGACGGGCTGCGCGTGGGTGGACGTGAACGGGCAGGCCCTGGCGGTCACCAAGGCGCCGGTGCCGCGCGTGACGGGGCTGCACCAGGGCATGCTGGTGGTGGAGGATGGCCTGGCCCTGCGCGCCACGCTGCCGCCGGGCCCCGCGCCCAAGAGCGTCGCCTTCCAGCTGGACGCGGAAGCGGAGATCGCCTCGACGGGTCCCCTGTTCAGCCTGGGCGGCCTGGAGGCGGACGAGTCCACGCTCAAGCCGTACTCGCTCGCGTCGCTGGCGCCGGGTGCGCACACGCTGTCGGTGGTGTCGCGCTTCGACGACGGCACGGAGGCGCGCCGTGCGGTACCCTTCACGTACCAGCCGCTCACCACCACCCCCAGCTACGCGCGCGACATCCGGCCCATCCACGAGGCCCGGTGCGCCAAGTGCCACACCACCAGCCCCGGCCGGCCGCTGAACACGTATGACCTGTGGAAGTCCAATGCCCAGCTCATCAGCGCGGCGGTGCGCGACCTGCGCATGCCCGCGGATGGCCCGTTGGATCCGCAAGGCATCGCCCTCATCCAGCGCTGGGTCGCATCCGGCGCGCTGCCCTGACTTCGCCGCAGTCCTCCCGTTGAAGGCGCCCCCTCCCCCCGGAAGGGGCGCCCC
>NZ_RAWA01000157.1 GCF_003611675.1 Corallococcus sp. CA053C
GGGTGATCACCGCCGCGCCACCCCACATCCGACGTGAGCGGCTCCGAGCGCTCGGAGGCGGAACGGAGCCAGACCGGACCGTGGCCTCGGACTCCTCCTTCTTGACCACGAGCTCCGTCGGCACCACCGGTAGGGCCTCCGGAGCGCGGGCTTCGGCCTCAAGGCCCACCGGTGTCACACGGGGCTGCGCCCGGGCGTTCCGGGTCGCGAGCACTTCCTCCCGGGGCCGTGACGGCGTGGGCGACGAGGGGCGCGGCGTCACGGTCGCATCACCGACCCCGGCCACCCCGGGGAACACCGCCGGGCCCGCCCCGGCCCCTTCGAGCGCGGCCAGGAACTCCGTGGCGGACTGGAAGCGGTCGCCCGGGGCCTTCTCCATCGCCTTGGCCAGCGTCGCTTCGAGCTCGGCGGAGAAGCCCGCGTCCGGGGCGACGTCGCGCAACCGGGGCGGCGTCACCTCGCGCTGCATGCGCAGCAGCTCCGCGTTGCTGGTGGCGTTGAAGGGCTTCTTCCCGGTGAGCAGTTCGTAGAGCAGCACGCCGGTGGCGTACAGGTCCGTGGGCGGGCCCACCGGCTCCCCGTGGATCTGCTCCGGGGCCATGTACGACGGCGTCCCCAGCATCATCCCGGAGGTGATGCCCGTCACCTCGTCGCGCAGCTTGGCGAGCCCGAAGTCGAGGATGCGCACCTGCTCCCCGAGCCCCACGGCGTGGGTGACGATGATGTTCTCGGGCTTGATGTCGCGGTGGATGATGCCCTGATCATGCGCGTGGGCCAGACCCGCGAGCACCTGCCGCAAGGCGCTCAGGGCCCGGGCGGGTGGCAGCGGGCCGTCGCGCAGCAGCCCCCGCAGCGTGTCCCCGGTGACGAAGTCCATCACCATGTACGGCGACTCCTGATCCACGCCGAAGTCGATGACCGACACGCAGCAGGGATGGGTGAGGCGGCTCATCGCGCGCGCCTCCACCTGGAACCGCTTCCGGAAGTCGTCGTCCCGCGCCGCCCAGGCGTGCAGGAACTTGATGGCGACGGACTTGCCCACCTCCAGCCGCTCGCCCCGGTAGACGACGCCCATGCCTCCCGCGGCGAGTCGCTCGATGATGCGGTAGCGCTCCTGCAACACCGAGCCGATGCGGGGATCGGTGACGGACGTGGGCTCGTTCATGGGGGGCGCACGATAACAAGCCCTCGTGCCCGGGCGGATGGAGGAGGCGGCCCTCAGACGTGCTTGCGCGTCACGGACCAGATGAAGCCGTCGTACCAGAAGTGCATCAAGGACACGACGAGGGTGCAGGCCCAGAGCCCCTCCAGGTCCGGGTCCAGCAGCTCCGCCCCCACCCCGTAGGCGAACACGGTGCCGAGGAAGAGGGCGAGCGCCGGGCCGCGCCGTCGCAACCGCTCCCGGAGGCGCACGCCCTCCGTGGCCCACACCAGCGCCAGGTACTGCACCGCGTGGAGGAGGTTCATGATGAAGAACGCCTCCCCCCACGTGTCGAAGCCCCAGCTGTAGAGGGAGCACGCACCCGTGGTGACCAGCAGGAACACCTTGTGGAACGAGGGCCGGTAGCCCTTCCGCGCCAGGCGCACCGACGCCACCGCGTAGACGACGAGGAACGCGCCGCCCACGGTCAGCACCCCCAGCGTCCAGGCGCGGTGGGTGGCCGTCATGCGCGCGGGCACGGAGGCGAGCCACGGCAGGCCCACCCCTTTGAACGGCTCGAAGCTGCTGAAGTGATCCAGCATCGTCGCGCCCGCGAGGATGGGGCCCGCGTACAGCAGCTGGTTCAGCCAGAAGTCGAGCCGCCGTCCCGCCTCGGGTGGGTTGCCCCGGTTGCGGTCGTAGATGCGCGCGAGCCCGAACGTCTGCGCCCCCGAATGCCACACGTCCCAGAACGTCGCGAGCACCGTGGCCGCCACCGCCACCACCGCGGAGCCGCGGATGGCCGCCCACGCCAGCACGGGCACCAGGACGAAGCGCAGCGGGTAGCGCCGGAAGACGGTGGGGTTGCCGTGGCTGCGGAAGAACACCGCGACCAGGTGCGCGTGGATGAGGCTGCCCACCATCAGCCCGGCCCAGGTCTTCTCCCGACCGAAGAAGCGCACGGAGGCGTCACTGAACGCCGTGCCCGAGATGGCGATGCCCAACCCGAGCGCCAGCAGCGGCGGCAGCAGGAAGAAGATCCAATCGTAGACAGGCCCCACGATGTACAGCGAGCGCGAGGGCGCCAGGTGCAACGCGCGCACGGGCTCCGTCTCCGTCCCTGTCTCAGCGGGGGCTGGCTGGGGAAGTCCCACGCGCCGCCTCCTCCTTCGCTGTGAGCACGACGCGCTCGCCCAGCTCCTCCACCAGCGCGGACAGGAAGAGGCTGGCTCCCACCAGCTCCAGCGCCTCCTCCAGATGATCGATGAGCGCGTACATGAGGTTGTCGTTGCCGTGCCGCTCCGTCCACCACCCCAACGGCAGCTCCATGATCAGCGCGCCGCCCACATACAGCACGCCCGCCACGATGAACTGCACCCGCCGCCGCGAAGGAAGCCGCGCGAGGAAGGGGAGGAACGCAATCCCACCGACCACCACGACGACCGCCGCCGGCACCACCCAGGTGAAGTACAGCACCCCGCTCAGCGAGAGCAGGCCGCCCAGGTGCTCGTGAAGGCCCACGCTTTCATCCAGCGAGATGTACGCGAACATGCCCGCCAGCGCCCACCAGTGGCGCCGCGTCGGATCGTGCGTCAGCCCCGCGGCCCGCGCGATGCCCCCGAGCACGGCCGCACACGCCAGCAGCAGCCCCGACGCGTACCAGGTGGGCAGGTTCCGCTCGTAGCTCAGGGAGAGGAACTCCACGAGCGGCTCCAGCTTCCGCGTGCCGAGCACGGAGGCCGCGACCTCCACTCCCACGCCCAGCGCGGTGAGCACGCCCGCCATCGCGAGCAGCCAGCGGCGCAACGTGTGGGAAGCGAGCAGCATCGGGACCGGAGGCCGGAGGTTACTCCGGAGGCCGCTTCCCGGTGCGGAGTGTCGCGGGACGGAAATGTTTCGGGCCTGCTGTCCCCGGATTGCTCCGGGAGCACCTCCACGGACACCGTGGGTGCGGACCGCGAAAAAAGGGTGTGATCGATCCGGGGCGGCCGGGGTCAGGTATCGGATATAGCGTCCCGTCCCCGAGGGAGAAGCCCACCATGTCACGCAGGAATCTGGCCGGTCTGTCCGCGCTGCTGCTGCTCGTCGCCGCCAGCGCGGCCGAAGCGAAGCAGTGGAAGTACGCCGGCATGCACCCGCGCACCGGTCAGCCCGGGGATGGCCTGTGCCACCTCGAGACGACGCACGTGCACTCCGTCGCGCCGCAGTACGCCGACACGCTCTACCGCACGCACGACAACACCTACGTCTTCATCGGTGACCCGACGCCCTTCGGCTACGACGGCCCCCGGCACGCCTACTACGGGCACCACCCGGTGGTGCTCAACGTCATCATCAACATCGACGTGGACGTGGACGAAGTGGAGTACTGCTACCACGATGGGCCGCACTACCACGCCTACGAGCCGCCGCCGCGCCAGGAGTTCGTGGACAAGGAGGAGGTCCACTACTACGCGGGCGAGTACCCTGACGCGTACCGGCGGGACAACCCGAAGCTGGTGCGGGTGAACACGGTCTATCGCGGCTGGAACGCGCCGCGCCCGGAGGTGACGTTCGCGCCGCCGCCGCAGTACCACGGCCCCATCATCCAGGTGAACGTGGGCGTGGACGTGGACGTGAGGGTCGGCAGCAGGCCGCCTCCGCCGTCCCGGGAGGTCATCATCATCCGGGAGGATGACGACCACGACCACGACCACCACCACGACAACGGCAAGCACAAGGGGCACAAGAACAAGAAGTTCAAGGGACGGGACTGAGCATGCTGCGCAGGGGATTGCCGCTGGTGGTGTTGCTGATGGTGGGCTGCTCCAGCAGCGCGGACGACGTGCTGGACGCGTGGAAGGCGGCGGGTGAGTCGCCCTCCGGGTTCACCGACGTCGGCGAGAAGCTGCCCGGGGGCAAGTGCAAGGCCGGCAAGGTGAGCGGCCTGGATGCCACGGTGTGCGTCTTCGAGGGCTCGGAGCAGGCCAAGAAGGCCGAAGAGGGCGGCTGGGCGCTCATCGGCACCGCCGTCGGCTCCGTGGTGGTGTCGAGCAAGTGGGTGCTCATCATCTCCGACCCTCGCAAGGAGGACCCGAGCGGGCGGCGCATGAACGTGCTGGTGAAGGCGTTCCAGAAGAAGACGGGCTGAGGCAGGCTTGCGGCCCATGGCCCCCGTCACCTTCCGCCTCGCCAACGCCGCTGACCTGCCGGTCATCCTCGCGCTGCTCGCCGACGACGCCATCGCGCGCTCCCGCACGGGCTACATCGAGGAGCCCGTGCCCGGTGTCCGCGCCGCGTTCGAAGAGATTTCCGCCGACCCGAACAATGAGCTCGTCGTGGGCGTGCGCGACGGAGAAGTCATCGCCACCCTCCAGCTCACGTACATCCCGGGCCTGAGCCGGGGCGGGATGCGGCGTGCGCTGGTGGAGGCCGTGCGTGTGCGCTCGGACCTGCGGGGCCAGCGCATCGGGGAGCTGCTGATGCAGGACGCGATGGACCGCGCCCGGGCTCGCGGCTGCGGGCTGATGCAGCTCACCACCGACAAGCGCCGCCTCGACGCCCACCGCTTCTATGCGCGGCTGGGCTTCGAGGCGAGCCACGAAGGCATGAAGCGCGCGCTCTGAGGCGCGCGACGCCTACTTGATGGCGGCGGGGTCCATCCAGAGGATCTCCCACTGGTGACCGTCCAGGTCCTGGAAGCTCCGCTGGTACATGAAGCCCTGATCCATCTTCTCCTTGTACTCCTTGCCGCCCGCCGCCACGGCCTTGTCCACCAGCGTGTCGACGGCGGCCCGGCTCTCCGCGGTGAGCGCGATGAGCACCTCGGTCACCTTCGTGGCGTCCGCGATCTCCTTCTTGGTGAAGGTCTTGAAGAAGTCCTTCACCAGGAGCATCGCGTAGATGTCCTCGGAGATGATCATGCAGGTGGCGTTGGCGTCCGTGAACTGGGCGTTGAACGTGTAGCCCAGCTTCGTGAAGAAGCCGACCGAGCGGTCGAGCGACTGGACGGGGAGGTTGACGAAGATCTTGGTGGCCATGGTGCGGTGTCCTTCAGAAAGAGGCAGGGGCGGAAATTCGCCTTCATCCCCACGACGAACGGGGTTCCGGGAGATCGACACGGCATTTAAAGCAGCTTGCCCGGATTGAGGATGCCCCCCGGGTCGAGCGCGGCCTTGACGGTGTGATGGAGGCGCAGGGTCTCCGGGCCGAGCTGGGTGCCCAGGAACGCGCGCTTGAGTGAACCCACACCGTGCTCGCCGGTGATGGTCCCTCCCAGGTCCAGCGCCGCGCGCAGGATGTCGTCGAACGCCTCCTTCGCCCGCGCCATCACCTCCGGGTCCTTGCGGTCGAAGACGACGGTGGGGTGCATGTTCCCGTCGCCCGCGTGCCCGAAGGTTCCGACCGTGACGCCTCGCTGATCCGCGATGCGCTCCACCGCCGCGAGCAGCTCCGGGATGCGGGAGATGGGCACGCCCACGTCATCCAGCAGCGTCGCGCCCTGCTGCTCCAGCGCGGGAAAGGCCAACCGCCGCGCCTGCATGAGCAGCTCGCCCTCGGCCTCGTCGGCGGTGTTCATCACGAAGGTCGCCCCGGCCCGCTCGCACGCCGCCGCCATCAGCCCGAGCTCCTCCTCGCCTTGCGCGCCTCCCGCGTCGGAGCGTGCCAGCAGGAGGGCCGCGGCCTGGACGTCCAGCCCCATGGGCTTCCAGGACTCGACGGCGCGCACGGTGGTGCGGTCCATCAGCTCCAGCAGGGACGGGCGCGTCGTCGCCATGATGTCGGAGACGGCGGTGCCCGCGCCCACGAGCGTGGGAAACGTGGCCAGGAGCGTCGTCGCCTTCGGAGGCCGGGGACGCAGCCGCAGGGTGGCCTCGGTGATGATGCCCAGCGTTCCCTCGGAGCCGACGAAGAGCCGCGTGAGGTCGTAGCCCGCCACGTTCTTCACGGTGCGTCCGCCGGTGCGCACGACGGAGCCATCCGCGAGCACCACCTCCAGGCCCAGCACCGCGTCCCCCGTCACGCCGTACTTCACGCAGCACAGGCCGCCCGCGTTGGTCGCCAGGTTGCCGCCGAGGGTGGAGAACTCCCAGCTCGCGGGATCCGGCGCGTACCAGAGCCCCTGCTCGGCGGCGGCGGCCTTCAGCGCGCCGTTGAGCGCGCCGGGTTGGACGACGGCCAGCATGCCGCGCCGGTCCACCTCCAGCACGCGGTTCATCCGCAGCAGGGAGACGAGGATGCAGCCCTCGCTGGCGTTCGCGCCCCCGGACAGGCCGGAGCCCGCGCCGCGCGCCACCACCGGGACCCGGAGCGCTGAGGCCACGCGGAGCACGGCCTGGACCTCCGCCGTGGACGCGGGCCGCACGAGCACCCGCGGCATGCCCGACGGCGCCCACTCCGCCTGGTCGTGCCGATGCGCGTCGAGCACGTCCGGGTCGGTGACGAGTGACTCCGCTGGCAACACCTCCGAAAGCGCCCGCACCACGTCGACCGTCACGATAGGCCTCCCAGCTCCCCGGGGAATGAACGTCAGGCAGGGCGGAGGCCATCCCAGGCTCCGCCCCTCATGCCTGGCTTGTGGGTTCTACCAGCCTGAGCGGCGCATGCCCTGGGGCCGTTCTGCCACGCGCCCGCCGGCCCGTGAAAACACTCGTCGCCTCGCGGGTCCGCATGGCACGGTTCAGGGACGTGAGTGTGGCGCATCCCCCCCTGGCCGTGACGTTCTTCGACGAAGCCCCGCGTCGTGAAGACGTGCCCGCACGCCTGGCGAGCCCGTTCCACCCGGGGCCGCCAGCCCCCCTGGCGCGGAAGGCAGCGGAGGCCCTCCAGCAGCGCTTGAAGCAGGGCCCGTGGGACGCGCTGTGGCAGCCCGGTGGCGGCAAGATGTTCGGCGTGCTGGTCGTCGCGGAAGCGGGAGGACGGCTCGGGTACCTGTGCGCGTTCTCCGGGATGCTGGATGGCGCCTGGAACGTGGAGGGCTTCGCGCCCCCGTTGTTCGACCCCGTCGCGCGTGCTGCGTTCCTGCCGTCGGGCGAGGCGGAGCTGGCCGCCTGGGGACAGCGACTCGCGGAGCAGGTGCGGGAAGCGGAACAGGTGCGGTCGCGGCTCGCGGCGCTGTCCGCGGAGCATGAGCGCGTCCTCGCCGGAATGGGGGCCCGGCATGCGGCGAACCGCGCGCTTCGCCACGAAGAGCGTGGGCCGCTCGAAGCCCGACTCGACGGTGCCCGGCTCCAGGCGCTGGAGCAGGAGAGCCGCGCCGACACCGCCGAGCGCAGGGCATTGGAAGCCGCCCATGAGGCCGCGTGTGAACCGCTGCGGGCCGCGCTGCGAGAAGTCGAAGCCCGCCGCGCCGAAGTCGAACACCTGCGCGCCGAACGCTCCCGCGCCCTGTGGTGGCAGGTGGCGCACAGCTATGTGATTCCCAACGCGCGGGGTGAACGTCTGCCATTGGCCGCGCTGTTCGCGCCGCGTCCGCCGCCGGGAGGGGCAGGGGACTGCGCGGCACCCAAGCTCTTGGCGCAGGCCTACCGCCATCACCTGCGACCCCTGGCGCTCGCGGAGTTCTGGTGGGGCATGCCGCCGCTCGACGGCCGCCGCCAGCCCGGGGGGTACTACCCGGCTTGTGAAAGCAAATGCGGCGCGGTGCTGCCGTACATGCTGCAAGGCCTGTCGGTGGACCCCGCGCCCCGGACGGCCTCCGTCATCGACGATCCCCGGCTCCTGCATGAGGACCCGTGGCTCCTCGTGGTCGACAAGCCCGTGGGGCTGCCGTCACTGCCCGGGCGCCACGCTCCCGGGCGCGACTCGGTGCTCGTCCGACTGCTGCCGCGCTTCCCGGCCCTGTCCGGCCCGCTCTTCATCCACGACCTGGAGCCCGAGGCCTCCGGGCTCCTGCTGATCGCGCGCGACCCCGCGACCCAGGCCGCGCTCCTGCGTCAGTTCGCGCGTCGCGAAGCCGAACACCGGCACGTCGCCTGGGTCGAGGGACACGTGGAGGCAGACGCGGGCGTCATCGAGCTGCCCCTGCGTGGGACCTCCAGCGCTCCGCTCGAGGACTGCGTCGACCGGGTTCACGGCAAACGGGCCGTGACGGCCTGGAAGGCGCTCCGTCACGACGAAGGCAGGACCCGGGTGGAGCTGGTGTCGGTGACCCGGCATCCGCACCAGCTGCGCATCCATGCCGCGCACCGTCTGGGATTGGGAGCCCCCATCGTTGGGGACACGCGCTTTGGCCGGGAGGACACGCGGCTCATGCTCCACGCGGAGGCGTTGACCTTCACGCATCCCCAGACGGGCGAACGTCGGGTCTTCACCGCTCCTGCGCCGTTCTGACGCCACGGAGGTCGGAGGGTTGATCAATCCCGGCCAGCCGTGCCTGTTCGCCTGTCCGTGACTCGAACCGGCGAACGAAGTCCGTCAGTCGTTCGCTGGTGAAGTGCGAGCGCGGGATGCCCGTACACCGGATGGCGTCCTCGATGGTTTCGGGCGTGCCCTCCACCTCGACCAGGATGTCCATGCGCGGAAACCGCTCGAAGCGCAGGGTCGCGCCTCCGAGGTCGTACCAGGCGATCTCCCGCGTGATGCGCTGGCGCTCGATGAAGCCCATCCTTCCGAGGAGCTCCCGCAGCGTCGCGCCATCCTCCACCCGGGTGGTCAACTCCTCGCGCGCCTTGTAGCCGAGCTCCAGGTGCGCGAGTCCCTTCCACGTCAGCTCCGTCCATGCTGAGCCGGAGCCCTGATAGGCGCGCACCCGCACCACGTCGCCCCGCGACTCGGGCTCCGCTTCGTGCGTGTAGTGCCGGTCCTCCATCACCCCCGCGAAGACGAGCGTGCCTCCCGCCTGTTCGACGCGCAGCCGCCGCAACCGCAGGTCGTCCACCACGCTCTTGAGTTCCAGTTCGCGCATCCCCCGACACGATGCCCGTGGCAGATGAGGAGCGCATGGGGCGCAGATGAAAGCTTTCTCAGATGTGACATCGCACGCAGGGTCTGGGGGAGGATGGCCTGCCCCCGCGTCGGAGGTCGGTGACTGGGGACCAACACCTCCTGGCACCGCGAGGCAGCGCGGTGCCCGGTGTCAGCGCGGGCGCGCGCGACCGGATGCCGGCATGCACGAAGCCGAGGTAGGACGGCGCTTCCGCCACGCATGCACGAGAGAGGGATGCCTCTTCATTCCATCACCCTGTTGCTGTGGCTGTGTGGCACCGCCCCGGCGGGGTCGCCCCTCACGCTGCGCTCGGCGCTCCTCGAAGCCCGTGCTCGCGCCCCCGCGCTCGCGCAGGCCCGGGGCCAGGAAGCCGTGGCGCGCGGCGAGGAGGAGGTCGCACGGACCTTCGCGCCCCTGACCCTGTTCGTGGGCGGCGGTGGCAACGACCCGCGCTGGACGGTGGGGCTGACCCAGCGGCTGCCCGTGCCGGGTGCCCGCGCGGCCCGCGTCCACGCCGCGGAGCTGACGACGCGGGGCGCCCAGGAGGAACGCCGCGCGAGCGAGGCCACCCTCCGGTCCGATGCACGGCGGGCCTACTTCTCCCTCGTCCGCGCCCGACAGCTCGCGGAGTCCTCCACGCGGGCCCTGGCGCTGGCGCGTGAGTCGGAAGCCGCCGCGACGCTGCTCCACGAGACGGGCGCGGCGCCCGAACTGGACCTCCTCCAGGCCCGCATCGCCCGGGCCTCCGCGGACGTCCAGCTGCTGACGCGCCAGGGGGATGTGAGCGCGGCCACGGCGGCACTGGCCCTGCTGTTGGGACGTGCCCCCACGGAGGCGTTGTCGCCGGTGGACGCGGCCCCGCCCGCGCTGCCGTCGCTGGACACCGTGCTGGCGCGCGCCGCCCTGTCTCCCGTCGCGGCGGCACGGCAGGCGGACGTGGCGGCGGCCGAGGCGACGCTGCGCGCGGCACGGCGGGAGCGCTGGCCCGTGCCCACGGTGGGTGTCTCCGTGGAAGCCGAAGGCCCGGGCGGACGCAGCACCTACCTTCGGGGGGCGCTCGACCTGGAGCTGTCCCTGCCCGGGTTGGGCAGGGGCGAAACGGTGCGCGCGGCGGCCTCGTTGGAGCTGGCCCACGCACGCGAGAACGAGGACCGTCTCTCCCGACAGACGGAGCTTGTCGCCGCCCACGCGCGGCTGGCCTCGGCACTGGCGGGGCTGGAGCGCTACGCGGTGGAGATCCTGCCCGACGTGGAGAAGACGGAGCGGATGGCCCTGGAGTCCTATCGTGCCGGTCGCAGTCCCCGGGTGGCGCTCAACGCCGCGCTCCAGGTGGCGACGGACACGCGCACCCAGGCCATCGACGCGGCCTTCGCCGTCCAGACCGCCTTCGCCGAACTCGAACTCGCCGCCGGGGTCCCTCTCGATGAGCCCTAGACTCGCGTGGCTGGCGTGCGTCCTCGCCGTCTTCCCGGGCTGCAAGGAGACGCCGCCCGAAGCGCTGGCCACCCTCTTGCCGCGCGTTCGCGTGGCGGCGGTCGCCAGGGGGCAGGCCCTGCGCGGCCTTCGGGTCACCGGGCTGCTGGCGGCACCGCCGGGCCGCGAGGTCCGGCTCTCGCCCCTGACGCCCGGCCGGCTGTCGTCGCTGCGCGTGGCGGAAGGGGACCGGGTGCGCGCGGGCGAGGTGCTGGCGCAGGTGGACACCGGCCCCGCCACCGCGGAGCTCCAGCAGGCGGAGGCCACGCTGCGAGAGTCCCTGGCGGCGCTTGGCGCCGCGCGGGAGAAACGGGCCCGCACGGACGTCCTGGTCGCGCACGGCGTCGCGGCCCGTCAGGACGCGGAACAGGACCGCAGCGCGGAGGCTGCCGCGCAAGCCACCGAAGCGCGGGCCCGGAGCGCCCTGGAGCTGGCCCGGCGCGGCGTGGGCCGTGCTTCGCTCCAGGCCCCCTTCGACGGGGTCGTCACGGCGGTATGGATCCGCCAGGGCGAGAGGGTGGAGGGCTCCGCGCCCGGCGTGCTTCAAGTCTCCGCGACGGATCCCCTGGAGCTGCGCGCGTTCGTCACCTCGAAGGAGGCGGCCCCCCTCCAGCCCGGCCAGCGCGCGGACCTCACCGTGGACGGCCTGGAAGGCACGCGCGAGGGGAAGGTCGTCGCGGTGTCCCCCTCCGTCGATCCGCAGAACGGGGGCGTGCTGGTCCGTCTGCGCTTCCCCAACCCGGCGGGAGACCTGCGCCTGGGCAGCAGCGCGAGCGCGCGTATCTCCCTGGAGGTCCTGGAGGACGCGCTGACCGTGCCGTCCTCCGCGCTCCTGCCGCTGGAGGACGGAGGCGTGGGGGTCGCGCGGGTCGAGGACGGGCGGGTGCACACCGTGCCCGTGCGGGTGTGGTCCGAGGACGAGGGACGGGCCGTCATCCAGGGACCGCTCGCAGCGGGAGCCGTCATCGTCGTGGAGGGCGGTTACTCGCTGCCGGACGACGCCGGGGTGGAGGTCGTGAAGTGACGTGGCTGGCGCTGCTGCGGCGCAACGCGCCCGGGGTGTTGACGCTGATCGCGGCGCTGACGTTGGCCGGGGTGCTCGGCGCGACGCGGCTGCCCGGCGGGCTGTACCCGGAGGTGTCGTTCCCGCGCATCGTCGTCGCCGCCACGCTCAACGGCGCCAGCGCGCAGACGATGCAGCTCTCGGTGACACGCCCCGTGGAGGAGGGGCTGTCCACCGTCATCGGGGTGCGTCAGGTGCGCTCCCGGACCATCCGCGCCGCCTCGGAAGTCTCGCTGTGGTTCGACACGCAGGCGGACATGGACCGGGCCCTGGGGCTCGTCAACGCGCGGCTCGCGGAGGTGCGCGGCGCACTGCCGCCAGACGTGACCCTGACCGCCGAGCGGCTGACGCCGTCGTCCTTCCCCATCCAGACCCTCGCCGTCACGGGGACGGCGGACCCGGCGCGGCTGCGGGACTTCGCGCTCCAGACGCTGCGCCCCCGGCTCGCGGGCCTCGCGGGGGTGGGGCGCGTGGACGTGCTCGGGGGCGATGTGCGCGAGCTGATCATCGCCGTCGACGCGCAGCGGTTGGAGCAGGCGAAGCTGGACCTGCCCACGCTCGCCACGGCGGTGGGGGACGCGCTGCGGCTCGAACCGGCGGGGCGCGTGGATGTGCACTACCAGCAGGAGCTGGTGGTGGTGCAGGGGCCGGTGGAGTTCCCGGAGCGGTTGTCCGCGCTCGTGGTGGGTGGAACGCCTGATGCGCCCGTGCGCCTGGGGGACGTCGCGCGCATCGAGGAAGGGCATGCGGACCGGCTCTCCCTCACCTACGCCAACGGCCGGCCCGCGGCGCTCGTCAACGTCGGCCGCAGGCCGCAGGCGGACGCGGTCACCCTGGCACGGGACATTCGCGCGGAGCTGGAGCAGGTGCGGGCCGGACTTCCCCCGGGCATCGCCGTCGAGGTCTCCTATGATCAGGCCGGTCTCATCGCCCGGTCGGTGGCGCACGTGCGCAACGAGGTCATCCTCGGCGCCCTGCTCACGCTCGCCGTGGTGGGCCTCTTCCTGCGCTCCTGGCGGGCCATGGTGGCCGCGGCGGTGGTGCTCCCGACCGCGCTGGCGATGACGTTCGGTGCGCTCTGGCTCACCGGCGGGACGCTCAACCTCATGTCGCTGGGCGGACTGGCGGTCGCCATCGGGCTGGTGGTGGACGACGCGGTCGTGGTGGTGGAGGCGGTGTACCGCCGGGTGTCGGAGGGCATGGAGCGGTGGGCGGCGACAGCGGCGGCGCTCGGGGAGATCGCCTGGCCCGTCACCAACTCCACGCTCACCACGGTCGTCGTCTTCGCGCCGCTGTCGCTGCTGCCGGGCGTGTCCGGTCAGTTCTTCTCCGCGCTCGCGTTCACGCTCTGCGCCGCCGTGCTGGCGTCGCTGGTGCTGGCACTCACGCTGACCCCGCTGCTGTGCGGGTGGTTGCTCACGCGGCCGGGCCACCCGGCTGCTTCGGTGCCCGCCCTCCCGCGGCGCTGGCGCCCGGCGTGGAGCCGGCGGCCGGGCGTACGTGTCGCAGGCGTGGTCCTCGTCACCGGGGCGCTGGCGGCCCTGGCGACGGGCGTGGGCACCGGCTTCCTTCCGGAGCTGGATGAGGGCGCGTTCGTCGTGGACTACTTCGCGCCCACGGGCACGTCGGTCGCGGAGGCGGATCGGCTGGGGCGGGCGCTGGAGGCGGTGCTCACGCAGGTGCCGGAGGTGGTGGGCACCAGCCGGCGCCTGGGCGCGGAGCTGGGGCCTCCCGCGGCGACGGAGTCCTCACGGGGGGACGTGACGGTGTCGCTCGCGCCCACCCGGACGCGCTCCGGCCCGGAGGTCATCGACGAAGCCCGGGCCCGCGCCGAATCCTCCCTTCCCGGCATCCGACTGGAGTTCATCGAATTGCTCCAGGACGTGCTCTCCGACCTGGAAGGCGCACCGGACCCGGTGGAGGTGAAGCTCCTGGGCCAGGACATCCAGACGCTGAGGGCCTTCGCGCCCCAGGTGGCCGAGCGGCTGAAAGACGTCCCGGGTCTCGCCGATCTGTTCGACGGCGTCACCGGCTGCACGCCGGAGGCCCACCTGGACGTGGACCTGGCGCAGGCGGGCCGGCTGGGCCTCACGCCCCGGGGCGTGGCGACGCAGGTCCGCACCGCGCTGCTGGGCGAGGTGGTCGGAGCCATTCCCCAGGGCGGACGACCGGCGGACGTGCGCGTGCGGCTGCGGGACGCGGATCGCCTGGACGCGCGGGTGCTCGAACACCTGCGGCTGCGGACCGCTTCGGGGGCACCCGTCCCGTTGACGCAGGTGGCGCGCCTGCGTCGCGAGTGCCAGCCCGCGGAGCTGCTCTCCGACAACCTGCGCCCGCTGGTCGCGGTGACGGGGCGGCTGGAGGCGCGAGACCTGGGCGGGGTGACCGCGGACGTGGAGGCCCGGCTCGCGCACCTGCGACCTCCGGAAGGGGTGGAGGTGCGGCTGGGAGGCCAGCGCGAAAGCCAGCGCGAATCCTTCCAGGCCCTGGTGCTCGTGCTGCTGCTGGCCACCCTGGGCGTCTTCCTGGTGCTGACGTTCCACTTCCGAGGGCTCGTGCTTCCGCTGCTCATCCTGGGCGCGGTCCCCATGGCCCTCGCGGCGGGCACCGCGTGTCTGCGCCTCACCGGCACACCGCTCAACGTCTCCTCGCTGATGGGCTGCATCCTGCTCGTGGGGCTCGTCGTGAAGAACGGCATCCTGCTGCTCGACCGCGCGGAGGCGGGCCGCGCCGAAGGGCTCACCCCGTCCGAGGCCGTCGTGCGAGCGACCGCCGTGCGCCTGCGTCCCATCCTCATGACGACGCTGGCGACCCTGCTGGGGCTCGTCCCGCTCGCGCTCGGGCTGGGGGAGGGGGGAGAGCTGCAACGCCCCCTGGCCATCACCGTGCTGGGCGGCCTGGCCCTCTCCACCCTGATGGTCCTGGTGGGACTGCCCGCCGCGTATGTGCTGGTCAGACGGGCGTCCGGCCCTGTCGCCAGATGAAGGCGCGATGAGAACTGTCTCAGAGAGAGCCTCCCTCACGGACGCGACCCTCCCGCATCAGGCATCACTTCCGGACGTCCCCACGCGCCGCGGAGCAGGGCAGTCCGCGCGCTGGAGGGGCGCGAGGTGTCGGATGCCGAGCACGTCCGTGGACGCCGTCCGTAGATCCTGGGGACCGTGGGTCCTGATGACGACGCTGGGGCTCACGCTCCTGCGGATCCTCTACGCCGGGCACGTGGAGCTGGCGCCCCAGGAGGCGTATTACTGGCAATACGCGCGGCACCTCGACCTGTCCTATCTGGACCATCCGCCGCTGTGCGCCTGGTGGATCGCCCTGTCCGTCCGGCTGCTGGGAGACAGTGAAACCGCCCTGCGCCTGCCCGCCATCCTGTCCTCGGCGGCGCTCACCGGCGTCCTCTACTCCCTGGGCGCGAGGCTGTACTCCCCGGCGGTGGGCGCGTTGACGGCGCTCGCCGCGAACGCCACGGTCCTCTTCGGATTGGGCGCGGTGGTGATCACCCCGGACGTCCCGCTCGCGCTGTGCTGGGCCGCCGCGCTGCGCGTGCTCTGCGAACTGGTGCTGCCCGACGGCAGGGGCCCCGGTCGCTTCGGCTGGCGCTGGTTCCTGCTGGGCCTGCTCTGCGGACTGGCCCTCCTGTCCAAGTACACGGCCGCCCTCCTGCCGCTCCAGGTGCTGGCGACGGCGCTGGTGACAGCGCGCGGCCGTGAAGCCCTGCGGACGCCGTATCCGTATGCCGCCTGCGCGCTGGCGCTCGCGGTGTTCTCGCCGGTGCTCCTCTGGAACGCATCCCACGGCTGGGCCTCGTTCGCCTTCCAGACCACCGCCCGCGCGCGCACGGTGGACGGCTTCCACGGCTATCTCGTCGGCCGCTACGTGGGCCTGCAGGCGGTGGCCGTGGGGCCCTTGCTCTACGTGGCGCTGTGGGTGACGGCGGGCGTGCTCGTGAGGCAGGCCTGGAAGGGGGACGCACGGGCGCGGTTGTTGTGCCTTGCAAGCGTGCCGGGACTCCTCGTGTTCACGCTGGTGAGCCCCTGGCACTGGGTGAAGATGAACTGGGTGGCCCCCGCGTACCTGGGCCTGCTGGTGGCGGCCGCGGCGGGCGCGTGCGCGCTGGGGCGGTCCCGTGCCGTGCGTGGCTATGCGGCGCTGAGCATCGGCGTGGGCGCCGTGCTGATGACGGGCATGTACCTGATGCCCCTGTGCCCGTGGATTCCCTTCCGCGAGCGCGACAACCTGGTGAGCGGCTGGCGCGAGCTGGCGGAAGCAGTGCAGCACCACCGCGAGGCCACCGGGACGCCCGCGCCCATGGTCGTGGGGTGGGGTTACAAGACCGCGAGCGAGCTGGCCTTCTACCTGCCGGACCATCCTGAGACGCAGTCCGACTCCGCCCTGGGCGGGGCGGGGCTGGCGTATGGCTTCTGGATGGACCGGACCCGGCCCGGCGTGGACGCCCTCGTCGTGGCGGATGCGCGCCAGCCCCTGCGCGACGCCGCCTCACGCCTGCGTGAGCACTGCGAGTCGGTGCGGGAGCTGCCGCCCGTGACGGTGCATCGGGGCCTGCACCCGGTGACGACCTTCCAGCTCTGGTCGTGCCAGCACTGGCACGCACTCCGGCAGGTGGCTATCCGGACGCCGCCGACAGCGTCGGGAGTCGGAAGGTGAAGCAGCTCTCGTCGTCGCCGCGCGCATAGTCGAGCGTCCCGCCATGTGCCTCGATGAGCGCGCGCGACAACGCAAGCCCCAGGCCCGTGCCTTCCCCCTGGCGCGAAGGGTCCGCCCGGGCGAAGCGCTGGAAGAGCCGGGGCAGGAAGGCCGGATCCACTCCCGCGCCGTCGTCGCGCACGGTGACGCGGGCTTCGGACGCCGTCGCCCGCACGTCCACGCGCAGGTGGTGCCGGGCATGGCGGCGCGCGTTGGACAGGAGGTTGTCCAGCACGTCGCCCAGCAACACCGGGTTGCCCCGGACCAGGGTGGAGCCGCCCGACAGCTCCACCGAGAGGCTCCGGGGCGGGTTCGCCAGCGGCTGCTCCATGCGCCGCAGCGCCATCTGCGCCAGCAGGTACAGGTCCACCGGTTCCCCTTCCACGGCGAGCGCGCCCGCGTCCGCGCGCGCCAGTTGCAGCAGCTCGTCCACGAGGCGTGAAAGCCGGCGGCTCTCGTCGTGCACGATCTCCAGCGAGCGGCGGTACTCCTCCGGTGTCCGCTCCCGCCGGAGGCTGACCTCCGACTCGCCCAGGATGACGGTGAGCGGCGTGCGCAGCTCATGCGCCGCGTCCGACGTGAAGGACCGCATGCGGGTGAACGCGCCCCGGGTGTCTTCCAGCAGGGCATTGAGCGTGGTCGCCAGCTCGTCCCACTCGTCGCCGGTGTCGCGCACGGGCAGCCGCAGGTCCAGCGCGGACGCCCGCGCGGCCCGGGCACGCGAGCTGGCCTCGCGCAGGGGGGTGAGCGCCTGCCGGGCCAGCGCCCGCCCCAGGGCCACGGCGCCCAGCACCGCCACCGGGGTCGCCAGCGCCATCGCGGCCAGGGCCTGCGCCGCTTCGCCAAAGAGGCTCTCCTCGGGAGCCTGCCGGGGCATGCCCCGATGCGCCTGGCGCTCCCTCCACTCGTTCGCCACCAGCACACCGGTGATCAGCGCGCCGTACAGCAGGCTGGAGCCCAGCACGGCCGCCGCGATGGAGAGCGTCAGCCGCGCTCGCAGCGTCATCGCGCCTCCCTGGCGCGGTGCTGCAGCGTGTAGCCCACGCCCCGCACGGTGTGGATGAGCCGGGTGCCGAAGGGCGTGTCCACCTTCGCCCGGAGGTAGCGGATGTAGACCTCCACGACGTTGGAGAACGTCTCGAAGTCGTGCTCCCAGACGGCCTGCACGATGCGGGTGCGCGAGACGACCTCGCCCGCGTGCTCCAACAGGAACTGGAGGAGCGCGTATTCGCGGGCCGTCAGCGAAATCTCCACCCCGGCGCGGAACACCTGCCGCGTCACCGGATCCAGCGTCAGGTCCGCATGGCTGAGCAGGGGGTGCGCGCGGCTGGAGACGCGGCGAAGGACGGCACGCACCCGCGCGAGCAGCTCCTCGAAGGCGAACGGCTTGACCAGGTAGTCGTCCGCGCCCGCGTTGAGCGCGGCGATCCGGTCCGCCACGGCATCCCTGGCGGTGAGCATGATGACGGGCGTCACGTCGCGGCGGGCGCGCAGGCCCTGCAGCAACTCCAGGCCGGACAGGCCCGGCAGCATCCAGTCCAACAAGACGAGTCCGACGCGCTCGTGGCGCAGCAGCTCCTGCGCCTCCAGCCCGTCCGCGCTCTCCCGGACCCGGAAGCCTTCTTCAGTGAGGCCGCGGGTGACGAACGCCCGGACCCGCAGCTCATCTTCGACGATGAGGATGGTCACGTCTGCCCTTGTACCACCGCCGCGCTCCACCCACGCCTGTCTGCAAGATGAGAGAATGTCTCATTTAAGGGTCAGCAGCGTCCCCGCGACGATGAGGGCCACGCCCAATCCCAGTCGCCACGACATCGGCTCCTTGAGGATGAGCACCGCGAATGTCACGGTGAGCGCCAGGCTCAGCTTGTCGATGGGCGCCACGCGCGAGGCCGGGCCCAGCTGCAGCGCCCGGAAGTAGGCGAGCCACGACAGGCCCGTCGCCACCCCGGACAGCGCCAGGAACAGCAGCGTCTTGCGGCTGAGCGAGGGCAGCGCATGCTGTTCCCCCCGCGCCAACGCGATGCTCCAGGCGAAGACAAGCACCACCACGGTGCGCAGCGCGGTGGCGAGCGTGGACGGAACGCCTTCCACCCCCACCTTCGCCAGCACCGCGGTCAGCGCCGCGAACACCGCGGACAACAACGCATACATCCACCACGTCATCGAACGACTCCGGCTGTGGGCCTGCCCTCCCTGTCTGCCTCGCCAGGCAATCGCGTGCAATGTCTCGTCATGGGCACGCTGGGCGTCGGGTGCCTCTCACGGACCCCTCCCGAACGTGCCGCATGCTTGCGTGAGGCCTGGAACGCGAGCAATACCTGGACTTCGTGAAGACGGGGGATGCCATGCTCGACCTGAAGCGTGAAACCGAACCCTGGCTGCCGCTCGCGGGTGACGCCGAACGCCACGCATTGGAGCACCCGTGGCCCTCGCCCGCGCGGGGCGGTGTGCGCTTCGTCGTCGAAGGGGCCTTCTTCCGCCTGGAGCACAACGCCCGGCTGGAGCTCTACCGCGACCTGTCGGAGCGGATGCTCGCCGTCTTCCGAGAGCTCACGCCGTGGGGCGGCTGGCTCTACGCGTTGGATCCACACCACGCCTGCTACCGCTTCCACCCGCACGTCCCCTTTGAGCGGGGCGCGTCGCTGGAGGAGATGACCGGCCTCTACACGCGCGAGCACATGGATCAGGTGGAGCACGGCATCCACACCCCGTCCTTCGCCTCGCGCTGGGCCATGGACGTGCACCCGGCGGGGGAC
The DNA here is from genome assembly GCF_003611675.1 of Corallococcus sp. CA053C. Lineage (GTDB taxonomy): Bacteria > Myxococcota > Myxococcia > Myxococcales > Myxococcaceae > Corallococcus. Next base: position 19,050 of record NZ_RAWA01000157.1, read on the forward strand.
CCGGAGCACGCCTTCGCGCCGCCGGACTTCCACTTCGTCTTCGCGGCGCGCTACCGCGTGGGCAACTTCGACGGCCTGGAGGCACCGGGCCGGGGGCCCATCGAGTCGGAGACCTATGAGCTGCTGGGACCGCGCCTCATCGCCGCCGTGGACCGCGACCCGCCCGCGCTCTTCCGGCGGGCCCGCAGGTTGGGCTCCAACGACTGACGCGGGACTTCAGGCGGGGCGCGGCGTGACGGCGCGCGCGGGGGGCGCACCCTCGTAGTAGAGGCTGGCGTGCCCCTCGCCGTAGACGACCAGCACCCGGTCATTCTCCTCCAGCAGACCGGACGTCTTCTGGGTGACCTTGCGAACCAGGGTGTCGAGCTGCGCCGGACCTGATTTGCTGCTGGCCCGGACCGTGACGACTGGCATGCGGTGTCCCACTCCCAATGGCCTCTTCCGAGACGAACGCCGGCGGGGGCCGACGCCTCGACCGTCCGGAGGGCGCTGCGTGTCATAGCCAACGGAACACTTCGTTGACAAGTGCGCGCTGCCATGGCGGAAGAGCGCCCATGCTCCGCCACGCCCGCGCCCTGCTGGTGATTTCGCTTGCCCTGGCCTCCACCGCGCACGCGCAGTCACGCAAGCCCGACGACCTGTACCACGTGTCCCCTACGCCCGCGTGGCTCCCACGGGGCGTCTTCCTGGGCACGCAGTTCCACAACGACGCCATCATCCCCAACCTGCGCGTGCAGTGGGAGCTCACCTTCTTCCAGGAGCGCAAGGACGCCTGGGTGTTCATCCTGGAGGGTGGGGTGGGGTG
>NZ_RAWA01000158.1 GCF_003611675.1 Corallococcus sp. CA053C
GCTCCCGTCCCTGCCCCTCACTGTCAACGGCAAGGTGGACCGGCGCGCGCTCCCCGCCCCCGAGCCCGCTCGCGGCGATGCCCTCTCCTTCGTCCCTCCGTCCACGCCCACCGAGGTCGCCCTCTGTCGCCTCTGGGCCTCGCTCCTCGACGTGGAGCGCGTGGGCCTCCACGACAACTTCTTCCACCTGGGCGGCCACTCCCTCCTCGCCACGCAGCTCGTCTCGCGCGTTCGTTCGGAGCTGGGCGCGGAGATCGCGCTGCGGGTCCTCTTCACCGGTCCCACGGTCGCGCAGTTGGCCCAGCACCTGGGCACGCTGGTTCCGGATGACGGGCCCCGCCCGGTGCCTCCACTGGTGCCCGCGCCTCGTGACCGTCCGCTTCCCCTGTCGTATGCGCAGGAGCGGCACTTCCGCTTCTTCCTCAGCGCCCCCACGTCGACGGCCTACAACATCCCTTCCGGCCACCGGATCCGGGGCCCGCTGAACGTCGATGCGCTGCGGAGCGCTCTGCAGGGCCTGCTCGAACGTCACGAATCCATGCGGGTGCTGATCTCGAAAGAGGACGGACAGCTCGTCCAGCGGGTCCTTCCCGCGGGCGACTTCCCGTGGCGCTACGAAGACCTGCGGGGTCAGCCCGACGCGGAAGCCGCGGCGTGGAAGCACATCCACGCGGAGGCCCAGACTCCGTTCGACCTCACGCGGGATCCCCTCGTGCGCGCCACGCTCCTTCGCGTGAAGGACGACGAGCACCTGTTCCTGCTCTGCATCCACCACAGCACTTCGGACGGCTGGTCCATGGGCGTCATCGCCCGGGAGCTGGGAGCGCTGTACGCGGCGCGGGCCCAGGGACGCGCCGCGGACCTCGCGCCCCTCGTCGTGCAGTACCCCGACTACGCGGTGTGGCAGCGCTCGTGGCTCACCGGCCCTGAGCTGGACCGACGCATGGCCTACTGGCGGCAGGCTCTCGCGGGGGCTCCCACCGAACTCAACCTGCCCACCGACCGGCCCCGGCCCCCGGTGCGCACGTTCAACGGCGTCCGGCGCCCGGTCCAGCTGGGCCGCGGTCGGAGTGACGCGCTCCACGCCCTGTGCCGGCGCGAACAGGTGACGCCGTTCATGGCGATGCTGTCCGCGTTCGGTGTGGTGCTCGCGCGCCGCTCCGGCCAGGAGGAAGTGGTCATCGGCTCGCCCATCGCGAACCGGCTCCTGCCGGAGCTGGAGCCGCTCATCGGCATGTTCGTCAACGGCCTGTGCCTGCGCGTCAGCGTGCGCGGCGCTCCGGGCTTCCGCACCCTGCTCCAGCGCGTGCGCGAGGAGACGCTGGGCGGCTACGCGCACCAGGAAGTGCCTCTCGACCAGGTGGTGGCGTCCCTGGGCGTCGAGCTGCCCGCGAACCGCTCCCCGGTGTTCCAGGCGATGTTCATCCTGCAGAACGCGCCAGAGGCGGAGTTCACGCTGCCCGGCCTCGCCGTGACGCCCATCGAGGTCAGCCGGGGCTCCGTCACCTACGAGCTGGCCCTATCGGTGACGGAGCTGGAGGACGGGTTCACCGGTGTCCTGGAGTTCAACACCGACCTGTTCGACGCCCACACCGCCGAGGGCCTCCACGCCGAGTTCCTCGGGGTGATCGACGCGGTGGTGGCGAACCCGGACCTGCCGATGGGGCTCGAAGCGCGAGCCCCCTGAAGTCCGCCGTCGCTACTTGTGCAGGGAGGCCGCGGCGACGTCCGCCGCGACCACCTGCACGGCGCGGGGGCGCTCGGCGAGGCGCAGCAAACGGAACAGCTCGCGCGACAGGTGCTCCACGGAGCGCCCGTCGTCCGCCACGGTGAGGACCACGTCGTAGTCGTCCCCCTCCGCGCCTCTAACGACCTGCGTGCGCGCGGTCAGCACCCCGGGCAGCATCATGGCCAGCCGCCGCACGGATGCCATGCTGATCTTCTCGCTGCCGCGCACGAGGAAGTCAGAGATGCGCCCCTGGAAGTACAGGTAGCCGTCCGCGTCGATATCGAACACGTCCCCCGTGGCCAGCAGTCGGGGGCCCTTCAGCGCATGCTGCTTCTCCCCCTCCACCAGGCCGATGCGGCGCTTCATCACCGTGTCGGAGGAGACGAACAGCTCCCGCTGTCCATCCGGCCCGCGCTCCACGAGCGACACCTGGGTGCCCGGCAATGGCAGCCCCACGGACGCGAAGCGGCGCTCCGGCTCCGCATGCGCCGCGAGCGTCGAGACGCGAGGCCCCGCTTCGGACAACCCATACGTGACGTACAGCTCGCCCCGAGGCCGCGCGTGCAGCAGCTGCTTCACGTGCTCCGGCGCGAGCACGTCTCCGCCCACGCCCAGGCAGCGCAGGCCGTCCGGGAACGGCTCGCCATGCTGGAGCAGGCTCCGCACGAGGAGCGGCGTCAGCGCGGACACGGTGATGCCCTGCTCGGAGAGCATGCGCAGGTACGCCGCGGGCTGGAACGGCGGGCCGCTGATGACCAGCTCCAGTCCCCTTCGCAGCGCGGAGAACGCCTGCGCGACCATCGAATACGAGTAGTACAGCGGCAGGGTCACCAGGGCGGTGTCCCCCGCGCGCAGCCCCACGGCGTCCGCGTGCCGATCCGCGTTGAGGAACAGCGCGCCCAGGTCGAACACGCAGCCGCTCGCGAAGCCGGAGGTGCCGGACGTGAGCAGCACCATCTCCCCGGGCCGTGCCCCTGGCTGCTCCGTGGATGGGAAGAGGGCCACCTCCGCCCCGCCCAGCGCGAAGCGCTCCACGCCTTGCGTGTGCGGCGCGGGGCTGCGCATGGCCACCAGGGCACGCGCCGGCAGCGCATCCACCAGCGACTGCTGCCGGCCCGCGGGCGAGGCAGGCGACACCAGGGCGGGGACGCCCCGGGCCGCGAGCACCGCGAAGACGTGGGCCAGGAGCCCCGCGCCGTTGGGCAGCGCGAGCAGCACCACGTCCCCCGGCCGCAGGCCCCGGGCCATCCACTCCGCCGCCAGGGTCGCCACGGAGCGGTCCGCGGTCGGGTGCGCTTCGGTCAGGTCGCGGATGCGATCCAGGAACGCCTGCACGGCGGTCAGCGGGACGCCCGCGAGCTCCAGGAGGGGTGCGGCCATGTTCACTCCACTCAGGGTTGGAGGGACCGCGCCACGGCGTCCACGTCGACGCCAGGCCCGGCTCCCCGCGACAGGACGACACAGCCCGCGCCCGGCGGCCGGCCTTCGATGGCAAGCACGGATCCGATGAGGGCCCAGTCCACGACACCGCGCGCAAGCCACGCGGCGGACAACGCCAGCGCGACCTCCACGCCTGACACCACGGGCATCGTCAGCGCGAGCGTCGGGCCGCGCAGCCCGTGGACGATGCAGGACAGGCCCGTAGGGGCGCTCGGCGTCGCGGCGGGAAAGCGCAGCGGGGACGCGAAGCCTCGCGCGGCATCGCTCGCCACCTGTGCCCACGTCTCGCGAGGACCCACCGCGCCCACCTGGATGAGCGAGCACCGGTCCGCGGCGCGTGTGAAGTCCTCACCCAGAAGCGAGGTCGCCTCCCCCACGGCCATGACCAGCGCCCAGGACAGCGGATCCGCGTAGCGCACGGAGGGCTTCCACCGCGCGGCATGGGGATTCGGCGCATCCGCGAACACCACCGCGCTGCCGCGCAGGGCCACCGCCAGGGAGGACGTCATCGCGGAACCTCGAAGACGAGCGACGTGTCGAAGCCACCGAAGCCCAGCGTCACGCTCAAACCCAGCCGCGCCGAATGCCGCGTCGGTGCGCCCACGGACAACGGACAGGGGAACTCCGGGTCCGGCTGCTCCAGACCGACGATGGGCGGAACGATGCCCGCGCGCAGGCCCAGGATGAGCGCCAGCGCCTCCATCGCGCCGGTGGCCCCCAGGCTGTGCCCGAACGCGCCCTTCGTCGCGAAGACGAGCGGGCCGCCGCTGGGACCGAACACGCTCCGGAACGCCTCGCGCTCCGCCCGGTCGTTCACCGGCGTCGCGGACCCGTGGCCGTTGACCAGTCCAATCTCCGCGGCGGCAACCCCCGCATCCGTCAGGGAGCGCTCCATCGCCAGACGGGCGCCCGCGGCCGCCGGATCCGGCGACGTCATGCTCGCGGCGTCATTGGCGGAACCCACGCCGCGCAGTCGCGCCAGCACGCGCGCCGACCGCCGCTCCGCGTGCGCCGCCGACTCCAGCACGAGGAACGCCGCGCCCTCGCCCAGCAACATGCCGTCATGCCGCGTGTCATAGGCCCGCGTGCGGGACGGAGACAGCGTGGACAGCGCCGAGTGCGCCAGCCGCTTGCTCGGCGTCAGGACGTCCACGCCGCCGCAAATACACACATCCGCGAGCCCCGCGCGCACGCACTCCGCGCCCACCAGCAGCGCATCCGAACCGGAGGAGCACGCGGTGGACAGCACCACGGGCGCGGCCTTCGCGCCCAGGGCCTCCACCACCGCCTCCGCCCACCGGTGCAGCGGAGCCTCCCGCTCGCCGTCGTCGTCCAGGTAGGCCCCCAGGCTGGTGCCCAGGACGAAGCGCGTGCGGGGCCCATCGCCGGGCAACCCCGCGTCCGCCAGCGCGTCACGCAGCGTCTCCAGCGCGAGCGCACGCAGCCGGTGCGCCGGGCCCGGCTCGATGTGCCCACGCTTGTGCCCCGCGGACGACCCGGCCTCCGCCGAGAGCCCGCTTCCGCCCGGAACGACCGCCGCCAGCGTGTTGCGCAGCCGGTGCGGCGAGGGAACGTCCACGAAGCCGTGCTCGCCCGCGAGCAACCTGCGCCACACGGCTTCCAGGCCGCTCCCGAGCGGGGTCGTCCACGCCGCCCCGGTGACGACGACGGGCATCACCACAACTGTTCGCCCAGGTCGGAGACCCGGGAGCGAACGAGGCTCGCGCGGAACGCCGCCACGCGGTGCGAGCCCACCATCGCCTTGCCCGTGAACTGGAACAGCCCTCCGGCCAGCCGGCTCGCCTGCACGCGCAGCAGCACCTGGTCCCCCGGCACGATGACCTTCAGGAAGCGCGCCTCCACGGAGCTGATGAGCGTCAGCTCGTCCTCGGCCAGCATCGACGTGCTCATCTGGTAGAGGATGATGCCCGCCTGCGCATTGGCCTGCATGAGGTGGCTGGCCGGGTAGACGGCCCGCTCCGGGAAGTGGCCGGCGATGCAGTCCAGGTTGCCGGAGATGGACATGAGCGCTTCCAGGAACTTCCCCGGCTCATGGTCCACGATGCGGTCCAGGTAGATCATCGGGTGGCGGTGCCGCAGCCACTGCTTCAGCGCGGTGAAGCCCAGGGTCTTGGGCGTGCGCTCCACTGCGTTCACGGCGCCAGCTTGAGCGCGCTGCTGAGGGACGGCGGTAGACATGCGGGCACTCCGTTCTCTTTGTTGACGACGGCGAGGTCCAGACTTCCAAAGGCAAGCAGCAGCGGTTCCGGCCCCGTGCCTTCGCGGTACAGCTTCACGCCCAGCTTCAAGCTCGCGGGCCCGACGTGCTCCACGGCGGGCACCATCACCAACCAGTCCTGGAAGCGCGCCGCGGCGCGGTAGCTGACGCGCAGCTCCCGCACCCGCAGGTCCAGGCCCTGGCCCGAGAGCACCTCCAGCCCGGCCCCCCGGCGCTCCAGCTCCTCCAGCCCCGCCGTCTCCAGGAGCGACGCGTAGCGGGAGAAGTGCACGACGCCGGATGCGTCCGTGTCCACGTGCTCCACCTTCCGGCGCAGCGCGGACTCGTTCACGACCCGGACTCCACGAACCTCTTCACGCCCCGCTGGAGGCGGGCCACCATCTCCTGGAGGTCGTCCTCCCCCGCGATCAGCGGCGGCGCGATCCGCATCGCCGGGAACAGGTAGCGCAGGCCCCGCGAGCGACGCCCCGCGCCGGCCATGAACTCCACGAAGATGCCCGCGTCGAGCAGCCGCGCTCGCAGCTTGCCCAGGCTCCCCGCCGCCTTCTCCGTCAGCTCGATGCCGTTCATGTAGCCCAGGCCCCGGACCTCCTGGAACACCTCCGGGAACGCCTGCGCCACGTCCTTGCGCAGCTGCGCGCGCAGCCCCTCGCCCAGCGGCCCCGTGCGCTCCACGAGCCCCTCGCCGTTCAGGTACTGGATGCCCGAACGCATCACCGCGCTTGTCAGGGGCCGCAGGTCGGACGTGGACACCGCGCCGCTGGAGCGCACCGACAGCTCACGCCGTGCGATGACCATGGACGTGGACACGACGCCCATGCCCAGGCTCTTGCCGATGACGGTGATGTCCGTGGGGATGGGCCCCTCCGCGTCCGTCATGCCGAAGAAGCGGCCCGTCTTCGCGAATGTGAGCACCTCGTCCGCCACCAGCAGCACTTCGTGCTCGCGGCAGAGCGTGGCCAGCCGGCGCAGGTAGCCCGCGGGAGGCACCAGGATGCCGGCGTCCCCCTGGATGGGTTCCACGAACACAGCCGCCAGCTTCCGCCCGTGCTCCGCGAAGAAGGACTCCAGGTGCTCGGCCTCGCCGAACGGCAGGAACCGCACGTCCAGGTCCTCCGTCGTGGGCAATGGCAATCCCAGCCGGTAGTGCCGGCGGTTGAGCAGGCTCGCCAGGCCCTGCGTCCACCCGTGCCACGCACCCTCGAACGCGAGCACGGTCTTCCGCTCCGCGCGCTCGGGCTTGGGCGCCATCCGCCGCCGGTCGAAGTTCGACTCCAGGACCAGCCTCAATGCCAGCTCCAGGCCCTCGGAGCCCGAGTTGCGGCCGCTCGCGTGGTACGCGTCCCCCGGGAAGCGATCCGCCCAGAGGCCCTGCGGGCCGAACAGCTCCTCCAAGAGCAGCGTGCGCTCCAGCGAGCCCAGCTCGTCGGTGACGTAGCCGGTGTGCTCCAGGCCGTCGCGCAGCGCCTCCTGCATCCGCGGATGGCCCGCGCCCAGGCACGCGCTCGCGTAGCCCCCGCTGGCGTCCAGCACTTCGACGACGCGGCCCGCGTCCGGCCCCTCCAGCGCCGCCATGTGCTGCACCAGGCCCTTGGCCCGAAGACAGACGAAAGGCAGACGCCCCCCGCCATAGTGGTCCATCTGCAACGCCATGCCGGCGCGCAGGCGGGCCACCTCCTCCGCCCCGAGCTTCTCCCCCGCGGCGGGCACCTTCACTTCGAGCCCCCCTGCTTCTGCTGGGCCTTGAGCTTCACGATGAGCGACGACAGCAGGTTGAGGGTGCGGAAGTTCTCCGTGTCGAAGTCCTCGTCGGAGATGCTCACGCCGAACTGGTCCTCGCAGATGACCCGCAGTTCCAGGAAGCCCACGGAGTCCAGGCCGACGACGGACTGGAGCCCGTCGTCCCCGCCAATCTGCTCCTCGGGAATCTCCACGAAGAGTTGGTTCGTCAGGATCTTCTTCAGGCTTCGCGAGACGTCTTCCTGCATGGCGGGCGTCCTCTCTTCAGGGGGTCGATGCTTCGGTTGGAATGCTCAAGGGGCCCACGGTCCCCTTCGTCACGCGCAGCAGCTCTTTCGGCGTCAGGCGCAGCAGCAGCTCCGGCCGCCCTCCGCCGCCGTACCCTTCGGGGTACTCGAGGACGGCCGCGTCCACGAACACGCGCAGCGGCCGGGGGTAGCCCAGGGGCGGCGTGCCACCCGGCGGATAGCCCGTGGCCTCCAGCGCCCGCTCGGCGCTCGCGAACGCGGCCTTGCGACAGCCGGCGGCGCGCGCCACCGCCTTGAAGTCCACGCGCCGGTCTCCCGGCAGCACGACAACGAGCACCTCGTCCGCGTCCGTCGTCAGCACCAGCGACTTGAAGATGCTGGCCACGGGGATGCCCAGCTCGCGCGCGGCGGCGGCGGCCGTCGTCATCGGCGTGGTCAGCGTCAGGAGGCGCGCGTCCACCTGCTCTCGCGCGAGGAAGTCGCTCAGGTCGGCCACGGCGTCACCCCGCCACCGTCAGGAGGAGCTTGCCGATGTTGCGATTGGCCTCCATCTCCGCGTGGGCCTCCACCACCGCCTCCAGCGGCCAGGCCCCGTGGATGACGGGCCGCAGCCCTCCGCGCGCCAGCACCTCCATCCACCGCTGCCGGAAGCGCGCGTTGACCTGCCGCTTCTCCACCATCGGCCGCAGCCGCAAGGACGAGCCCTTGAGCTGCAACCGGCGCTGGACGACGCGCAAGAGGTCCAACTCCGCCGCCATCCCATCCAGCAGCCCCACCAACACCAGACAGCCCTCATGCTTCAGCACGGAGAGGTTGCGCGACAGGTACGCGCCGCCCACGAAGTCCATCACCAGCTCCACGCCCTCGCCGCCCGTGCGTGACAGCACCTCCGCCACGAAGTCCTGGCGCCGGTAGTCGATGGCCGCATCCGCGCCCAGCCGCGTCAGCGCCTCCACCTTCCGGGGCGTGCCCACCGTGCACAGCGCCGTGGCGCCAATGTGTTTCACCATCTGCACCATCGTGGTGCCGATGCCGCTGGCCCCCGCGTGCACCAGCACCGTCTGCCCGGGCTTCAGCCCACCCAGCTCGAACAGCGTCTCGTTCGCGGTGAGACAGGACTCCGCGGTGGCCGCCGCCTCCTCGAAGCTGAACGCCTCCGGGATGACCAGGGCCATGTCCGCGTCCAGCAGGCAGAACTCCGCGTAGCCGCCACCCTCCACGACGCCGAACACGCGCTGGCCCCGCGTGAAGCCCTTCACGTCCTCGCCCCACGCCTCCACCGTGCCCGCGACCTCCACGCCGGGGATGGCGGATTGGCCCTCCGGCACGTGGTACACGCCCGCCCGCTGGAGCAGGTCCGCGCGGTTGAGCGCGGTGACGTGCACCCGCACGAGCAGCGCGTTGCCCGTGGGCACCGGCCGGGGAACCTCGCGCAGCTTCACCACCTCCGGGCCCCCGGAGCCTTCGTAGACGACGGCGCGCATGGGCTTCAGTACCCGGCCCTTTCGTCCACACCGCGCTCGCGCGTGGGCACGAGGAAGCTGCGCTCGAACGTGAGGAACACCTCGCCCGTGGACTTCAGCCCCTTGGTCTCGCAGGTGACGATGCCTTCGCCCTTGCGCTTCTCCGACAGGCGCTTGGCCAGGATGCGGCTCTCCGCGTACAGCGTGTCTCCGGCGAACACCGGGTGCGTGAGCCGGATGCGATCCCACCCCAGGTTCGCCAGGGCCCGGCCACTGGTGCTGCGCACGCTCATCCCGCACACCACGCTGAACGTCACCAGGCTGGAGATGAGCGGCCGCTCCCACGGCGTGTGCTGGCAATAGGCCGCGTCCAGGTGCAGCGGGGACGGGTTGAGGCTCAGCGTGTTCATCAGCACGTTGTCCGCCTCCGTCACCGTGCGGCCCGGGCGGTGTTCAAAGACATCCCCGACGGTGAAGTCCTCGAACGCGAAGCCCAGCAGCTCCCGGTAGCGCTGCGGTCCCACCTGCTTGTAGCCAGAGCCCTCCATGTCGTGTGTCCTCGCGCCCGGGCTTCAGAAGCCGGAGATGATGTCCTTGGCCGTCGCGCAGAACCGCGTCAGCTCGTCCGGCTCCATGTCCGCGCGCATCATCAGGCGCACGCCCGCCTCGCCCTTGGCCACCACGGGGAAGAACACCGCCGAGCAGTAGTAGCCCGCCCGGTACAGCTCCTGGGACAGGCGGACCGCCTTCTCCTCCTCGCCGACTTCAATCTTGCGGATGGGCATGCCGTTGCCCGCGTGCGCGGAGGGGAACTGGCTGTCGAAGTAGGAGATGTTCCGCGCGAGCTTGTCCTGGAGCTGCTTGAGCTCCGGGCTCTTGTGCAGCGCGATGCTCGCCAGCGACGAGCCAATGGACGGCACCTGGAGGTTCTGCGACCACGCCAGCGGGCCTGCGTTGCGGTTGAGGAAGTTGAACAGCTTCTCGCTGCCCAGCATGGCCACGCCGCCCGCGCTGCCGAACGCCTTCGCCAGCGACGCGACGATCATCGTCAGCGGGTTCATCTTCAGACGCGAGCGGACCCAGCCCTCGCCCTTCGCGCCGGTGATGGACAGCGAGTGCGAGTCGTCGAAGTACAGGAAGAGGCCGTACTTCTCCTGGAGCTGGAGCAGCCCCTCCAGCGCGGTGAGCCCGCCCATGGAGTAGGCGCCGTCCGCCACGTAGGCCACGCGCGGGTACTTCTTGCAGACGTCCTCCAGGTAGTTGAGGTCGTTGTGGGGGCTGGTCAGCACCAGGCTCTCATCCCCGACGATGGGCTTCACGTACGCCATGGAGAAGTGACAGAAGCGGTCGAACACCATCACGCGCGGCTGCCCGTCCTCGGTGAGATGCCCGGACGCGAGCAGCGGCAGGATGCCCGCCGTCAGCGCGGTACACGACGCGGCCGGCAGAGACGGACAGCCGTACAAATCCCGGAGCCCCTCCTCCAGCCGCGCCATCAATCCCAGACGGATGCGCAGCGTGGAGAGCGCCAGTCCAATGGTGCCCTCCTCGCGCAGCGCGCGGATGGCGCCGTCGAGGATGGCCGGGTGGTGGTTGAGGCCCAGGTACGAGCACGAGCACAGCACCGTGAAGGCGTGCTGGGTGGCCCGGTCGATGAGCCGGTTGTTCGACTCGAAGTCCACCTTGAGGTTGATGAGGCCGTGGTCCTCGGCCTGCTGCCAGCCAGCGTCACCCAGGCCGACGAACTTCTCGTTGTTGCGGTAGCGCCGGGGGCCCAGGATGCTCTCGGGAATGCTCGTTGCCATGCGGACTCCTCCTGCGCGGGGGGATGGGACGACTGGGGATGCTTGAGAGGCAGGGACGCTCAGCCTTCGGTGGGGCCGAAGTCCTCGAGCGTGCGCTTCGCCGCTTCGATGAAGGGCGTGCCCACCATGGCGCCGTCGACGACGCAGATGTTCGCGTCCCGGGCCTGGCTCTCCGCGACGATCTTCCGCGCCTTCTGCAGGGTGCGCTCGTCCGGGGAGAAGGCCTTGTTGATGATCTCCACCTGGTGCGGGTGGATGGCCGCCTTGCCGCTGAAGCCCATGCCCCGGGCCAGCGCGGCCTCTTTGCGCAGCCCCTCCAGGTCGCTCATGTCGAACAGGGGCGAGTCCACCACCTGGAGGTTCGCGGACCGCGCGGCCGTCACCAGCCGCGCTCTCGCGTAGAGCATGGGCTCCCAGGTGAGCGCCGCGCCGATGCTGAAGGAGAAGTCCGCCGACCCGAACACCAGCGCCTTCAGCCGGGGCGTCGCCGTCACGATGGCGCCAATGTTCTCCAGCCCGCGCGGCGTCTCCACCAGCGCCAGCAGGTCCACGTGCGCGCACTCCGGGCCCAACGCCTGTTCGACGATCTCCAGGTCGCGCGGTGACTCCACCTTGGGCACCATCACCACGTCAGGCTTCGCCGCGTACGCGCGCAGGGCCAGCAGGTCTCTCAGGCCCTCGTGCCGCGTCACCGAGTTGATGCGCACCGCCCGGCGGCTGTCTCCCACGCGCGGCGCCAGGAAGAACGCCTCCGCGTGCTGCCGGGCCGCGTCCTTGTGCGCCGCCGCGACGGAGTCCTCCAGGTCCACCAGGCTGATGTCCGCGCCGGACTGCTGCCCCCGCGCGAAGCGATCCACCGCCAGAGCCGGAGTGAACAGGATGGAGCGGCAATAGCGGGTGAAGCGCATGCGGGCCTCCAATCAGTGAATGACTGGGTACCCCTGGATTCCAAACACGTCAAGCATTGGAGCAATGATTCGCATCCGTGACCTTGACGTGTCATTGGAACGTATTGGTATGTCTTTGAATGTGGAACGACGTTGCGCGATGGAAAAGGCAACACTCCGCGCGTGGGTGGTGCCAGACCTCCGGAGTGCGTCAAGCGCGGCGCGTCACGCCGGAGGTCGCGGCAATCCCATACGTGCAAACCAGTACGGCCCTACCCCTGCGCGGGGACGGGCGCGTTGACGGGCTCGGGCGGCTCCACCGCGGGCTTCACGATGAGCTGCGCAAGCGTGGGGCGCCGGGGCTTCTCGAACAGGGGCAGCTTCACGGGCTTCCCGGTGCGCGCGGACTCCTGCAACGCGACGATGACGCGCACGTCCGCCAGGCCCTCGATGCCGTTGGGCTCCGGCTCCTGGTCCTCCAGCACGCACCGCGAGAAGTAGATGAGCTCCGGGGCGAACTGGTCGCTGTTCTTGAAGGTCCGTGTCTCCGTCTTGCCGCCCACCGTGAGCAGGTGCTCGATGTCGGTGCCGTACCCGAAGCCGTGCTGCACCAGCAGGTCCCCTTCGGTGCCCACCAGCCGGTAGCTGGACACCGCGGACGCCTCATGGCTGATGCCGAACTGGGCCACCCGCCCGTTCGGGAAGCGCATCAGGGCGAACGCCGTGGCGTCCACGCCGTGGAAGCGGCCGTCCCCTCCGCTCATGAACGCGAACACCTCGCGGGGCTCGTCGCGGAACAGGTGGCGCGCGGCGTTGATGGGATACGGCCCCTCGTCCAGGAGCGCCCCGCCCCCCAGCTCCGTGCTCGTCCGGATGTCGCCCCCGCGCACCTGCTGCGTCAGGAGCGCGGTGAGCATCCGCGGGTCGCCCAGCTTCCCGGAGCGCACCAGTTCGATGGCCTGGAGGTTCGCCTCTTCAAAATGCAGCCGGTAGGCGATCATCAGCTTCACGTCGTTGTCATTGGTGACGCGGATCATCGCCTCGCAGTCCTCCACCGAGGTCGCCATCGGCTTCTCGCAGAGGACGTGCACCCCCACGCGCGCGGCCCGCTCGGTGAAGCCGCGGTGCATCGTGTTGGGCAGCACGATGTAGACCGCGTCCGCCTGCGATTCGCGCAGCACCTGCTCGTACTCGCCGTAGTCGCCCACGTGCTCGACGCCGTACTTGCGTTTGAGCACGTCCCGCTTCTCCTTGTCGGAGGAGATGATGGCGACGAGCTCGGAGTTCTCCGCGTGCTGGAAGGCGGGGAGGATCGCCACCTGCGCCAGGTTTCCCGCCCCCACCACCGCGTAGCGCACCCGCCTGGAAGTCCCCTGCTGAGCCATCGTGCATCCCCCATCGTGATTCCCTACGCTGGTGACGCGCTCCGCCACCCCGCAAGCCGTGGGCAGGCCTCCGGAGCGAGGTCCGCACGACCGCCGGGCAGGAGGGCAGGCCCACCCCCCGTGTGCTATGGCGAGAGTGTGCACGCACACTCCTGCTCCTTGCCGCTGCTGGGTCTCCTGATGATGTCCGCCTGCGCGACGCCCTTTGAAGACACGGGGGACGTCCGCCCGGACGCGGGGGCCGGGGATTACGATCTCCCCTCCATCCCCTACACGGTGGACGCGGGCGCCCCGCTCGACGCGCCCCGGGAGACCTGGACGTTCGTGCCGGTCCCCGAAGCCCACTGCGCGAACGGGTCGTCCACGGGCATGGCCGTCAACCTGACGGATCGCTCCAAGCGGGTCCTCGTCTTCCTCGCGGGGGGTGGAGCGTGCTGGGAGGCGGCCGCCTGCGCGCTGGGCACGGCCACCCACATCACCGACACGATGGGCGCGGACCCCGTGCTCGCCGAGGCCCAAGGGGCGGATCTGGCGGTGTTGTTCGACCGCGACAACCCCCAGAACCCGTTCCGCGACGCGAGCTTCGTCTACGTCCCGTACTGCACGGGCGACCTCCACGCGGGCACCCGCGTCCAAACCTACGACTGGTTCGGCCCGAAGAACGTCGAGCACGTCGGCGCGCGGAACATGGACGCGTACCTGCGGCGGCTCCAGCCGACCTTCCCCGAGGCCGACCGCGTCTGGCTCGCCGGGATCAGCGCGGGCGGCTACGGGGCGACGTTCAACGCCTGGCGCGTGCAGAAGGCCCTGCCGTGGGCGCGAGTGGACGTGCTGAACGATTCAGGGCTCATCATCGACACCGCGGGCGATGGCCGCTACGGCACCATGCGCGCCAGCTGGGGCTTGGAGTTCCCTCCGGGATGCACCGGGTGCGACGCGGGCCTGTCAGCCGTGCTCGGCGCCTCCGCGCGCCTGCTCACCGCCCCCCGGCGCTACGGGATGCTCGGCTACCTCCAGGACGGCACCATCTCCCGCTTCTTCGGACTCGACGGCGCGCAGGTGCAGGCCCGCCTGGAGGCGGCCCGCGCCTCGGCGGCGCCGAACGTGAAGACCTTCTACCTGCCAGGCAATCCGCACGTGCTCCTGGCCCAACCGGATGCCGCGACCGGCGCGGGCCTCACCGTGCGCGCGTGGCTCCAGCAGTTCGCGGGAGAGGATCCGGCCTGGAGCCACGCCGGCCCCTGAGCAGGTGGGCTTCCGGCACCTCCACCCCGGCCCATGGGAGACTGCGCGCCATGCCCCTCAAGACCCTGCTCGCCCGCCTTGGCGTTGGCAGTGCCCGGGTGGACACCCGCCTGGAGCACGACACCGTGCGCGCCGGAGGGGACCTGCGCGGCGTGGTCCACGTCCAGGGCGGCCACACGCCCCAGCGCATCGACCGCATCGAGCTGCACCTGATGGCGCAGTACCTCCAGCGCGACAACGACCGCCTCAGCGCGCTCAACGCCGTGGTGCGCTCGTGGCGCATCGCGAACCCCTTCACCGTGGAGCCCCGGGAGGAGAAGGCGCTGCCCTTCTCCCTGCGGCTGCCCGTGCACACCCCCATCACCGAGCGCGGCTCGCCCGTGTGGCTCAAGACGGCGTTGGACATCGACCACGCGCTCAACCCGGAGGACAGCGACCGGATCCACGTCCTGCCCCACCCCTCCCTGCAGACCGTCATCGACGCTGGCCTGTCCCTGGGCCTCCAGTGGCGCAACGCGTACTGCGAGGCAGGGCCCCCGTTGGGGCGCGACGAACCCTTCGTCCAGGAGCTGGAGTTCCACACCGGCCCGTCGTGGAAGGGGCCTCCGCGCACCCTCGCCCTGCTGCCGTTCCCCCGGGAGGACGGCCTGGAGCTGATCCTCGACATCGACCGGGGACCCCGGGGCCTCACGTCCCTGCTGGAGGGCCTGGCCCTGGAGGGGGGCCGCCGCCACAAGTGGCTGCTGTCCCAGGCCGACCTGTCCCGGGGGGTTCCCGCCGTCGCGGAAGTGTTGGCGTCCCACCTGGGCGCGGGAGCCTGAAAGCCGGAAGGCCCGGCGCGCTTTCAGGTCGTGAACGCACCCGACGTCGCGAGTCCGACGCCGGGGCGTGAAAGTGGTATAGGCCGCCGTGTGAAAGCTCCCCCGCCTCCCGCCACTGATAACCCCACCTTCGACTCGCTCGGGCTCAAGCCCGAACTGGTCGAGGCGTTGACCTCCCTCGGCTACGAAGAGCCCACGCCCATCCAGGCCGCCGCGCTCCCGCCGTTGCTCGCCGGCAAGGACCTGCTCGGCATCGCCGCCACCGGCACCGGCAAGACGGCCGCGTTCGCGCTGCCGCTGCTCCAGCACCTGACGGCCGGCGCCGCCACGCCCCACAGCACCTCCGCGCTGGTGCTCGTGCCCACGCGCGAGCTGGCCATGCAGGTGTCCGAAGCCATCCACCGCTACGGCACGAAGCTGGGCGTCAGCGTGCTCCCCCTCTACGGCGGTCAGGAGATCGGCCGGCAGCTGCGCGTGCTCAAGCGCGGCGTGGACGTCGTCGTCGCCACGCCGGGCCGCGCGTTGGACCACCTGCGCCGCAAGACGCTGAAGCTGGACAACGTCCACACGGTCGTCCTGGACGAAGCGGACGAGATGCTCGACATGGGCTTCGCGGACGACCTGGAGGCCATCCTCTCCGAGACGCCCGAGAAGCGGCAGACGGCGCTGTTCTCCGCCACCCTGCCCCCGCGCATCGCGAGCATCGCGGAGCGCCACCTGCGCAACCCGGAGCGCGTGCGCATCGCCAAGGAGAAGCTGGAGGCCGGGGAGATGCCCCGTGTCCGGCAGACGGCCTACATCGTCCCGCGCGCGTTCAAGATCGCGACGCTGGGGCGGGTGCTGGACCTGGAGTCCCCCACCGCCGCCATCGTGTTCTGCCGCACGCGCACGGAGGTGGATGAGCTCACCACGTCCCTCAACGGACGCGGCTGGCGCGCGCACGCCCTGCACGGCGGCATGAGCCAGGAGCAGCGCGACCGCGTCATCAAGCAGTTCAAGTCCCAGCAGGCCGACCTGCTCATCGCCACCGACGTCGCGGCGCGAGGCCTGGACATCCCCCGGCTGTCCCACGTCGTGAACTTCGACGTGCCCAACGCGCCGGAGGCCTACGTGCACCGCATCGGCCGCACCGGCCGCGCGGGCCGCGAGGGCGTGGCGATCACCCTGCTGGAGCCCCGCGAGCACCGGCTGCTGCGCAACATCGAGAAGCTGACCGGCCAGCGCATCGAGGTCTCCGCGGTCCCCACCGTGTCGGACCTGCGCGCCCGCCGCCTGGAGATGATGCGCTCGTCGCTGCGCGAGGCGCTCGTCGAGGGCGAGCTGGAGGCCTTCCGCGGCATCGTGGAGGACCTGTCCGGCGAGTTCAGCGTCATGGACGTGGCCGCCGCCGCGGTGAAGCTGCTGCAGGAGAAGGAGGACGAGGGCAAGGACGCCGCGGAGCAGGACATCCCGCAGGTGTCGGCCCCGTCGGCCTCGTCGTCGGAGCGGCGCTTCCCCCCCCGCTCGGGTCCCCCGGGCCGGGGTGGAGACCGTCCCGACCGCGCGCCCCGACCCCGGACCGAGCGGACCGAGCGGACCCCCGAAGCGGGCGGTGAGCGTCCCGAGCGCCCTGCCCGTCCGCCGCGCGCGCCGGAGTGGAACGTCACGCGGCTGTTCATCGGCGCGGGCCGCACCGCGGGCATGCGGCCAGCGGACCTCGTGGGTGCCATCGCCGGCGAGGCGGGGCTCGACTCCTCGCGCATCGGCGCGATCCACATCGCGGATATGTACTCCATCGTGGAGGTGCCGGAGCCGGATGCGGCCCGCATCATCTCCGCGCTGAAGGGCGCCACGCTGCGCGGCAAGAAGGTCTCCGTGCGCCGCGACACCCGCGACTGAGCCGGGACCGCCTTCACCGGCCCTGTCACCGGAGCCGGTGGGGGGGCCGGTGGAAGCGGGACTTCAGGGCGCGCCCCGGTCCACGCCGGGCGCGCGGCCCAGCAGCAACGGCGACGCGAGCCGCCCTTCCGGGTGCATGCGCAGCAGCGTGTGGATGACGCCGCCCAGCCCCGTCATCAGCCCTGGTGAGAAGGCGTCCCGGGCCAGCCCCATCACCGGGCCCCGCGCCTCCAGGCTGGTGAGCACCTCCGCATCCAGCACCTCGCGGTCCGGCCCCTGCGGATCCGGCGCGAGCCGCCGTCCCGCCTCCAGCAGCTCCCACAGCCCCAGGTCGCCATGGCACAGGGTGTGGGTCCAGCCGAAGCCCTCGCGCACGCCCGCGATCCGGGCGCGCTGGTAGAGGTCCAGGTAGCGGGCCGTGCCGGTGCGCGCGAAGAGGTCCGCCGCCGCCAGCCCGATGCCCGTGCTCCCGTGGCACCAGGTCGTCAGCTGATCCGTCGCGTCGGGGCGCCGCACGTCCATCCAATGCCCGGACTCCGGACGGTACAGGCCGTCCACGAAGTCGAAGGCGCGCTCGGCCAGGCCCCGCCACCGCCGCCGGTCCGCGGGGCTGCCCGCCGCGCTCAGCCCCAGCCGCGCCAGCGCCCAGCCGATGCCCACCGTGCCGTGGGCGAAGCCGCCAATGGGTTCGGGGAACAGCGACGTCGCCCACCGGGCATCGCCCCCCACGCTCCGCACGGTGTCCTCCAGGCGCCGACCCGCGTGCGCGGCGACGTCCAGCCACTGCGCCTCGCCCGTCTGATCCACGAGGTTGAGCAGCGGGACGATGACGCCCGCCACGCCGCCCAGCACCTCCAGCAGCCGGTCCTCGTCGAGCATCGCCGGAGTCAACGCCGCCGCGCGCTCGCAGGCCCGCTCCAGGGCCCCGGGGACCGCGTCCAGGTCGTGCAGCGTGGACCAGAGCCACACCTGGGACGCGAGCCCGGAGAAGCCACCGGGCTGCTTCACCGTCACCCGCTCCTCCGTGGCCCGCAGCACCGCGAGGGCGCCCTCCAGCGTCTCCGCCACCTCCTCCACCGGATCCGCCCGCCCGTGGCGCACCTCGTGCTGGTACTGGGCCAGGCACACCGCGACCCCACCCTGCCCGCTGTACAGGTCGGCGGAGAGGGGCCGCACCGCCCAGCCGAACTCGGCGAGCACGGGGCTGATCCACGTCACGGAACCGTCCGGTCCGCGCACGGCCGAATCACACACGCGGCGCATCAGCCCGGACAGCTGCGCGCGGCGCCGCGAGTCCAGCCGCTCCCGCCGTGACGGCATGGCTGGTGCGGCGACGCGCGGAGGCACGGTCTGCTCGTTGAGGTACGCGCTGACCAGGGCGCCCTGGATGGTCAACTCCTCCAGCGCCACGTCCACGGAGCGCCAGGTCGTCACCGCCGCGTCGAGCAGCGACCGGGACACGGGCACGGTGAACACGGGCGTGTCCCCGGAGCACAGGTCGGCGATCTCCTCGTCGATGACGGGCAGCGAGGACGGAGCCCCTGGCGCCACGTCGGCGTTGCGGCGCATCACGTCCCGCGCCCGCGCGTTCGCCCCGCGCGCGTCGTGCAGCGAGGCCGGGTGCCAGAGCATGCGCTGCAGCTCCGCGTAGGTCTGCGTGGGCCGCAGGATGCGGCGGACGACCGCGCCCGCGAACGGCTCCAGCAGCGGGCGCAGCTCGCCCTGCGCGTCCAGCGCCTTGAGCCGGGCGGTGAGCTCGTGAAAGCCCTCGACGACCTGGGGCCAGTAGCGCGCGAGCACGGGCTCCGGGCTGGGGTGGTTCTTCAACCGGGGGCGCTCCAGGAGCGTCATCGCCAGGTGCGCCCCGTCGGTGCCGCCGCCGACGATGGTGGGCACGGACATGAAGGGCTGTTGCCCCGGCAGCGATCCGGCCGCGGAGATGTCCAGGCCGCCCAGCCCCGGGCCCGCGCTGCGAACGGGGAGCAGGCCGGTGCGCAGCACGGTGCCCCGGATGGCCTTCGCGGCGCGGTCCACCGCCAGCCCGCGCCCCGACAGCGGCATGGGGGGATCCGGCATGAAGAGGCTCTCCACGTCCACCACCACGGGCACCGGCCCGTTCGCGATGAGGTTCTCCGAATGGAGATCCGTGCCGCCCAGCAGCCGCATCACGCCCAGCCAGTGCCCCAGGTTGCGGTAGAAGCGCGTGAGCTCGGCTTCGCCCTCGCAGGGGCGGTGATCCACGAACTCCGCCCAGCCGTAGCCCGGGCGTACCAGCACCTCGGGCACGCGGATCCGGGTACCCGGGGGATCCAGGATGAGCAGCCGCTCCAGCATCCCGTCCAGGGCGCGGTCCACGCGCAGGCACCGGGGCTTGTACAGCACCGAGCCGCCTTCCAGCTCCAGCAGCGCCACCGTCTGGCCGCCCCGGTGGGTGTCCCCTTCCCCCAGCCGCAGGCGCTTGAGCGCACCGCGAGGATGGCCGGGCAGCGAGGCCAGGGCCTCCCGGTCCGCGATGAACCGGTCCACGAGCCGCAGCACCGCCTGCGACTGGAGCCGGCCCACGGTGGCCAGCCGTTCAAGCAGCGGCGGATAGCGTCGGCGCAGGTGCGCGTGGAACTCCGGCGTGCAGGCCCGGTCGATGAACTGCGCCCACCGCCCCTCCGGATTCACGGCGTCGAGCCGCTCCTCCATCACCGCCGCGTGCAGCTCCAGCAGCAGCACCCGGTTGAGCTTGCGTTGCGCGCTGAAGCCCAGGTGTTCCCGGCCCGCGTGGTCCACCACGTCGCGCTCGGCGGCGGTGAGCCCTTCGGTCCGGGACAACCGCGCCGACATCGCCTCCAGGTGGGGCGCCAGCAGGGCGTTCACGGGGCGAGAGAGCCACCCGTCAGGAGGGACTTCGACGGCCATCGACGCTTCCTCGTGGACCATGCGGGGACTCCCTGGGGG
>NZ_RAWA01000159.1 GCF_003611675.1 Corallococcus sp. CA053C
TCGTAGTTCAGGGTCAGGCGCAGGAAGCGCTCCTCCACGGAGCGGCGCAGCGGCTCGCCCAGGGGGGTGAACGTCATCACGCCCCCCACGGCCACCGTCGCCAGCAGGGTGAGGATGAGCAGCCGGCGCAGCGGTACGCGCGCCACGACGAGGCAGGTGGTGACGCCCGCGAGGATGGCGGCGGTGCCGCCCCGGGAGCCCGTGAGCAGCGCGAGGATGACGCCGGTGGCCGCCACCGGGATCCACAGCCACGCCTGGCCGCGCCAGGTCCAGAAGTACAGTGCGCCCAGCGCGAGCAGGCCCATGAGCCGCGCGAAGATGTTGGGCCCGCCGCCCATCACGGCGAGCCGCGCGCCGCCGCCACCGGAGAGCAGCTGGCGCACGCCGGCGAGCGCGAGCAGCGCGGTGGCCGCGACGATGATGGTCCAGAACGCGTCCAGCACGCGGGGCGCGGGCTGCCGGAGCGCGGCGAGCCCGAAGCCCACGCTCATCACCAGCACGAGCGTGAGGTCGTAGACCTTCATCAGCGCGAACGTCGCGCCCGGGGACCAGGTGGCGCTGGCGCAGAGGTAGCCGAAGAACGCCAGGAGCGCGGTGACGAGCGGCCCGTCGAAGCGCGCTTCACCTGGCCGCGCCTCGCGCCACGCGCGGTGCAGGAAGCCCAGGGACGCGAGCATCGCTCCGCCCATGACGAGCCACAGCCGCAGCTCCAGGAACGCGTTGGGCTCCGGCTCCGCTTCGGCCAGCCGGTGGAAACCCCAGCGGCCCGCGAGCACGTAGAGCGCCGCGATGAAGCCCAGACCTGTGCGTCGGATCCATCTCACGGGGCGGCTCTCCAGGGGGCTTCAGCTCACGGCCGGGTACTCGTACTGGTAGATGCCATTCACCGCGCGGCCCGTCCGGGTGCGCGGCACGCCGTTGAGGACGACGCCGCGCACGGGGACGCCGTTCTGCGCCAGCTGGTGCAGCGCGGACGTCACCTCGCGCAGGGGGTGCGCGCCGGCCCGCACCACCGCGAGCCCCACGCCCGCGTGCCGGCCCACGAGCGCCGCGTCCGTCACCGCGAGGATGGACGGCGTGTCGAAGAGGACCAGCTCGTAGCGGGCGGACAGGTGCGCCACGAGCGCGGCGAACCGGGGCTGCGACAGGAGCTCCGCGGGGTCGGGGGGAAGCTCGCCCGCGCCCAGGAACGACAGCCGCGGCCCGACGTCCGCCAGCACCGCCTGCTCCAGCGGGACGGTGCCGCGCAGCACCTCCGAGAGGCCGTGGGGCCGCGCGTCCTGGAAGCAGCGGTGCAGCCAGCCTCCGCGCAGGTTCGCGTCCACCAACAGGACGCGCTTGCCGGACTCCGCCAGCACCCACGCGAGGTTGAGCGCGACGAAGGACGTCCCCACGCCGGGGCTCGTCCCCGTGAGGGCCACGACGTTGCCGGGCGCGTCCTTCAGCGCCAGTTGGAGCCGGGTCCGCAGGCCGCGCACGCTCTCCGTGGTCGGGTCGCGGGGGCAGGTGCGCGCGAGGATGACGGGCTTGTCGCCGGGGCGCCCCGGGCCCAGCGGGAGGCTCGCGAAGACGGGCAGCGCGAGCGCGGCCTCCAGGGCGGCGGGGTTGGATACGCCCTGGTGGAGCGCCTGGCGCGTGAAGGCGAGCGCGACGCCCAGCACCAGCCCCAGCACGAGGCTGACCGCGAACACGTCCGGCTTCGCGGGACGCACCGGCGCGCGCGTCACCACCGGCGCGTCGATGATGCGCGCGTTGGTGATGGTGCTCGACTTGAGCACCCGGTACTCCTGGGCCTTGTTGTGCAGCTGGAGGTACAGCTCGTTGGCGACCTTCACGTCGCGCGTCAGCTGGGCGGACACCAGCTCCGCGTTGGGCATGCCCTTGAGCTGGGTGCCCAGCAGGGTCCGCTCCGCGCGCAGGCGCGCCAGCTTGTTGCCGGTGGCGATGATGAGCGGGTGGTGGTCGGTGAAGCGCTGCCGCAGCTCCGAGCGCTCCAGGGACAATTCGGAGATGGCCTTCTCCAGGTCCGCGCTCCGGTTCACGATGGCCTGCGCCTCCAGCCCCAGGTCCGCGCCGCCCTTGCCCATGCGGTAGTCGCGCAGCGCCGTCTCCGCGCGCTCCAGCCCCTGGCGCAGGCCGGGCAGCTGGCTGTCCAGGAACGTCAGCGTCCGTCCGGCCTCCTCGCTGCGGCGCTCGACGTTGCTCAAGACATACGCCTCCGCGATCGCCTGGAGCGTCCGGGTCGCCTGCGCCGCGTCCGACCCCTCCAGGGCCACGGTGAGGACGCCGGTGCCGGCGCCCTTCTCGCTCATGCGCAG
This sequence comes from Corallococcus sp. CA053C, assembly GCF_003611675.1. Taxonomy (GTDB): domain Bacteria; phylum Myxococcota; class Myxococcia; order Myxococcales; family Myxococcaceae; genus Corallococcus. The sequence goes on from NZ_RAWA01000159.1 coordinate 2,319, forward strand.
CGCGCGCTGGAGCTCCTCCACCGCCGCCAGCCGCGAGCGCCGCACCAGTTGGAAGCGCGTCCCCGGCCGGGCGCGCAATTCATTGACGAGCAGCTCCACCTCCTGCGCGGAGCCCGGCTCCGTGGTGGCGGCGGTGCCCGCTTCGCCCCGCAGCAACACGCCCCCCTTGGGGGCCTGGAGCGTGTACGCGCCAGCGGCCTGGGCCACGAGCGTGAGCGGAACGTCCTCCAGCTCCGGCGGCACGTTCAGCCGCTCCACCCGGATGCGCTCCCCGCCCCAGGCGTAGGCGCCCTGGCCCCAGGGCGCCGCCGCCAGCTCCGGGCCGCCATACGCGCGGGCGATCGCCGCGCCCACCACCGGGAAGTACACGGGCGTGGCGGACACCTCCAGCCGCAGCCCGTCCACCACGCGGCCCAGCAGCGACCGCGAGCCGAGGACCTCGATCTCTGTCGCCGCGACGCTCGGCGCGTCCGAGAGCAGCTCGTCCAGTTCGCCCAGGCTGCTGCCCTTCTGCTCGATTTGAAGCACTGCGTTCGCGCGATACACCGGCGGGGTGATGAGCAGGTACACCCCGCCCAGCGTGAGCGTGAGCGCGACCGTGGCGGCGATGGAGCGGCGTCGTTCGAGCAGGACGCCCAGGTGTCCGCTCAATCCCAATTCATCATCCTGTGGGCCGGGAGAGGTGGGCATCATGGGTTGTCGATGATGATGGTTCTGTCTCCGATATCCACTGCCTGCCAGAGCAGCTGAACTGTCGGCTGGATCTGCTCGATGATGCGGTTCCAGCGTGTCAAGTCGTGCGCGGAGACGAAGACAACGTCGTGCGGTTGTAATTGGAACTGGTTCGCGAGGAGCAGCGCGTCCGGCGACTTCGCGTCCAGCTTGAAGATGGAGGGCTTCTCGAAGCTCCCGCGGATGACATAGACGCGCGAGGGGTTGGAGGTGAGCGGGTCGAAGCCCTCGGTGTCACCAATGGCCTCCGCGAGCGTCATCCGTCCCTTCACCATCAGGCGGGAGGAGGGCTTGCGGACCTCGCCCAGCACGAAGACCTTGTTGCGGCTGCGGTCCGCGACGTTGAGGATGTCCCCGTCCCGCATCAGCCAGTTCTGGCTCACGTCGCCCTGCTCGTAGAGCGCCTGCAGGTCGAGCGTGAAGGTGGTGCCCGCCCGGTTGAGCGTGACGGAGCGCTGGTCGGCCTCCTGGGTGAAGCCCCGCGCCTGGCTGATGGCGTCCTGCACGCGCAGGGGAACATCGGTGATGGGCAGGCTCCCGGGCGCCACCACCTCGCCCGTGACCTGGACCTTCTGTCCCCGGAAGCCCACCACGCGCACGTCCAGTTGGGGCCGCTCGATGACGGTGGAGAGCCGCTGCGTGAGCAGCTCCCGGATGTCGCGCAGGGTTTTCCCCGCGACGGGGAGGACGCCCACGTGGGGGTAGAACATCGTCCCGTCCGCCGCCACCGGGTGGCCGGTGGCCTCCGGGGAGCGGAACTCGCCCGCGGGGATGGTGAGCTCCGGGTGGTCCCAGACGATGACGCTCAGCACGTCATGCGCCGTCACCCGGTAGTCGTAGTCCGCGGCGACCTGCGCCAGCGGATCCGTCAGGGGGGCGGGGCGCGCCTGCCGCCGGGCCTCCTGCTGCTGGCCCAGGAGGGTCGCGTCGATGGGGACGATGTCGAAGGCGCCGTCGGCGCCCGCGTCTGCCTTTCCGGCATGCCGCTCCCGGAAGGCGTCCTCGTCCATGTGCATTCCGGGGCCCCAGGCGCATGCGCTCAGACATGACACCAGGACCATCAGCAGGGCGTGCTTCATTGAGAGGAATTCTTCGAGCCTTGTGCTGCACGCGTAAACCCATCCGCCGGCCAGGTGTCCGGAAGGTGTCCGGAAGACGTTAGGGCCCGGAGGCGAGACAACACATGCCCTGCCCTGGAGGGCTGGAAACACCCTTCCGCCCGAATCAGGACATCCCCGCTGCACTCCGGGGGCCGATGACGAAACCGTGGATTGGCCTCATACCCTGTCACCGTCTCGCGGGAGGACCCACCATGAAGTCAGCGACCCAGTGGAGAGCCGTCCTCGTCCCCGATCAGGGCCAGCGGGCCTGCTCAGCGGACTATTTCCGTTCGGAGCAGCACCTGCGCGCGGAAGGGGTGACGCACAGCCTCATCGTGGAGGACGGCGAGGGCCGCGCGCTGCGGGTGCCGCTCATCGTGCGGCCCATTGAAGGGACGGCCTACCGGGACGCGATGTCCCCGCGTGGGTTCCCCGGCGCGGAGCTGAACGGGCTGCGCGAGGTGCCTCCCCACATCATCGACTGGCGGGGCACGGAGCTGGTGAGCCTCTTCGTGCGCGACCGCATTGGCGGGCCGCGCTGCTTCGCGGGCGGCACGCTCCGCTCCGAGGTGTGCCTCATCGACCCCCGCCAGCGCCTGACGTTCCGCGAAGACCACGGCGCGGACATCCACCGCAACCTCCGGCTGGGCTACGCCAGCACGTGCGTGCCGGTGCGGGAGTCCTCCCCGGCGCAGCGCGAAGGGTTCAAGCAGGTCTACCGGCAGACCCTGGCCCGCGACCCCGCGGGGGACCGGCCCGTCTTCACGGAGGCCTGGTTCGAGGAGGTGTTCACCTGCGACTTCGCCTGGCTCGTCACCACGCGCGCGCCGGACGGCGCCGTGGCCTCCTCCACGCTCGCGGTCCTCAGTGACGGCCTGCTGCACCCCTTCATCGGGGGCACGGCGGACGCGTACCTGGCGCACGCGCCGGCGAAGAACGAGTTCCCGGTGCTGGTGGAGTTGTCCGCGAAGCTGGAGGCCCCCGTGCACCTGGGCGGCGGGGAGCGGCCGGGAGACGCCCTCGAGCACTCCAAGCGGGGCTTCGCCAACGCGACCTCCCACTTCTACACGCACGAGCTCATCTGCGACCCCGAAGCGTACGTCCGCCTGTGCCAGGGCTCCGCGGACGCGGGCTTCTTCCCCGCCTATCGCGCGCCCCGCGCCTGCTGTCCCTCCAGTCTGTCCTGAAAGGGCTTCCATGCTCCTGTCGCTCCCCCAGCTCCGTGACGCCGAGGAGGCGCGCTTCACCTGCCTCACGGAGCGGGAATTCGCCAACCGCCGCCGCGAAGAGGGTGCTCTCGTCATCACGCACCGGGGTCGCTCCTGGGAGCAGACGGGGGCGCCCGGCTACTTCCAGCCCGTGCACCTGCTGGCCCGGCTGACCGCGCACGAGGCCACGTCCCCTTCCGCGCTGTGCTGGGGCTTCCGGGCGGCGCTGACGCCGGAGGCAGCGGACGCGGCCACCGGCACCCTGCCCGTGGTGCGGCTGCGGGACCTGGAGGGCTATGACGCCAGCCACCTGTCCTCGAACCGGCGCAGCAAGCTGCGCAAGTGCCAGCGCGCGGTCCGTATCGTCCAGCTCACCGGGCCCGCGCTCCTCCTGGAGCAGGGCTACGGCGTCGTGCGGGATGCCCTGACGAGGACGCGGCACAAGCGGCCGCCCACGCAGGAGGCGTACTTCCGGGACGTGCGGAAGTACTTCATCAACGACCACTGGTGCGTGCTCGCCGGGCTGATTGACGGCAAGCTCGGAGGCTACCTGGACGGCTACGTGGTGGACGGCGTCGCGTACGGCTCCAGCGCGTACTACGCGACGTGGGCGTTGCCGACGAACATCTCCACCGGGCTGAGCTTTGAATTCGCGCAGGTCTGCCGCCGGCTCCAGGGCGTGCGCACGCTCGTGGGCGGGCTCCACGCCCCCGAGGCGTCGCAGCTGGGCCAGTTCAAGGACGACCTGGGCTTCATCGTGGAGCCGGTGCCCATGCACTGGGGGATGAACCCGCTCGCGCGGGCGCTCATCCGCTGGCGCCGGCCGCACGCGTACGACCGGCTGACGGGAAGGACGCAGGCGCCGGCCCCCGCTACGGCGACATGACGACCTTGATGCAGCCGTCTTCCTTGTCGCGGAACTTCTTGTAGAGCGTGGGCGCGTCCGCGAGCTTCGCGCGGTGGGTGATGAGCCGCGTCGGGTCGATGGCGCCCGATTGGATCTTCTCCAGCAGGGGCCGGGTGTAGCGGTGCGTGTGCGTCTGCCCCGTCTTCATCGTCAGGCCCTTGTTGACGAAGGCGCCGAAGGGAAGCTTGTCCAGGAAGCCGATGTAGACGCCCGGCACGGAGATCGTCCCGCCCTTGCGGCAGCAGTGGATGGCTTGGCGCAGCGCGTGCGGCCGGTCCGTCGCGAGCTTCACCGCCGCCTTCGCCTTGTCGATGACCGCGTCCAGGCTGCCGGTGCCATGGGCCTCGGCGCCCACGGCGTCGATGCAGCGGTCCGGGCCCCGGCCCTTCGTCAGCTCCTTCAGGGTGTCGTAGACATCGTGCTTCGTGAAGTCGAGGGTCTCCGCCTTGCCCCAGGAGCGCGCCAATTCCAGCCGCTCGGGCACGTGGTCGATGGCGATGACGCGGCCCGCGCCGAACATCCAGGCGCTCTGGATGGCGAACTGGCCCACGGGGCCGCAGCCCCACACCGCCACGGTGTCGCCCTTCTCCATCTCGCAGTTCTCCGCCGCCATGTAGCCGGTGGGGAAGATGTCGGTGAGGAAGAGCACCTGGTCCTCGGTGAGGCCCTCCGGAATCTTGAGCGGGCCCACGTCCGCGTACGGCACGCGCACGTACTCGGCCTGGCCTCCGGGGAAGCCGCCCAGCATGTGTGAGTAGCCGAAGAGGCCGGAGGGCGAATAGCCCATCACCTTCGCGGCCATCTCCGCGTTGCGGTTGGAGCGGTCGCACAGCGAGAACAGCGTCTTCTTGCAGAAGAAGCACTCGCCGCACGCGATGTTGAAGGGGACGATGACCCGGTCGCCCTTCTTGAGCTTCGTCACGCTCGCGCCGGTCTCCACCACCTCGCCCATGAACTCGTGGCCGAGCACGTCCCCGCTCTTCATGGTCGGCATGTAGCCGTCCAGCAGGTGCAGGTCCGAGCCACAGATGGCGGTGCGGGTGACGCGGATGATGGCGTCCCGGGGGTCTTCAATCTTGGGGTCGGGGGCCGTTTCGTAGCGGACGTCACCGTGACCGTGCCAGCAGATGGCTTTCATCGAGCGCGCTGCTCCTTGTGGAGGGAGGGGAGGGCTTTCTGAAAAGCTGGGTCGCATCCACAAGTCGGCCAAGGGACAGGTCCAATGGCCTGACTGCCCGACCGGCCGTCGGGGGGCCGGCCGGGCGGTCTGTTCAAGCCTTCAACGCGCGCGTCACGGAGGGCTGGTCTGGGTCGTGGTCTCCTGTGTGCCATTGCCCAGGCGTTGCTTGAGGGCGTCCCAGCCCTTGCTGCCCGCCTCGCGGGCGCGGTCGAGCGTCTCGCCCGCGCCCTGGGCCAGCTGCTCCGGGGTGAGCGACGCGGTGCCCTGGCGCACGCGGTCCATCCAGACGAGCGGGGCATGGAGCTGCTTCGCGCGCTCGGGCCCGAGCGCAACGGTGAGCACGTGCTCCAGGCCGCCCGCGCGCGCCAGCAGCGCCCGTCCCAGCAGGAGGCCCGCGCGCGCCTGCTGGAACACCGGGAGGCTGTCACCGTGGTGGCGCAGGGCCTCCGCGCTGTCGTGCACCTCGCGCCGCTCCGTCTCCTCCAGGAAGGGGCTGGCCGCGAGCCGGTCCAGCGACGCCGCGGCCTCGTCGTAGCGCCCTCGCCGCGAGTGGATGAAGGCCCAACCCCACCACGTCAGCTCGTTCTCCACGCCCAGCGTCTGGAGCGAGCGCAGCCCCTGCTCGATGTCGTCCTCCGCGGGGCGGTCGCGCTTCAAGGCCATGCGGTTCCACGCGCGCAGGAAGTGCCCGGCGGCGAGCACCGTCTCGCGCGACTGCGCGGGGGTGGCGCCGTCGATGGAGACGAAGTCGTCGGGAGGCATGCGCTCGGTCTCGGCGAGGAAGGCGGTCAGCTCCTCCTCGGCCGCGTAGTGGTAGCCGGCCTGACAGAAGGCGAGGCCCCGGTTGGCCTGCACCGCCAGGCGCAGGAGCGGGGGCCACGCGGAGGTCGGCGTGGCGCGCGACAGCTCGTAGAAGACGAGCTCCGTGGAGGGGATGCGGCCGGCCTTCGCGGCCTTGTCGAGCACGAGCCACACGGTGGCGACCAGCGCGTGCTCCTGGCCTTCGTCGTAGGCCGGCAGGGGCAGGGGCGTGCCGGGCACCCACTTGGACCACAAGAGGGGGAACTCGTCCTCGTCGCGCGTCTGGAGCGTCTTGCGCGCCTTGTAGAAGGCCACGCCCAGGTCCAGGTACGTGCGGGCCGCCTCGCGGGTCGCCTCGTCGGTGAGGGGCTTGTCGGGCAGGGCGCGCGTCTGGGCCAGCGCCTTCCAGAGCTGGGCGACCTCCTCCGGCGCTCCGGCTTCACCGTTCGCGCGCAGGGTGAGCTTGAAGGCGCGGTAGGGCACGAGCGTGACGGAGTCGCGCATGCGCTCTTCAATCTCCGCCCGCTCCTTGGCGGCGCGCTCGGCGTCGGTCATCCGGCAGCCCCCGCACGCGGTGAGCCCCACGAGGAAGAGGGCGGCGAGGCGGTTGCGCAGGGACCCGCGAGGGCGACAGGAAGCGTCCTTCATGGCGGCGAGGGTAGCACCCGGCCGACGGATTCCCACAGGCCCTGGCGTCATCGCTCAACTCGCTCCCTGAGAGAAGTCACACCGGCGGTCTTCACTCTGGAGGAGCAGGAGTTGATGAAGACCGTGAGGGGTGGATTCGCATTCCCGTCTGGTGGATGGGAGGATGGAGGGCTCCTGTTCTGGGGCTCTCCACGGCCTCGCCCGATGTTGTGGCGCTTCCTCCTGAGGACACGCGTGGCCAACGACGGACACATCAATGGCACGGGCAAGCTGCTGGCACGCCTCAAGCGCTCCCGCGACTATCGACGGAAAGGCTATTCGCATATCAAAGGCGATGGCGGTCGGAAGAGTGTCTACGCTGACCTCGACGTCATCCAGGCTGTGCTCCAGGCGCGGGGGACGGGCACCCGGGACAAGCGGGTGAAGCCGGGCAGCAGGAGCCATGCGCGTCGCTACACCTTTGCCTATGGGATGAATTTCCAGAGCGGACGCTCCCCGTACAGCAACCAGGGCCACCACCTGCTTCCGGAAGAAGCGCTCTCTCCCAGGTACCTGAGCAGCGAACAACTGCGGATGATCCAGGGCGTGGATTATGACATCAACAATGGGGAGAACATCATCTTCCTCCCCGTGAAGCCGCGCGACACGGAGATGCACCGGCTGCCATATCACTCAGGCAGTCACCCGAATTACACCAGGCAGGTGGATGGGGACATGGCAGAGGTCAAAGACATCTTGGATTCGGCTCTGGCGAAAGACAAAGAGCACAAGCAGTGGAACCCGCCAGCGGACATCAAGAACCGATTGATGGGCCTTCAGTCCCAGTATTGGGATCTGATGGTTGCCGCCGGTCCGATAGCCATCGATCGTTTCGTGAAGCCGGGGGCCAGGAAGCTGGGTATGAAGGCCAAGGCGCGTTGAGCCAGGAGTCCATCACCGTGAACTACTATCCCTGGGTGAATGACGACGAAGAAGCGTCATTCGCGTGGCTGCAATCGTCTCGCAAGGAAGAACTGGATGGACGGGGGTATCTGCTGCAAGAGGGCATTCCTTGCAAGGAATGGTTCCCCAAGGACCTCATCTTCGACCTGGCCAGGGATGGGGGTAGCAAACTGGCGGACAGCATCCCCAATACCTTCGCACTGCTCGTGGTCTCCGAGAAGCTCAAGGGCCTCCTGGAGAGGCAGGCGCCCACGAATCCCATCGAGTTCCTGCCGGTGCGTCTGCGTACCCCCCGCAAGAAGGTGCTGGACAACCCCTACTTCATCGCCAACGTGCAGGGCACCGTGGGCTGCATGGATGCGAAGAAGTCCGACTTCGTGATGGATACCATCCTCAAGGATCAGGTGCAGCGCTTTCGGCGCCTGGTGTTGGACGAGGGGAAGATTCCCCAGGACACGAAGATCTTCCGATTGGGAGAGCGGTACCGCCTCATCCTCGTCCGTGAGGACCTGGGCCGGGCCCTCATCGACGAGGAATGCACGGGGATGCTCTTCCAGGACCTGGATGACTACGGCTCGGAGTTCCGCAAGCGGGCCTGAGTCGTCGTGGCAATCGGGGCCCTACCGGAGGTCGAGCAGCGCGGCGAAGAGCTCACGGGGGTCGAGCCCGGGCGGCAGGCCGGAGACGCCGCCGTCATTCACCTCCACCACGGCCCAGCCGCCGTCCTCGAGCATCGCGACGTCCAGGGTGAAGAAGGGGGACGGGATGCGCCGGCCGAGCGGCTCGAACGCGGTGAAGTCCGGAACCTCCACGTCGAACTCATGGTACGGCTCGGCGGCGATGAGCCGGCCCTTGCCGAAGAACAGGCGGAACTCCAGGTGCGCGGGCCCCGCGGGCGTCCGGCCGTAGACCTTGAGCGGCAGGAAGCGGCGGACCACGAAGCCCCGCTCGAAGCGGTCGCCGCGCTCGTCGAGCAGGTTGGAGCAGATGCGCTCGAAGTCCTCGCGCGTGGCGCCGGCCGGGACGAAGCAGGCCTCCGCCCAGCGCTCCTTCGCGGACTTCACGTGGTCCTTCACAATCCAAGGCGGCGGCCCGAGTACCCGCGCCGCATGCCACGCCTCCAGGGCATCCGTGCCTTCCGTCCAGATGGAGCGCGCGGTGTAGCCGGCGAGGCGCGGATACCAGTTCGGGAGGTAGTTCGCGGCGGCGTACTGCTCGGGGGTCGTCATCAACCGGTGCCCGAGCGCATGGACGGCCTCATCGAGCGCGCCGTACTCCTCTTCCGTTAGCATCCAGCCGCGATACAGCAACCGGAGCCGGCCCCGCTCCGGCACGCCCGCGAGCGCCCGAGCCGCATGGCCTGACAGCAGGGCGGAGAGGTCCGCCTGATAGGTGTCGACTCCCAGCGCTTCGGCGGCGTCGGCCTCCACGTCGAACGTGTCCGACTGGTGCGGGTTGCGTCCGAACAGCAGGGCATTCGCGGGTCGTGCCACGGAGCGGGACAGGGGCATCCACGGGCCTTTCGTGTGGGGTGGCTTGAGGCCCGTGCCTGACGCGAACAGGGACAGTGCCTGACACGGCCACGGCGAACAGATCGCGGGCAGCATGTCGGCGAAGAGGGGGCCTTCCAGCAGGAGGACGCCCGCGCATGGCAACGCCTGACACGGTGCTCTCCGGGAGGCTTGCCACGCGGGGCAGGGGGCCCGTAAGAGCCCCAGCACCCCATGCCGACTCCCTCCGAACTCCTCCTCGCGGAGACGCGGCGCTACCTGCGCGGCTACCGCTCCGCGTCCCTGTGCGCGGGTCTCACCCACCAGGGCACGCACCACGTAGAGGGGCTGCGCGGCCAGGGGACGCCTCCCGCCGTGGAGGCGGTGTTCTCCCTGGGCGCGCTCACGGAGGTCTTCACGGCGGCGCTGCTCGCGGTGATGGTGGACCGGAAGGACGTGCGGCTCGACACGCCGCTGTCGGAGCTGATCCCCCGGGTGTTGCTGGTCGACGAGGTCGCGGGCCGCATCACGCTGGAGCAACTGGCGACGCACACCTCCGGCCTGCCGAACCTGCCACCCAACCTGGGCACGGCGGCGCAGCAGAATCCGAAGGACCCCTTCGGCCATTACTCCGCGGGCCTGTTCGGTGAGTTCCTTCGCGGCTACCACCCCCAGCGTCCACCGCCGCGCCCTCCCGCCGAGTCCTTCCTGGGCATGGGCGTGCTCGGCCATGCGCTCTCACGGCGCGCGATGTTGAACTACGGGCACGCGCTGCGGGACCTGCTCTGCAAGCCGTTGGGACTCGTCGATACGACGACGCGGGTCACCGACGAACAGGCGCCCCGACTGCTCTCCGGGCACACCGCGCGCGGCAAGCCGGTGCCTCCGTGGACGTGCCCCGCGCTCCCCGGAGCAGGCTCGCTGCACTCCACCGCGGGGGACCTGCTGCGCTTCCTCGACGCGAACCTCGGCCGCGGTGAGCCGGGCCTCGTGCGTGCGCTCCCGTTGACGCATGCGCCGCGCGTGGACTCTGGACGCATGCGCCGGGGCCTGGGATGGAAGGTCTCCCAGGTGCGCGGGCACGCGGTGCTCTGGCGCTCGTCGGTGATGGGAGGCTTCGTGGGGTTCCTGGGCTTCGCGCCCGCGGCGGACGCGGGGGTCGTGCTCCTCGCGGATCACGAGGGGTCGATGTTCGCCGCGCTGCGCGGACGTGGCCCGCTGGAAGCGCCCGGCCTCGCGCTGCTCTCCCGACTGCTCCCGCTGCCCTGAGGTGGGGCTCCCGGGCCGGAGACACCGGGCCCGGGACACCCCTCGCTTCAAAGGGCTGCATGCCTTCCTTCATGCCGCCGCTCGTGCAAGGCGCACGGCGGAGGCGGGCGGTGCTCAGTGCACCTTCGGGGCAATCTGATCCAGCGGCGGCAGCGGCGGGATCCCGGCGCTGGTGCCCATGGAGGTCGGGCCGGCGAGGGCCGTCTCTTCATCCATCGACGTGTTGCTGCCCTCGAGCTTCTGGCTCACCTGGTCACCCAGCTGCGACAGGCCTTCCTGCGCGCGGCGCCTGGCGGGCTCCAGGAGCTGACGCTCCTTGTTGGACACGGGCAGCAGGCTCGCGGTCAGCATGCCGAGCGCCACCGCGCCGAGCGCGAGCGCCAGGGGCTGCTCCTCGAGGGCCCGGTCGTACCACTCCGAGGTGCGCCCGCGGAGCTCCTGGCCCGACGGCACGCGCTCACGCAGGTGCGACGCACGCTCACGCACCCTGTCGCTGGCGTCATGCATGCGTCCGCGCACGGTGTCCGCCGCGCCATGGACGCGCTCACGCACGGTGTCGGCCGCGTCATGGACGCGCTCCTTCACGCCCTCCGTGGTGCTGCCCACGGACTCCTTCGCGGAACTCAGTGCGTCCGCCGCGCGCTCCTTGAGGTTCGAGCCCTCGCTGCCGCGCTCACCGATGCCCGCGTTGTAGCCAGGGGCCGTGTTGTATTCAGGGTAGGGGATGTCCCGGCCCGACCCATAGGCGCCGTAGCGCTCGGACTCCGCGTAGCGGTCATCGCGTCCGTAGTAGCGCACCGGCACGCGCTCGTAGCCCCGGACCCGGTAGCCGCGCTCGTCGTAGCCGTGGCGCTCCTCGATGCGGGACTTGAAGGCCCGCTTCATCAACATGGAGCCCACCCCCGCGCCCAGCAGCGCGCCCAGCAACCCCAGGCCGCGGGGTGTACGGGTGGCCTCGTCCGTCCACTCATGACTCTTGCGCATCGCCGTCTCCTTTGCGTGTGATTTCCAGTCGAGCACCTTTTCCCGGGCCTGCTGCTTCAGCTCGTCGCGCTTCTCCTGGGCGAGGTGCTTCGCGTGCTCCGTCACCTCTTCCTTCTTCTCGAGCGCGAACTCCTTCGCGCGGGCCTTCAGCAGCTCGGGGTTCGCGCGGCGGCCGAGTTCCTCTGCCAGCACGCTCATGCGTGCCCGTGCATCTGCGATTTCGCGGAGCGCATCGTCGTGCTCGCCCATTGGCTGTCCTCCTTGAGGGTCTGGATGGTCTTCCGTGGCGCGTGGACCGCCTTCAGTCGTTTCGCTCCCACCATGGCGACGCCCGCCCCGACGGCGAGCAGCAGCACGGTGACCAGCAGCGCGCTGCCCCACAGCGGCATCACCTCCGCGAGCGCGATGACCAGGAAGGCCACCAGCGCCATGGCGCCGAGCAGCAGCACCACGCCTCCCGCGGCGAGCATCCCGCCGCCGGCCGCGGCCTTCTTCGCCTCGGAGCGCATCTCCGTGCGCGCGAGCGCGAACTCCGCCCGCAGCAGGTGTTTGCCTTGATCAAGGAACTCGGAGACCAGGGTCCCGAGCGGTTGCTCGCCCAGTCGGCCGGTGTCCCTGGCGCCGTCGTCCATGGGACGGGTTCGTGAGGAATGGGTTTCCATGGGTCACCCTCACGCCTTGAGGAAGCGCGCGGCGACGAAGCCGAGCAGTGCACATCCCGCCAGCGCCACACCCGGCCGCTCACGCATCTTCGTCTGCGCCTGCCGCAGCAGCTCCTCGGTGGAGTTCTGCTCCAGCGTGTCGGACGCCTTGCGCACGAAGCCCACGGCGCTGCCAATCAGGTGCTGTGGGACCTGCACGTCGCCCTGCGAGGAGATGGACTCCAGCTGCCTGGCGAAGCCGTTCAGGCTCTCCACCAGGGCGCCCTTGCGGGAGTCCACCTGCGAGAAGGCGCGCTGGCGGGTGAGGCCGCCAATGCGCTTCACCTGCTCCTTGCCCTCCTGTTTGATGTCTGTCCGGTCACCCGACATCGATGACGACGCGGACTGGCCCTCATTGTAGAAGCCAGGGTTCTTCAGGGTTTCCTCTTCCATGATGCTGCCCATGTCGCAACCTCCTCTGGGGTGATTGGCTCATGTATTCCATTGCACGGCTGCGTATGAAGCTATGCAATGGGGCTTGGCCTGCCTTGAGGGGTGCGCGCGCCGGTTGTAGAGCAGGCGTGGGACGGGCCACCGCCAATGCTCTGAAAGGGGAATAAGGCGGCGCTCCTGGACCTGGGTCCAGGGGGGCCTCCCGGCTTCAGGCGGGGCGGGATGGTGGCCCGCGCCTGGAGGATCGGGAGTGCTGGCGGTGACTCAGGGGATGCTGAAGCGGTAGGTCTGCACGGCGCCCGAGGCTTCCATCTCGAAGTCACGCACGTTGCGAGGCGAGCCCCGCTCCGTGCGCTGGGCGAGCTTGAAGTCGCCGGTGCCGTTGCGGGTCTGGAAGCGGAACTCGTACTGGCCCGGTTCGGTGGGGAGCGTGAGGGTCGCCATCTTCGACACCGAGAGGTTGACGAAGCCCTGCAGGGGTTCGCCGTCCACGCGGCGCACGAAGCCGATGGCGCGCAGGAAGGGCGAGCCGCCGGTGAGGACGAGGTACTGGGGCTCGGCGGCGGGGCGCGCGGGCTTCGTCGGTTCGGAGGCGGCGGGAGCTTCCTCCTCGCGCGGTTCGGGAGGGGCAGGGTGTGCCGCGCCCTTGGCGGCGCGCTTGGACTTCCCGGTGGCTTCGGCGGGTGCTGACGGCTCCGAAGCCACAGGCGGAGGAGCCTGGCCTTCTTCCGGCGCGGCTGTGCCTCCGCGCGTGGCCTTCCGCTTCGTGCCACGGGCCGGGGTGCCTGGGGATTGGGTGTCAGCGGCTTCAGCCGGGGATGTCTCCGCGTTGCTTGAGGGTGATGCTTCCGCCGAACTCGCGGCGGACGGTGCGGTGTCCTCGGCGGTCGCGGGAGTGAGGTCGGCCGGAGCCGTCTTCCCGGTGTCCGCTGGGGAGGGCGTGGACGTGGCGGTGTCGCCGCTGCTCGTGGGAGCCATGTCGGCCGGAGCTGTCCCGGGGGGGCTCGCGGAAGTGGCGTCGGACGAGGTGGCTTCGGAGGTGCTCGCGGGAGCGGGGGGCATTTCGGAGGTTGCTCCGGCCGTGCCTGCGTCCGTGGCGCTCGCGGGACTCGCCTCCGACGGGGCCTTCTTCGCGGAGCGCTTCGATGCGGCGGCCCGTGGTGGCGTCTGCGCCTCGGGTTCCGAAGTGGCGGCATTCGGGGTCGTCTTCGCGGCGGGTGTCTTCGCGGCTGCTGCCGGTGCCGACTTCGCGGCGGGTGTCTTCGCGGCTGCTGCCGGTGCCGACTTCGCGGCGGGTGTCTTCGCGGCTGCTGCCGGCGCGGCCTTCGCGGCAGGTGCTTTCGCGGCCACCACCGGCTTCGTTTTCGCAGCAGGTGCCGCGAGCTTCGACTTCGCAGCAGGAATCGCCAGCTTCGACTTCGCGGTAGGCGCCTTCGCAGCCACCACCGGCTTCGCCTTCGCGGCAGGCATCGCCAGCTTCGCCTTCGCGGCAGCGGTCTTCGCGGCAGGTGCCGCCACCTTCGACTTCGTGGCAGGCGCCTTCATGGCCGGCTTCGACCTGGCGACCGCCGTTCCCCCACGCACGGGAGCGGCCTTGCTGGCGGGGGAAGCCTTCTTCGCCACCGCTCCCTTCTTCACCGCCGCGGACGCCTTACCACTGGCGGCCCGGACCTCAGGCTTCGCGGCGGCCTTGCCCGGCGCGCGGGACGTGGAGCTACCAGGGGATACGGGACTGCGGGTCGGACGGCGCTGGGCCATGGATTCCTCATCAGAGGACCCGAGCGGTCGGCGCCGTCGCCCCTCTGTTTCCGGATGGCTAGTGCAGCCACCGCCGCATCGCAAGGCTCGTGTCCACCTCTTGTCGCCCGGACGCTGCCATGCCCCTCCCGGGAGCGAGCCTGCCCGCCCCCCAGCCTGGAGCGAACGGCCTCCCCCCTCGTGCCGGGGAGACCGACAAGCGCGAACGGCCTACGGAGCGGCGGGCGCGGGCTTCACGTCCGTGTTCTGGCCCGCGACGATGCGCCACTGCCCATCGGTGCGCTTCAGCACGAACTTCATCTGCGTGCGCAGCAGCCCCTCCTCCGTGTTCTGCACGCCGGGAGGCAGGCCCGTGTGGCCGGTGACCTCATGCACCATGTCGACCACCGCGACGTCCGGGCCGGGGAAGACGACCTTGCGCACGGTCACCGTGTCGTGGCTCGCCTTGAAGATGCTCGCGAAGATGGCCGCGTGGCGCGTCTCGATCTCCGCGTGCCCCTGGAACACCGTACCGACGATGTTGACGAACTCGGCGTCGTCCGCGAAGTCCTTCGACCAGGCCGTCGCGTCATGCGCGTTCCAGGCCTCCGTCTGCGCGCCCACCAACTGCCGGAGGTCCACCTCATCCTGGGCGTGGTCGGGGTTGTTGCAGGCAGTGGACAGCAACAACAGGCTCAGGGCCGCCAGGGACGTAAAAACGGAAGAACGGGTCATGGCGCCACTCTGCCATGACCCGCGCTCCCAACTTCAATCAAGAACCCCGGGACTCAGTCCAGCACGCCAACGGTCTCCGCGCGGTCCACGGCCTCGCCCTTGGTGGTGTAGCCGCTGTACCAGGACGTGTCGTTCGTCCCGGCCTTGTCCTGCTGGAGGTGGGCGTGGGGACCGGTGGCGTTGCCCGTGGCGCCCTCGTTGCCGACCTGGCAGCGGTCGCAGGTGCGGTCATAGGAGTCCGCCGTCTTGATGAAGTGCCACTGACGGAACGTCCAGCCGCTCTCCCAGACGTGCTTGGCCTCGTTCTGGGTGCCGCTGCCGGTGCCGTTGCAGTAGACGCCCGACGTGCGGACCGTCACATTCCAGTACACGGAGCCGACCACGCCCGTCTCCGCGCCCCAGTAGTTGCAACGGCCGCTGGAGATGTCCACGGCGCCGTGGAAGCTGCCGCTCGAATAGTAGGTGGTGGCCGTCACCGTGCCCGGGAAGGGCGACTTGACCGTGTGCGCGGACGCGACCAGGGGGAGGAGGGCCAGTGCCGCGAGGGATGCCTTCGTCATGTAACGCATCGGGGTGTTCCTTTCGGGCCGGTCTCCCGGCCCTGGGGGGTGGATACCGCTACCGCTGCCTACGGAGCCTGTTGCAGCCGCTGCTTCTCCCTCAGGATCAGCTCCCACTCCTGAAGACCCGTTTCGAGCGCGCGGATCCACGCGTCGATCTCCGGTTTCATGCCCGGGTCGATGCCCTTGAGCCGCTGCAGCTCCGGCACCGCGCCCGCGAAGCCCAGCTGCGCAATGCCTTGCACCAGCGCCTTGCGCACGCCCGCGTCCCGCTCATCCCGGTACATGGCCACCAGGGCCTCGCGGGCCGGGCCCATCTGCTCCGCCGGCACGCCGCCCAGCGCCAGCGCCGCCGACCTGCGCACGTCCGCCGAGTCACTGCGCAAGAGCCCCTGGAGCGTGCCCGCGGCCTCCGCCCCCAGCTTCTCCGTGTTGAGCGTGGCCAATATCTTCGCGGTCGCCTGGGGGTCCGTGGACGCCGCCGCGGCCGCCACCGCCGTGTCCGTCGCCGGGCCGTGCTGGCCGGCGTAGACGAACTTGTTGTCCTCCACCAGGTTGGTCGCGGCCTCCATGCGCACCTCCGGGGAGGCGTCGCGCATCAGCCGCGCATACAGGTCCCCGGTCTTCTCCAGCGCGCCCGTGCGCCGCATCGCGCGGACCGTGGCCGAGCGCACGGCCGGGTCCCGGTCCTCCAGCGCCCGCTTCGCCACCACCTGCATCGCCTCGCGGTCCGCCTCCCGCTCGCTGCGCGCGACCAGGGCCGCCGCCAGGTGCTCCGCCATCTGCGGATCCGTCTCCCGCTCGAACGCGGCCTGCAACTCCGCGCCGGGCAGCGTGACGGCCGCCTCGCGCAGCAGGGCCCGCAGGTAGCGCTGGTAGGCCGGCGACTTGGAGGCCAGCCCCCGGCGGATCTGATCCATCAACCCCGGCACTGAACACGTCTCGCCCTGGAGCACCGGGGCGGAAGCGGGGACCGCGCCCTCGGCGATGGACGGAAGGGGAACCAGGGGCACCAGCGCGAACGCCAGCCACCCCCACGTGCCCATGCGAAAGGAAGACATGCGGGTCATGGGTTCTCCCGGGCTCAGTCGTGGTGGTCCATGCAGCCGAAGGGGTCCTGGTCGGGCAGGCTGTTCCACACCCGCATGAAGTCGAGGACGCCGCTGGCGTAGAGCTGCTCGAAGACGCGGTACTGCGCTTGGAAGCGCGGGTCGATGACGGCCATGTTCGCCATCACCGGCAGCGCGTCCTTGCCCGCCACGCGCGCGGAGAAGCGGAACAGCGCCCAGCGCACGCACACGGACGGCTCGCGCGGGAACGTCTGGGCGAACAGCTCCAGCACCTTCGCCTTGTCCTGGGACAGGGACAGGTTGTGCGCCGCCGCGTCGCGGCCGTCCTCGTTGCCTTCGCTGGTGAGGATGCGCGAGTAGCGCTCCGTGGACGCCGCGTCGAGCACCGGGGCCGCGTGCATGGGCATGGACTGCGCCAGGTAGCGGATGTGCTCGTCGGGCGAGTCCGTGCCGATGGTGAGCAGCTTGTCCAAATACGGCGCGGCGTTGCCCGACTGCGCGAAGTCCTTCTTCATCACACGCGCCAGCGTGCGCGTGGCCGCCCAGCCCGCCTCGCCGGAGCCCGGGTCCTTCGCGAAGTTCGCCAGCGAGTCCAGCGCCGCCGGCTCCAGGCGCTTCTGCGTGTCCAGCGCGGAGAGGATGCCCGCGCGCCGCCCCGGCTCCAGCGTGGCGTCCAGGCCCGCCGCCATCAGCTTCGCGGCCACCTGCGGCTGCTGCACGGCCTCCGAGTCGCGCAGGGCCGACAGGAGCACCTGGAACTCCTTGCCCTGGGCGTCGCGCGCCCACCCCAGCACCTCCTGGGCGCGGCCCGCGTCGTTGCCAATCAGCTCCGTCAGCCGCTCCTTCAGGTACTCGCGGACGACGCCATCGCGCGACGCCAGCAGGGGCGCCGCCCAACCGCGGAACGTCTCCAGCGTGACCTGCTCGTTGAAGCGCTCCAGGTCCCGCCAGCACGTCCCCGACTCGAACCGCCGGGGGGCCGCGTCCGCCTCGGCGCCCTCCTGGGAGGCGCCACCCGGGCCACCCCCGCC
>NZ_RAWA01000015.1 GCF_003611675.1 Corallococcus sp. CA053C
GCGGGGGACTGGCCGTGGCCGGTGAGGTCGGGGAGGAGGATGCGGCGGCGCGGGTCCGCCTGGGTCCACGCGACCGCGAGCGAGCGCAGGTTGCGGCCGCTGCCGAGGAAGCCGTGCAGCAACACCGTGGGCACGTCCCCCGTGCCCACCTGAAAGCTTTCGAGCACCACGTCACCACCGCCTTGTCCGCGCCTTGACCCGGAGGCACGCCGTGCCGCTTCATACCGCGAACCCCCTTCCCGTCGAGGTGAACCGGTGCCTTCCGTCTCCTTGTTGTTGCTGACGCTCGCAGCGAACCCCGCCGCGCCCGCGGCCCCGGCTTCACCCGTGGCTCAGGCCGACCCCAAGGTGGCGGTGGCCACGGTGCTGGACGACTGGCACCGCGCGGCGGCGGCGGCGAACGAGGCGCGCTACTTCTCCCTCTTCACGCCGGACGCCGTGTTCATGGGCACGGACGGGGCGGAGCGCTGGACGGTGGATCAATTCCATACATGGTCGAAGCCGTTCTTCGCCAAGGGCAAGGCGTGGAGCTTCAAGTCGGTATCACGCACGGTGTTCCTGTCGAAGGATGGGCAGACGGCGTGGTTCGACGAGGCGCTGGACACGCCCAACCTGGGGCCCGCGCGCGGCAGCGGCGTGCTGGTGAAGGAGCCGGCCGGGTGGCGCATCGCCCAGTACAACCTCTCCGTCCCCATCCCCAATGACCTGATGGGCGAGGTGACGAACCGCATCGCCACGTACGCCAAGACGAAGCCCGCGACGCCCACCACCGCCCCGGTGGCCCCGACGAAGTCAGCGCCCGCGCCCAAGCCCTGACTCCGGCCTGACCGTCCGGGTGGCTGGGTTTGTGCCCCCCGTGACGACGGGTAGAGTGCGCGGAACATGCGTCTCCTTTCAGGGCTCGCGCTCCTCCTGCCCGTCCTCGCCTCCTGCGACCTTCCGGATCCGGAAGAAGTCTCTCTCCGTCCCACGCTCGCGCACGTCGCGGCGCCGCTCGCCGGGGGCGTGGGACCGCCCGTCCTGCTCGGGGACTACCGCACGAGCAATGTCTACAGCCAGGACCAGGCCCAGCTCCTCGGCGCGGTAGGCGGGAAGACGGTCTTCAGGAACGCCGACGGCAACGGCTACGAGCCCTGGGTGACGGACGGCACCCCGGAGGGCACGCACGCGCTGGGTGACTTCAATCCGGGCCCGCCGAGCAGCATGGGGTTCAACAAGGGGGTCCCCTTCGGCTCGCGGCTGATGCTGCCGCTCCATGACGGCGTGCATGGCCTCAAGTGGTGGGTGACGGATGGCACCGCTGAAGGCACGCATCGGGTCGGCGGCGGCATGGCGGACCCGACGCTCACCGTGACCCCTGCCGCGGTGGTGATGAAGGGCGTCTTCTACTTCATCGTCGATGACGGCTTCCTGGCCTGGGAGCTGTGGCGCTCGGATGGCACGGACGCCGGCACCTGGATGCTCGCGCAGAGCCCGTCTGGCCAATACAACCACCACGAGGTCGACTCCCTGGAGGTGGTGGGGGACGCGCTCTACTTCGGCTCCAGCAACAAGCTCTACCGCTCCGACGGCACCTCCCAGGGGACGGGCCTCGTCTACGCGGTGAATGACAGCCAGCACAGCCTGGAGCTGAACCTCTTCGTGCGCGCCGGGCGGCTGTATTTCAACGCGGGCTACAGCGGCAACTGGTCGCTGTGGACCAGCGATGGCACCGGGCCCGGCACGCGCCGCCTCGGCAGCCCCTACGACCACCTGCTGGGCGTGGATGGCGACCGCAGCTTCTACGAAGACCTCAGCGGCTCCAGCCCCACCTGGACGCATTCCCTGTACGTCGTGCGCGGCGCGGATGACTCCACGATCCTGCTCAAGCGGGGGACCTCGAACGGGACCTCGCCCTACTCGCGGCTCCTGGGGAAGGTCGGCGAGCAGCTCATCTTCGGGTGGAACGCCTCCGCCGAGGGCATGGCGCTGTGGCGCACGGACGGCACGCCCGCGGGCACGGTGCTGGTGAAGGACCTCGTTCCGGGCACCGCCTCCTCGTCGCCCCTGTGGGGCGCGGTATTGGGCGACCACGTCTATTTCATCGCGGACACGGACACCGGCTCCGCGCTGTGGCGGACGGACGGAACGGCGGACGGCACGGTGGAGGTGAAGGCCTTCGCCGCGAAGCTGCCCCCCGGGACGGACCTGCGGAAGGTGGGCTCGGCGCTCGTCTTCATCGCGGACGATGGCGTGACGGGCGCGGAGCCCTGGGGCAGCGATGGCACGGCGGACGGTACGCTCCCACTCGGGGACCTGAACCCCGGCGCGGCGGGCTCCGCGTTGACGGAGCTGGTGGCGACCGGGGCCCGGCTGCACTTCCTGGCCACGGTGGCGGGCAAGAAGGAGCTCTGGGCGACGGACGGGACGGTCGCGGGGACGCGGCGGGTGAGGGCGGTAGACCCCACGCTGAACCTGGACTTCTGCGTCGATCCGCTCGGCCGTTTGTTCTTCAGCGCCGTGGAAGACAACCAGGCCCGGCTCTGGCTCAGTGATGGCACCGTCACCGACCTGCCGCCGGTCCAGGTGATGCCGGTGCACAATGGCAACTCAAACCCGGGGGAGTTCCTCTCCGTGGGGGCGACGGCGTACTTCGTCCCGAACCAGGACAGCTCGCAGGGGGGCCGCATCTTCCGGACGGATGGAACCCCCGCGGGGACCCGCGAGGTCATCCCGTTGCCGGGTGCGAGCTCCTCCGGAGGAGGCCCTTCGGGGCTCACGCTGTTCAATGGCAAGCTCTGGTTCAAGGTCGACTCCCGCCTGTATGTCGGCGACCCCGAGACGGGCACCGCCACCAGCATGCAGATGTGGGAGCAGTCCCTGTATGACTTCAAGCCCGCGGGGACGAGGCTGGTGGGCCTCTGGCGGGAGAGTCCGTACTCCCAGCTGTGGACGCACACCGCGAGCGCGACGGGCTCTACGCAGTTCGCCTCGCACTACGACAACCCCTCCACGATGCTCTCGCGGCTGTTCCCCGTGGGCAACTCGCTGCTGTACGCGTACGTGAACAGCTCGACGGGTTACTGGGAGGTGCGGCGGACGAATGGAACCTCCTCCGGCACCGTCCGGGTCGCGCAGCTGCCGATGCGGCCAGAGTCCTTCACCAGCACGGGCAACCTCGCCTTCTTCGTGGCGGGGGGCATGGTCAATCGCGCGGACGCCACGGCTGCCGTCTTCGAGGGGATGACGGCGACGCAGGGGCGTGAGCCCGAGAACCTCCAGGCGGCGGGAGGGCTCCTCTTCTTCACGGGAGCGGCGGACATCGGACGCGAGCCGTGGATGTCGGACGGGACGCAGACGGGAACGCACCGGATCGCCGACTTCCAGCCAGGGGCCGGGTCGAGCACGTTGGTCGCGGCGGCCCTCCACCACGGCACGCCGTACCTGCTCTTGCGCAACTGGGAGGGGACCTTCCTGGTGCGGACGGATGGCACCGAGGCGGGCACGGTGAAGGTCGCCGAGGCGCCGGGCGCGACGTGGCTCGTCTCGCGGGGCGGCGCGCTGCTGTTCAACGCGGCGGACCGCGCCTCTGGCCAGGAGCCGCGCGTGTACCTGCCGGGTGCCAGCGCGGCCACGCTGTTGGGGGACGTGAATCCCGGGCCTGTCGGCTCGACCCCGGGCGTGCCCGTGTTCGCGGGGAGCCGGCTGGTGTTCGCCGCGACGACGGCGACGGAGGGGCGTGAGGCCTTCGCGGTCGAGGTGGACACGACGCCGCCCACGGTGTCGCATGTCCTGTCAGGGACGCTGGGGCGCGGTGGCTTCTACCGGAGTGATGTCTCGGTGAGCTTCACCGTCACCGACGCAGAGTCCGGCACGGCGATGGGCACCCTGGGCTGCGAGCCGGTGACGGTGACGAGCGATACCCCGGGGCAGACCCTCACGTGCACCGCGTCCTCAATCGGTGGCGTCACGACGCGGACGGTGACCGTGCGGCGCGACCTGACGCCGCCCCAGGTGGTGTGCCCGCAGGACCTCGTCGTCACCCAGGGCGCCACGCCTGCCTATGGCGTGACGGCGATGGATGCCATTGACGCATCCCCGGTGGTCACCGTGACGCCCGCCAGCGTGCTCCCGGTGGGACAGCACGTCGTCCGGGCCGAGGCGACGGACGCCGCGGGCAACAGTGCTGCCTGTCAGTTCCAGGTCACGGTCCTCGCGCGGGTCGAAGTGGATGCGGGCACCGGCGCGGATGCGGGCACCGGCGCGGATGCGGGCACCGACGCAGGCACGGGCACGGGCACGGACGCGGGAGTCATTCCCGATGCGGGCACGGCCACGGATGGCGGCACGAATGGAAACGGGACGCCTCCGCCCGGAGGCGCGGGGCCTGACGACTCCGGCTGCGGGTGCTCGGGTTCAGGCTCGGGTCCGGCGGCGAGCATCCCCCTGCTCCTGCTCGCGCTCGCGGGGTTCACCGGCCGGCGGCGGAGGGCTTAGCGCGACAGGGCGGCCCATCCCTCCCGTTTGGACGTGGCCGGGCAGGGAGGCCCTCTGCCGGGTCGTCACTCGACCTTCAGTGGGAGCGTCCCATCTTCCCAGCATGGAACTGCTGGTGGTCCCCCTTCAGCCCCGCTTCGAGCGACTCCTCACGCGGGAGCTTCAGCGGCTGGCGAAGACGATGACGCGCGAGCAGCTCATCCAGCACCGGCTGAAGCAGCTGTACGCCTGGGAAGAGGTGGAGGACCCCGTCACGCGCCGCTTCCTCCGCGCGGCCACGCGGGCCTGGACCCGCGAGGAGCTGGAGGCGGTCGTCGCGGCCACCGTGCGCGCGTACCTGCCCGAAGAGGAGGCGGTGCACTGATGCCCTATCCCAACCTCGGGAACTTCGCGGATCAGCTCGAGCTCGGCGGCTCCGGCACGGCCATCGACCTGTTCGACTTCGGCAATCCCTATCTTCCCGCCAGCCCCGAAGAGGAACTCGAGCGGGCGCTCGATGAGATGCTTCAGCGGCTGCTCAACGAGGGCGGCAGTCCCTAGCAAGGAGAGGCCATGCCCCCGACGCCTGAGTATGAGCGACTGGAAGCCATCGAGGACCTGCTGGATGAGCACCGGCTGCTGATCGACGAACAGCTCGCGGTGCTCTCCTGGCAGGAGCAGGGCGAGGACCTCATGCGCGGGCTGGCGGCGCGGGCGAAGACGTCCGAGGCGAGGGGCGCGGCCACGCGAATCTCCCTGGCGCTGGTGGCGTATCAGGCCTTCAGCCGCCGCCTGCTGCTCACCTACCGCCATCACGAGCAGGGCCTGCGCGAGCGGCTGGAGACACACACACCGGAGGCGAGATGAGCTTCGAGTCCTTCCCGGTGTCCTCCGGCACGCTGCTGAGCAACGAGGACTACCTGCCCTTCGCGCTGGAGCAGTTCGAGCGGGCCCGCAAGCGACTGTGGGTGTCTGTCTTCATCATCGACACCCGGGTGCTCAAGGATCCCCTGCGCTCGGTGCGCGGGCTGGTGGAGCACCTGTGCCGGGCGCAGTGGCGGAACGTGGACGTGCGGGTGCTGGTGGGCGTGTCGGACACGGTGGAGATCCACCTCGCCAACACCACCTCCGCGCTCTACCTGAAGCAGCGGGGACTGGCGGTGCGCCACTTCCACTCGAAGCAGCACGGGAGCACCCACAGCAAGTTCGTGCTCGCGGACGACCTGTTGCTGGTGGGCAGCCACAACTGGACGCATTCGGCCTTCCACGGAGGCGACGAGGACTCCCTGGCGGTGCGCGCGCCGGAGCTGGCGGTGGGACTGGCGAGGGAGTTCGAGCAGCTCTGGGCAGGGGGCGTGCCGGTGGTGGAGGAGGGGTCGCATGCGCACTGAGTGGTTCGAACCGATGGTGCGAAGCTGGTCCGCCCAGGTGCGGTGGGAGCCGGGTGAGCTGGAGCAGGCCGCGGGGCTGTTGATGAAGCTCAGCCAGGCGCATGGCGGTGACATCGCCCCGGACGAGGAGCTGCCCGAGGAGGAGGCGCGCGAGTTCGCGCTGCGGCGGGCCGGTGAGGTGCTCCAGCGACGGATGAACCGCTACGCGCGCGCGCTGGAGGAGGGCACCGCGAGGCCCCTCTTCAGCGCGCCAGCGCGGGAGTCGGGGCGCGGCGGTCCGGCGCTGCCCTTCGTGACGCCGTGCCAATGGAAGGAAGCCCTGGATGTGAATGAAGCCAGCGTCGGGGAGCTGGAGGCCCTGCCGGGAATCGGCCCGGTGCTGGCGGCACGCATCGTGGACTACCGCCGCGAACACGGCCCCTTCGTCGGGTTGGAGGAGCTGGTGCAGGTGGAGGGCGTGGGCGCGCAGGGGGTGGAGCAGCTCCGGGCGCGGGTGACGCTGGGGGGACCCCGGCCGGTGTTCAGGAGCGAGACGCTGGAGGCCTTCGTCCGCAAGCCTTCCTTCGAGCGGTACGTGCAGTGGATGGCGCGCGGCGAGGGCTCGTTCCTGTGGCGCCTCGCGCAGGGAGGGGGGCCCGCGAAGCAGGTGCTGGTGGAGCTGGAGGACTGCCTGCGGGACGTGCGGGAGCACCCGTATGGCGTGGCGCGACGCCTGGGCGCCACGCGGGCCAGCGCGGTGCGTGCGGAGCGGGAGCGTGCGGACCAGGCCCGCTCCATCGAAGCGCATGCCAGCGGTCCTACGCGGGCGGGGGTGCTGCTGCGGCATGGCGAGTACCCGGCGTTCGTGGAGCCGCTGCTCGCGGGAGCGGAGCGCTCGGTGCGGCTGGTCCTCTTCTTCTTCCGGTATGTGGACGCGCGCTATCCCACGCAGGCCCTGCTCCAGCAGCTCATCGCGGCGCACGAGCGCGGGCTGGACGTGCAGATCATCCTGGATCGGGATGCGGAGCGGGATGTCTACCACTCCCGCCTCATCAACCTCGCGGCGTACCAGGCGCTGAGCGCGAAGCAGGTGCCCGTGCGCTACGACAGGGTGGCGCGGCTCACGCACTCCAAGGGGCTGCTGGTGGATGGCCGGCACCTGGTGATGGGCAGCCACAACTGGACGCTGAGCGCCTTCTCCCGCTACGACGAGACGAGCATGTACCTGGACTCGGAGGAGCTGGGGACGCGGTTCGAAGCGCGCTTCCAGGCCTTGTGGAAGGAGGCGGAGGGCAAGGAGTCCGCCCTGGCGACCGGGACCATTGCGTCGCACGCAGGCAGGGACAGACCCTCTCCTTGAAGTGAGAGGGATTGAAGGAGCGGGAATGCCGCTGTGGCTCCAGGCCGGCTTGTGGGGGTTGCTGGCCGGGAGCGCGCTGCTCGTCGGCGCGGCGGTGGGCTATGCCGCGCGCCTGCCCACGCGCCTCATCGCCGGCATCATGGCGTTCGGCGCGGGCGTGCTCATTTCCGCGCTCTCGTTCGACCTGATGGACGAGGCGTTCCACCGGGGCGGCTTCATCCCCACCGCCCTGGGCTTCATCTCCGGCGCCGTCATCTACAGCGCGGCCAACATGCTGCTCGCGCACCGGGGCGCCCGGCATCGCAAGCGCTCCGGTGGAAAGCAGGCGTCGGAGGAACAGCAGGGCGGCAGTGGGATGGCCATCGCCGTGGGCGCGCTGCTCGACGGCATTCCGGAGTCCATCGTCATCGGCGTCAGCCTCATCGCCGGGGGCTCCGTGAGCCTGGTGGCCGTCGCCGCCGTGTTCCTCTCCAACGTGCCGGAAGGGCTCTCCTCGGCGGCGGGAATGAAGCGGGCAGGGCGCTCGAAGGGCTACATCTTCGGCGTGTGGGGCGGCATCGCGCTGCTCTCCGGGCTCGCGTCCCTGCTGGGCTACGTCGTCTTCCGGGGCTTCTCCGCCGCGGTGGTGGCGGGGACCACCGCCGTCGCCGCCGGGGCCATCCTCGCCATGCTGGCGGACACGATGATGCCGGAGGCCACGGAAGGCGCGCACGACCTCACGGGCCTCATCACGGTCGCCGGCTTCCTCTGCGCGTTCGTGCTCACCAAGCTCGGGGGCTGAAGGTGCGGCGTCAGCGGCTCACCGGAAGGGGCCCGTCACCTCGAAGGTAACGCCCCCCGCGCTGGCGCCGGTGGTGCCGCGTTGCGAGCTGAAATACAGCCGCTTCCCGTCCGGGCTGAAAGCCGGGCCGGTGATCTCCGAAGCGGAGTGCCCTACCAGTCGGAGGAACGGCGCCACCACCCGGTCCGGGGTGATGATGCACAGCTCCAGGTTGCCGCCGTCCTCGGCCACGTAGAGGTCGCCCGAGCGCGACACCGTCACGTTGTCCACACCCGTCAGCGGCGAGCCCGGGTAGAGGGTGGCGGAGTAGATGAGCTCCAGCTTCGACGTGGACGGCGTGTAGGCCCAGACGCGGTTGTCGCCCTTGGTGGTGAAGTAGACGCAGCCGCTGTCGTACCAGCAGCCCTCTCCGCCGTTGAACACCGTGGACTGCGAGGCATTGGACTGCTGCGATGCGGGCTGCGATGCGGACACCGTCACCCAGCTCACCGTGGCGCCGGTGAGCGGATCCCCCGTCACCTTCGCCACCGCCAGCGTGCCCGCGCCCAGCGACGGCCAGGCGGAGGGCGTGAAGCGGTAGAAACGCCCGCTGGTGCTGTCCTCGGTGAGGTAGAGCCGCCGGTCCACCGGATCCACCGCCACGGCCTCATGGGCGAAGGTGCCCAGCGCCGGGCGCACCGTGCCCTGCGAGGCGCTCAGCGGGTTGCACTCCCACACCCGGCCGCCGCTGTACTCCTCGCAGGACAACCACGTCCCCCACGGCGTGGGCCCGCCCGCGCAGTTGCTGCGGGTGCTGGACAGGATGCGGTACGCCCCCACCACCGCGCCCCCACCGTCGAAGCGCAGCGCGCTCGCTCCTCCCGAGGACATCTCGCTGTTGGACACGTACACCCAGCCGCCTTCGCCGGTGGTGAAGCACGCTCCGCCATCCGGCGCCGAGTGCCACGTGTAGCCCGTGGCCGCCACCTTGGTGCTCGAACGCGCGACGATGCGGGACGCGAAGCCCGCGGACAGCTGCACCCCGTTGGCATCCGCCGTGCCCGACATGGCCCCGTAGGGGCTGGGGCCCGGCTGCGCGGGGGCGGCGTAGGCGTTGCGCCAGAAGCCGGGGCCCAGGGCCAGGGCTCCACCACCCAGCGCGGAGAGACGAAGGAAATGACGGCGATCCAGACGCATCCAGGCTCCTCCAGAAAAAGATGGAAGCGTGGATTATCCATGTCCCCGGTGGAAGGGCGGTCACCTTGGTGTGAGGAGTAGATGACGGACCGGTGACGGGCACATGCGGTAGCGGAGCGCCTGTTCAGACGGCGGTCCACCCGCCATCGAGGTCGATGACCTGCCCGGTGGCGTAGGAGTTCGTCGCGAGGAAGTAGGCCGCATCGGCCATGTCCTGCACGGTGCCCGGGCGCTTGAGCGGGATGTTCTTCACGAGGCCGTCCATGAACGCGCCCAGCTGCTCGGGCGGCACGCCCCAGTCGATGGCCGTGTCCTTCGTCAATCCGGGCGACAGGACGTTGACGCGGATGCCTCGGGGCGCGAGCTCGACCGCGAGTGATTTGCCCATGGCGTTGACCGCGCCGCACAGGCCCGCGCCGCCCGCGTAGTTCACCAGCGCCGCGTGTCCCGCGATGCCCGAGCACAGGACGATGGCGCTCCCGGCGGCCATCTTCGGCACGGCGTAATGGCAGGCGGACAGCTGGCCGAAGAACCGGTCGTTGAAGAGATCCCGCCATGCCTTCGAGGGGACGGTCTCCACCGCTCCGAACACCGCGCCCCCCGCGCACGTCACCAGCAGGTCCACGCGCGGCACGGAGTCGATGAGCCGCTTCACCTGCGCATCGTCGCCCACGTCGGTGACGACGCCCCGGGCCCCAGGGCCCAGCCGCGCCGCCGCGTCCTCCAGGCGCTGCGAGCGGCGTCCGGCGATGACCACCTCCGCGCCCTCGCTGGCGAAGCGCTCCGCGATGGCGAAGCCAATCCCCGTGCTGCCGCCCGTGATGACCGCGATCTTCCCGTCCAATACCCCCACCGTGTGCCTCCTGGAAAGAGAAACACAGGCAGCAAAGCATGTTGGCCAATCCCATGCGGAAGGTGACGGCGGTTTTCACCGGGTGCCCCGCGTGGATCCAGGGGCTGCCCAACCGCCATGCCCTCACGGGCCAGGGCGCCGCGGAAGGCCCTGGCATCTGCTGGTACTTCAATGCAGTGGCCGCGGCGCGGGGCCTGTGATTCACGAACGCGGGCCTTCAAGGCACCCCGGGATGCAACGAGGCCCCGGGCCGGAGTAGACACGGGGAATGTCCGCCCCGCTCGACAGCGGTGTGCGCCGGGGCGCGGAGGTGCGCTGCCCCGGGTGCACCCGCTTCATCCCGTCCGACGCCGCCTGTCCGCACTGCCTCTGTGGCCCCATCGCGCCGGAGCGGTACGGCGCCGCGCGGGCGCTGCTGAAGTCCGGGGTGGACCGCTTCGCCCTGTCAGCCCGCACCGCAGCGCTGGAGCCCGCCCAGGTGGACGTCCTCGCGGCGCGCTACGCGAGCCAGTGGGGCACGGCGCTGCGCCTCATCGAAGACGCGCGGCGCATCGAAGCGCGGCTGTTGCAGCGCGGGTTCGCGCGCGACCTGGAAGACACCTGGGCGGCGCTGCTGCCCATGGAAGATGACTTCCTGGCCGAGCGGTTCGCGCCCTTCAGCCCGCTGCCCGACTCCCTGGAGTACCTGGCGAACAAGGCGCCGGACCTGGACCTGCGACGACTGGCGGCGCTCGCCTGGGTCCACGAGGGCTCCGCGTCGAACGAGGCCCGCTTCACGGTGCGCTCCCTGCTGCACGAGGACGGGCGCGTGGCGGTGGAGGCGATGCTGGCCCTGACGCGCTGGCACACCGTGTTCTCCCTCCGGCTGAACCCGGAGGAGCGTGAGCGGATCCGCGTGCTGGCCCTGGGCGTGTTGGATGTGCCCGAACTGGGCGCTCGCGCCGCGGTGGCCTGGGCGCGGGTGACAGGGCAGGAGCCCACCGAGGCGGTCTCGGCCGCGCTGCACCGGGGCCTGTATGGCATTGATGCGGACGTGCGCTTCGAGTGCGCGCTGTGCCTGGAAGACGAGGTGGAGGTGGCGCAGGCGTTGGACTCACCCGACGCGCGCACCGTCACCTTCGCCCGGCGCACGCTGAGCGGCTGGGGTTCGCGCCGCCTCTTCGACCGGCTGAAGAAGGACGGGGATGCGCGCTTCGTGAAGGAGGTGCTGAGCAACCTTCCCTCGCCACCGCCCGAAGGCGCCCTGGAAGCGCTGCTCACCGTGTCCGTGCACACGCCCGGTGCGCTCGCGGATCAACTCCTGCCCTTCGCGAAGCGACACCCCTTCCTCTCGTGGGCACCCGAGGACCTCCAGCGCTGGGCCCGCTGGGCGCGTTCGGTGCTGCGCGACCTGCCCGCTGAAACCGCGCTGGACTTCTTCGACTGGGCCGCCACCCCCACCCAGGGCACCGAGCCGTCCGAGGAGGAGATGGAGGCGCTGTGGTGCTTCTTGGAGGAGACGGTGCATGTGCTCGAACGGGCGTCGGCGAAGGACCGCATCGCGTGCTTCAGGGACTTCGCGTTCGTGCGCTTCCTCCACCACGCGGGCGTGGACGAACAGCAACGGCTGAACGCCTGGGCCCGCGAACCGGACAGCGCAGAGGCCTTGCTGGAAGCGCTGCTGCTGTTCCCCTCGCGGCGGGAGCAGGCCGGGCTTGTCGGCTCCGACTCCGGCCATGCGGCCCGGTTGCTGATGGCGGTCTGGGAGGGACCGGGCCAGGACCGCCTGGTGGCGCCGCTGTCCCGCGTGGCTCGCCAGTGGGGCCCGTACTCCGGCCGGGAGGCCCTGCTCGACGCCGTCTGGCAGCGCTTCCAATCCCATCCCTCCGAGCGCGGCGCGCTGCTCACCGCCTTCGCTCCCTGGCGCGACGCCCTGTGGGAGAAGCAACGCGAGGCGGAGCCCGACGCGCTCGTGTGCTTCCAGACGTGGTGGCGCGTGGATCCGGAAGGGCTCTACCCGCAGGCGCAGCACCTGCTGGCGGACATGCCCATGGACGCACTGCCCCGGAGGCTGCGAGCCCTCTGGGACGCGGCCGAAGAAGCCGTGCTCACGCGCCCGCGCACCGCGTCCCTCTCCGTATCGAAGGGGGCCTGGGCGCTGCTCAACGCAGTAGAGTCCGAGGATCCGCGCTTCCTCGCGGAGCTGGAGCACTTCGAGTCGCGCCTTCCCTCCTTCGAGCAGCGCGTGCGCACCACGCCATCCCCGCCGGAGGAGTCCAACATCCACCGCGACTTCCTGGACGACACGCACGACGCGCTGCGGATGATGCGCGAGCGACGGGCCCGGCTCCAGGCGGACGCGGAGCACGAACGCGAACGGGAAATCGAACGCCGCGTGGCCGAATCCCGCCGACGCGACCAGGAGCGCCAGGCCGAGGACGCGCGCCGCGAAGCCGAAGCACTCCAGGCCGTCCAGGCCAGGGAGCGCGAACAGCAGGACGTCCGAGCCCGGGTGGAGGCCCTGCGCCTGCTCACGGACGTCCAGCCCCAGGTGGCCCCCCATCCCCTGGACCGCGAGGTGCTGTTCCCCGGCACCGCGCTGCCCAGGCTTGTGGACTACGCCCGCCTGCTCAAGGCGATGCAGGGGGGCGCGGACGTGCTCCAGCTCTTCCAGGCCCTGGGACTGA
Source organism: Corallococcus sp. CA053C (assembly GCF_003611675.1). Taxonomy (GTDB): domain Bacteria; phylum Myxococcota; class Myxococcia; order Myxococcales; family Myxococcaceae; genus Corallococcus. The sequence continues at coordinate 12,662 of NZ_RAWA01000015.1, forward strand.
CGCCCGCCACCTGGGCCACGCAGGCGACTGCGTGGGGGCAGGCGATGGTGGGGCGGATGGAGCTGGGCGTGCGCTTCGCGGAGCTGCTGGGCGCGCGCTGGGCGTGAGCTACTGCGCGGTGGCGCCGCCGTCGAGGATCATCTCCGCGCCGGTCATCAGCTTGGACTCGTCCGACGCGAGGTAGACCACCGCGTTGGCCACGTCGTCCGGCTCGCCGAAGTGGCCCATGGGGATGCCCTTGAGCATGCGCGCGCGCGTCTTCTCCGCCTGGCCGCCGGCCTGGGACAGCGCCTCCACCATGGCGGTCTCCACGTAGCCCGGGTGCACGGAGTTGCAGCGGATGCCGTAGCCCTTGGCCGCGCAGTGCAGCGCCACGGACTTGGACAGCAGGCGCACGCCGCCCTTGCTGGAGCTGTACGCGGGGAACTGGCCCACGCCGACGATGCCGGCGATGGAGGAAATGTTGATGATGGAGCCCTTCGCGCCGGACTTCTTCATGGCGCGGATGCCGTGCTTGCAGCCCAGGAAGACGCCGTCCAGGTTGACCGCGTGCACGAGCCGCCACTCGTCCAGGCTCATCTCCTCCACATCCTTCACGATGCCCATGCCCGCGTTGTTCACGAGCACGTCCAGGCGCCCGAACTTCTCCAGGGTGCGCGCCATCGCGTTCTCCCACTGGGCCTCCTGGGTGACGTCCAGCGTGACGAACAGCCCGGCGTCTCCCAGCTCCTGTGCCACCGCGCGTCCTTCAGCCTCGCGCCGGTCGGTCACCACCACCTTCGCGCCCTCGCGCGCGAGCATCCGCGCGGACGCGGCGCCCAGTCCGCCCGCGCCGCCGGTCACCAGTGCCACCTTGCCTTCGACTCGCTTCATGGTCGTTGCTCCTTGAACCGTGGGGATGTGGGCCGTCGGGTGCGTCAGGCCGCGGGGTTGGGGGTGAGGATGATCTTCCCGTTGCGGCCCGGCTCCTGGGCGCGCGCGACGGCGTCGTGGATGCGCTCCAATGGGAAGGTGCCGTCCACGGGCGCCTGGAGCGTGCCCACGGACATCAGCTCCGCGAGCCTCGCGAAGGTGGCGTTCTGCTCCTCGCGCGGGGCATGGCGCATCCAGCGCATCAGCCAGAAGCCGCGCAGGGTGACGTCCTTGAAGATGGACGCCGCGGCGGACAGCTTGGGGCCCTTGCCGCTCATCGCGCCGTAGTTCACGAGCACGCCGCCGGTGGCCAGACAGTCCCCCAGCCGCCGTGATGAATCTCCACCCACCGCGTCGATGCCCAGCCGCACCTTCGCGCCGCCCGTCGCTTCGCGCACCTGCTTGGGCAGTTCGTCGGTGTCCAGCAGCACCACGTCCGCGCCCTGGGACTTGAGCTCGTCCGCCAATTCCTGGCGGCGCACCACGTTGATTGTCTTCAGGCCCATCACCTGCGCCAGTGTGATGAGGTAGCGGCCCACGGCGGAGTTGGCCGCGTTCTGCACCACCCACTCCCCGGGCTGGAGCGTCACGAACTGACGCAGCATCAGGTACGCGGTGGGCGGGTTGACCATCAGCATGCTCGCCTGGAGCAGGTCCAGGCCCGGCGGCACGGGCAGCAGCTGCGCGGCGGGTGCGACGAGGTGGGTGCGCCAGGTGCCCGCGCCCAGCGGCAGGAACACGAGGTCGCCCGGGGCCACGGCGTCGGAGCCGGAGACTTCCACCACGCGGCCCACGCCCTCGTTGCCCGGGGTGGCGGGCAGCTTGGGCAGCACGCCGTACTCACCGGAGAGGGTGAGCAGGTCGGAGGGGTTGATGGGCGTCGCGAGCACCGCGAGGCGCGCCTCGCCGGGCTGGAGCGGCGCGGGGGATTCCTCCGCCACCTGGACGACATCCGAGGGCGGACCGAAGGCCGAGAAGCGCACTGCTTTCATTGCGTGCTCCCAACGTGAAGGCTTGCCTGAAGGCGGCGCCACCCTAACCGCCTTCGGTCCTGCTGCCGAGCGTGCAAAACAGCCCCACGGGCGGTGCGCGCCTGATCCTCCCCGGCCCCGGCGCCGGTCACGTCTGTCCACACGCGAACGCGAGCACGAGGAGGCTGGCGACCGTCGACAGTCGGCCCTCGCCAGGACGGTGGGGGCTGCACAGTTTGAGGAATAGACCCCTCGGGTGGGGCGCGTGGGATGGGCGAGGAGGGCGGGTGTGAGCAACGTGCACCACGAGGCGGCCCTGGCCGGGCCAATGGCCGTCGTAGCCGGAGGGCAGGCAACCGAACCGGGTGTCTGGAGGCGCAGGCTGCTGATGGTGTTCAAGCCCGTCTTCGCCCTGGGGGGCCTGGGGATGCTGACGGCGATGGTGCACAAGGCGGGCGCCGGTGAGCTGAAGACCACGCTCCTGGCCGCGCTGCCGCTGTTGCCCTGGGTGGTGCTCCTCGAGATGGGACGGCAGACCTGCGACGCGACGGCGACGCGGCTGTCCTATGGCGCACGCGCGGGGCAGGTGCCGCTGGCGGTGCTGGTGCGGGCGCAGCTCATCGGCACGGCGGTGTCGAGCATGGCGCCCGCGGGCCGCACCGCCGCGGAGGCGACGAAGGCGACGCTGCTCACGCCCTACACGGGAGCCGCGTCGGCGACGGCGGCGGCGGCCACGTCCCAGGCGGCATCGCTCGGGGCCGGAGGGCTCATCTCCTTTCCGTGCGCGGTGGCGTCCTATCTCATGACGGGCTGGTCCGCGTTCACGGTGGGGATGGTCGTGCACGGCTTCGTGCTGCTGCTGGCGTCGCTGGGCATGCGGGCGGGGCTGCGCGCGAAGCGGCTGGGCGCGTGGATGCAACGCCGGTGCGGAAAGTGGGGCGCGCACGCGGAGGTGTTCCAGGCGTCGGTGTGCGCCGGAGGGCTGTGTCCCTGGCGGCCGATGCTGGCGTTCCTGGTCAGCCGCGTGTTGCAGGTGATGCAGTACGCGGTGCTCGCGCACGCGGTGGGCATCAACGCGACGGTGGTGCAGGCCCTGTTCACGCAAGGCCTCTACCTGGTGGCGCTGGCGATGGGGTCGCTGGTGCCGGGACAGGTGGGCGTGACGGACGGGATGTTCTCGCTGGCCGCGGGGGCGATGGGGACCTCCGCCGCGAAGGCGATGTCCATCGCGCTGCTCGCCCACGCGGTGCAGGCGGTGTTCGTGCTCGCCGGGGCGCTCACGCCGCTGGTGTGGCGGGTCCAGAAGGTGACGGTGGCGCAGGTGGTGCCGCCGGCCGTACCCGTACCGGTGTGCCGCTGAAGGCGGCGTTGCCGCTGACGGCGTCCAGGGCCTGGTCGTCGGTGAGGTCGTTGATGCTGGCGCCCGCGTGCGCGCCGGCCACCTGGAGGCGGATGCCCGCGCGCTGATGGCCGTAGCCGTGGGGCAGGCTGACGACGCCGGGCATCACGTCGTCGGTGATGGCCACGGGCACGGTGACCTCGCCCACGCGCGAGCGGACGCTGGCGTCGCTCCCGTCGGTGAGCCCCAGGCGGGAGGCGTCCTCCGGGTGCATCAGGAGGGTGCAGCGGGGGCGGCCCTTCACGAGCCCCGGCACGTTGTGCATCCACGAGTTGTTGTCGCGAAGGTGTCGCCGACCGATGAGCAGCAGCTCCCCGTCGCGAGGCGCCGCGTCGTCGGGGAACGCCGCGCGCAGTCGGGCGACATCCGCGACGAGCAGCTCCGGCGCCAGCTGGATGCGCTTGGAGCGACCGCGGAGGCGGCCGGGGAGGCTGGGCTTCAGCGGGCCCAGGTCGATGCCGTGGGGCGCGGCGCGAAGCTTCGCGAGCGACAGGCCGTCCTTCTTGAGCGGGTGGAAGCGAGAGCCATAGGGCCCCATGCGCAGGCCCACGTCGAGCAGGCGCTCCGGCCCCAGGCGCTTGAGGGCCTGGTACTGGAGGGTGGCGCGGGCGCTCCGGCCATCGCGAAGCGTCTCCAGGCGGTGCTGGAGCTCCAGCAGGATTTCCCAGTCCTGGCGCGACTCCGGGCCGGCGGTGAACACGGGCGGTGAGTACTTGGCCGTGTTGCGCACGGCGAGCACGTGGAAGACGAGGTCGTAGTGCCCGCGCTCCAGCACGGAGGCGGGGGGCAGGATGTAGTGGGCGTGCCGGGTGGTCTCGTTGAGGTACGGATCCACGCTCACCATCAAATCCAGCTGGCCCAGGGCGGTGTCGAGCTGTGTGCCATTGGGCGTGGAAAGCACGGGGTTGCCGGCCACGGTGAGGAGGGCGCGGATGCGGCCGTCGCCCGGAGTGAGGATCTCCTCGGCGAGCGTGGCCACGGGAAGCTCGCCGGAGAACTCAGGCAGGCCGCGCACGCGGCTCTTCCAGCGGCCATGGCTGCCGGGGCTGACGCCCAGCGCGCGGGGGCCGCCGATGACGTCGAACGCGGGCTGGGTGAAGAGGGCGCCGCCTTCGCGGTCCAGGTTGCCGGTGACGATGTTGAGGACGTTGATGAGCCATTGGCAGAGGGAGCCAAAGGGCTGCGTGGACACGCCGACGCGGCCGTAGCAGACGGCGCCCTCCGCGGCGAGGAAGTCCCGGGCGATGCCGCGCAGCACCTCCGGAGCGATGCCGGTGTGCGGCGCCGTGCGCTCCGGAGGGATGTCGCGGACGAGGGACACGACGGAGTCCAGGCCGTCCACGAACGCCGCGAGCCGGCCCATGCGCCGGACGTTGTCCGCGGTGTCTGCGAACACGACGTGCAGCAGGGAGAGGAGCGCGAGCGCGTCGGTGCCGGGGCGCACGAAGACGTGCTGGTTGGCGATGTTCGCGGTCTCGGTGCGGCGCGGGTCGATGACGACGACCTTGCCACCGCGCTCCTGGATGGAGCGCAGGCGGGCGCGGACATCCGGGGAGGTCATCAGGCTGCCATTGGACGCGAGCGGATTGGCGCCCAGGACGAGCATGTACCGGGTGCGGTCGATGTCCGGGATGGGGACGAGGAGCTGGTGGCCGAACATGAGGTGGGCCACGAGCTGATGGGGGAGCTGATCGACGGAGGTGGCGGAGAACCGGTTGCGCGAGCGCAGCGCGCGAAGGAGCCCGGGGCCAAACATCATCGCGCCCAGGTTGTGGACGTTGGGATTGCCCAGGTAGGCGCCCACGGAGTGGGGGCCATGTTCCTGCTGGAGCGCATGCAGGCGCCGGGTGATGTCGCTGAAGGCGTCCTCCCAGGACACGCGCTCCCAGCCGGAGGCGGTGCGCTTCATGGGGTGGCGCAAGCGGTCCGGGTCCTCATGGAGGTCGCGAAGGGCCACGGCCTTGGGGCAGATGTGGCCCCGGCTGAACGGATCCGCGTCGTCCCCCTTGATGGACGTGATGCGCCCGTCCGCCACTTCAATGCGAACGCCGCACATCGCTTCACAGAGGTTGCAGGTGCGGAAGTGGACCTGGGACGGGGCGGAAGCGCTCATGGGCAGAGAGCCTACGCCGGCTGCCCGGTTTCCTCCTGGTTTCAGGGGCAGCTGGACCGTTTCCTGCGCGACGAATCGATTCCGAGAAGCGCCGCCTGTCGGGTGAGGCTGGACCTTTCGCAGCGGACGGCTCCCCGTCCGGCGGCTTCCCGCCGGGAGGCGATGACCAGGTTCCAGGGAGATGAACCGTTTTGAAGACAGACGTCCTGTCGGGCGCCTGTCCTGGGATTGAGTGCGCACTGGAAAGGCAAGGCAGGCAATGAACCTTCGAGAGGAAGAGGTCCAGGTCCTGGTAGGGGAGGGCGTCGTCCTGGAAGGCACGCGGGTCGTGCCCGAGGGTGCGCAAGGCGTGGTGCTCTTCGCGCATGGCAGCGGTAGCAGCCGTCACAGTCCGAGGAATCGCTATGTCGCTGCGGTGCTGCAGCAGGCCGGTCTTGCGACCCTGCTCATCGATCTCCTCACGGCTGACGAGGAAGAGGCCGAGCGGTTCACGCGCCACCTGCGCTTCGACATCGGACTCCTAGCGGACCGGCTGACGGGCGCAACGCATTGGCTGCTCCGCGAGCCTCGGACGTCCTCCCTGGCCATCGGCTACTTCGGTTCGAGCACGGGCGCGGCCGCGGCGCTCGTTTCCGCGGCCCGCGAGCCAGAGCGCATTGCTGCTGTCGTCTCCAGAGGCGGGCGGCCGGACCTTGCGGGCGAGGCATTGCCGCGGGTACGGGCGCCGACCTTGCTCATCGTCGGTGGAGACGACGTGCCGGTCATCGGCATGAACCGGGCCGCGCTGCGACTGCTTCGGACGGAGAAGCAACTCGACATCATCCCGGGTGCGACCCACTTGTTCGAGGAGCAGGGCGCACTCGAGCAGGTGGCCGCGCTGGCGGGGCGGTGGTTCGTCCACCATCTCACCGGGCCTGGGCGGGCATGGCTCCAGGATGTCGGGCCACGCCCCTAGAAAAGCCTGCGCCAAGCTGCCTGGTTGCCCCCCTGGTTCCAGGGGCATCCGGACCGTTTCCTGGGTGACGAACCAGGCCTGCGAGGTGTGGCTTGATGCCTTGTTCACCTGGACCCCGGTACGTATATCTCCGCGATGGGCACGCTCCCCGGAAGGCTCGAATGGCTGGCGGGAGGAGGCGAGATGGCGACGCTCATCGCGTCGCTGGACTGGTCACACTCCCCTCTGGGACCCATCGAATCCTGGCCGCAGAGCCTGCGCACCACCGTCAGCCTCTGCCTTGCGTCCAACTTCCCCATCAACATCATCTGGGGTGACGGCCACAATCAGATCTACAACGCCGGCTACCGCGTGGTGTGCGGCGCCGTGCATCCCCGCGCGATGGGGGAGAGCTACCGCGTCACCTGGGCTTCCGCCTGGCCGGCCATCGGGGAACCGTTCGAGCGAGCGCTCGCGGGCGAGACGTCCTACCTCGAAAACCAGCGGATGTTCCTCGAGCGCAACGGCTACCCGGAGGAGACGTTCTTCACCTTCTCCCTGAGCCCCATCCGCGACGAGTCCGGGAAGGTGGTGGGCCTCTTCCACCCCGTGACGGAGACCACCGCCACGATGCTCTCCCAGCGGCGGACCCGGGCGCTGCGGGACATTGCCGACCGCGCCGGGCAGGCCCTCGTGTTCGACGAGGCCTGCACCCTGCTCCTCACGACGCTGGGCCAGTACAGCTTCGACCTGCCGTTCGCGCTGCTCTACGTGACGACCCCCGACGGCACCGAGGCGCGGCTGCGCGGGACGTGCGGGACCCCGGCGGGCGGGCCGCTCGCGCCCCTCGCCCTCCGACTCTCCACCGACGCGGAAGCCGGGACCTGGCCGCTCGCGCGCGCGGTGCGCAGCGGACGGATGGAACAGGTGACGGACCTGGCAGCCCGCTTCGGGCAGGTGTCCGCAGGCCCGTACCCGGAGCCCCTGGAGACGTCGTTCGTGATGCCGATCCGGGTGGCGGGCGTGGACGCGCCGCTCGGGTTCCTCGTCATCGGGGCGAGCCAGCGGCTTCCGCTCGATGATTCGTACCGGGCCTTCGTGGAGATGCTGGGCGGGGCGGCGAGCGCGGCGCTCGGCAACGCGCGTGCGTATGAAGCAGAGCGCCGCCGGGCCGAGGCGCTCTCGGAGATCGACCAGGCGAAGACGGCCTTCTTCAGCAACGTGAGCCACGAGTTCCGCACGCCGCTCACGCTGATGCTGGGGCCGGTGGAGGACCTGCTGGGGGGCCTGCGCGGGGACCTGTCGGAAACGGCCCGCGGCGAATTGCAGGTCGTGCACCGCAACGCCCTGCGGCTGCTCAAGCTGGTGAACGCGCTGCTCGACTTCTCCCGCATCGAGGCCGGCCGCGCCCAGGCCACGGTGGAGCCCACCGACCTGTCCGCGCTCACCCGCGACGTCGCGAGCGCGTTCCGCTCCGCCGTGGAGCGCGCCGGCATGCGGCTCGTGGTGGACGCGGAGCCGCTCGGGGAGCCGGTGCTCGTCGACCGCGAGATGTGGGAGAAGATCGTCCTCAACCTCGTGTCGAACGCGTTCAAGTTCACACACGCCGGGGAGATCCGCGTCACGCTGAAGCGGGAGGACGGCTTCGCCGTGCTGTCGGTGCGGGACACGGGCATCGGCATCCCGGAGGCGGAGCTCGACCGCGTGTTCGAGCGCTTCCACCGCGTGCAGGAGGCGAAGGGGCGCACCCACGAGGGCAGCGGCATCGGCCTGGCGCTCGTGCACGACCTCGCGAAGCTACATGGCGGTTCGGTGGAGGTGCGGAGCGTCGTCGACGAGGGCTCCACCTTCTTCGTCCGCGTCCCGCTCGGAAAGGCCTACTGGATGGAGGCGCCGGCTCCTGGAGCAGCGCCGCGCCTCGTGGCCAACCCGGTGCGCGTGGAAGCGTTCGTCGAGGAGGCGCTCCGCTGGCTGGTGGCGTCGCCCGCGCAGGGGGACTCCGGAACGGGAGCACCGTCCGCCACGCCCACGCCGGTGCTGCCCATGTCGGACGCGGAGCAGAGGGCGCGTCCACGAATCCTGCTCGCCGACGACAACGCCGACATGCGCGACTATGTCCGTCGGCTCCTCGAGCGGCGCTACCAGGTGACGGCTGTGCCGAACGGGGCGGAGGCGCTCCGCTCGGCGCGGGAGTCGCGGCCGGACCTGGTGCTGTCGGACGTGATGATGCCGGTGATGGACGGCATCGAACTCGTGCAGCAACTCCGCGCGGACGAATCGCTGCGCACGCTCCCGGTCATCCTGCTGTCCGCGCGCGCGGGCGAGGAGGCCACGGCGAGCGGGCTGGAGCTGGGCGCGGACGACTACCTGACGAAGCCGTTCGCGGCCCGGGAGCTGCTGGCCCGGGTGCAGGCGCAGCTCACCATGGCGGCCATGCGGATGCGGGCGGCGGAGCAGGAGGAGCACGCGGAGAACCTGGCGCAGCAGCAGCGGTGGCTGGAGGCGGTGCTCAACCGCCTGCCGACGCCCACGCTGCTCGTCGATCCGGACTCGCGCCAGTTCACCTTCGCGAACCACGCCGCGCATCAGCTCGCGGACGGCCAGTTCCCCTCCACCCTCGACGCCACGGAGCGCGGCCCGTCGTTCCGCCTCACCGATGACGCCGAGCGCCCGCTCGAACTGGACCGCGCGTTGGACACGCCGGTCCGCGACCTGGAGGCCGTGGGGCACTCGCCCACGGGGCGCCTCCACCTCGTGGTCGACTCCGACGTCGTGCCGGCAATCGGGCAGCAGCCGTCGCGGACGATCCTCACGCTCCGGGACATCTCGCGGCTCAAGCAGGTGGAGCGCGAGCTGAAGCTGCTGCTCGGCGCGCGCGACGAGTTCCTCTCCATCGCCTCGCACGAATTGAAGACCCCCATCACGTCGCTGCGGATGCAATTGCAGCTGGCGGAGCGGGGCGTGAAGCCCGAGGAGAACCGCGCCCCCAGTCCGGAGCGGCTGGCGAAGACGCTGCGCGTGTCGTTGATCCAGGTGGACCGGCTGACGAGCCTCGTCGACGACCTGCTCGACGTGGCGCGCATCCGGACGGGCACGCTCGACCTGTCCTTGCAGGAGGTGGACTTCGCGCAGCTCGCCTCCGACATGGTGGAGCGCTTCTCCGGGCAGCTCGCGCAGGCCGGCTGTCGGGTGGCGCTGGACCTTCCGCCCGTGCTCGTGGGCGTCTGGGATGCGCGCCGGTTGGAGCAGGTGCTGACGAACCTCGTCTCCAACGCGATGAAGTACGCGCCGGGCTCGGCGCTGGAGGTGCGGCTGACGGAGCAGGGGGACTTCGTCCGCCTGGAGGTGCGCGACGAGGGGCCCGGCGTTCCGGAGGCGCAGCGGGAGAGCATCTTCGACCGCTTTGATCGCGGCATCGCTTCGCGCAACGCCGGAGGGTTGGGCCTGGGGCTCTTCATCTCCAAGCAGATCGTCGTGGCCCACGGCGGAAGGATTTCGGTGGAGGAGGGGCCGGAGGGGGGCGCGAGCTTCGTGGTATTGCTGCCCCGCGACGCCTCGTATTCGCAGCCGCAACCCGAGGTCACCGCGCAGGAGAGCCGGGCATGAGCCGTTGCATCCTGGTCGTGGAAGACGACTTCTACATCCGTGAGTCCATCCGCGAGGTGCTCGAGGAGGAGGGCCACACGGTGGTGTGCGTGGAGCACGGGGCCCAGGCGCTCGCCATGCTGGAGACGATGAAGACCTGCCCCGACGTCATCCTCCTGGACCTGATGATGCCGGTGAAGGACGGCTTCCAGTTCCGCACCGAGCAGCGCGCCGACGCACGCTTCGCCCACATCCCGGTGGTGGTGATGAGCGCCGACCCGCAGCTCGACAGCCGCCGTGAGGTGCTTGCGGCCCGCTCCTACCTGCGCAAGCCGGTGGACATCGACCTGCTGATCGCCGCCGCGGCGGTGTAGGGATGACCGAGACGATGGGCTTCCTGGGCGTGTCGGTCCATGACGCTGAAGTGACCGGCGTGAGGATGGACCGGGAGAAGGAGTTCCTCCAATTGGAGCTGGTCCTCCACGCCCTGGAGACCGTCTGGGTGGAGTTCCACGGCGCCGAGGAGTGGTGGCTCTCGCCCCTCGGCACGCAGAACGTGCTGTTCGACATCCGTGAACATCGGGCGGGGATGGACGGAACGGCGAAGTATTGCGCCGACATGGAGGTCGCCTCCTACTGGACGGAGAAGGTCCTCGCGGGTGAGCTCACGATGTATGAGATCGATCCCTCCGTGGGATTGGGTGGCTTCGTGGTGGCGCGCACCGTGACGGTGAAGCGCACGGCTCGGGATGAAACGCCGGAAGGACCTGCTGGAGGAACCGGCCGTGTCGGGCAGTAGCGCCGCAGCGACCGGCCCTGATTCCGCCCCCGGCCACCCCCCAGCCGGGGAGTCATTTGAACCTCCAACAGCCTTGCCAGAGAACGCGGATTGCCGTCCAATGGTGCACAAACCAATGATCGCGCCCGGTAGCGGTTTCCAGGACAGTGCACACCGTTGCGATCACCGGCTCGGAAGAGGGTGAAGGGGAAGGCGATGACGGGGACGGCGTGGAAAAAGGGAGCGCGAGGGTTCGCGCTGGGGATGCTCCTGCTGGTGGGCGGGGTCGCCCAGGCGGGACAGGCGGGCGGGGTCAACATGCCGGATTCCCTCCAGGTGGAGGGACGCACACTCGCGCTCACCCACATGGAGCTGAAGAAGAAGCTCTTCTTCAATGTCTACGTGTGGAGCCTCTACATGGAGGAGGAGCCCACGTGCTTCCAGCAGGCCGTGTCGTCCAACAGCCTGAAACGACTGCACTTCCGGTTCCTGCGCACCATCAGCAAGGACCAGCTCGTGGGCAGCTTCCGCGAAGGCCTGCGCCAGAACCCGGCCATGCGCGAGGACGCCCTCAGCCAGTCCCTGGAGAAGCTCCTCTCGTCGCTCCATGACGTGCGCAAGGGGGACGACCTCGTCCTCACCTACCTGCCAGGCTCCGGCCTCCACGTCTCCGGCGGCGCCAGCGGCGGCGTCCACATCCCCGGCAAGCCCTTCGCGGATGCCCTCTTCAGCTCCTGGCTGGACACCCACCCCATCTTCCCCCGGTAGCACTCCCGGCTGGGAAGTTGGTCCTCAAACCAGAAGCGCGTTTCTCCTAGGATGATGGCGCGGGAGCGGTAGGCTCGGACCCGCCAACATCTTGTCAGGAGGAAGCGTACATATGCGGACACGTCTGGTTCTGGCGGCCCTGGTTGCCCTGTCCACGGGTTGCGTCTCGCAGGGCAAGTTCAACGAGAAGGCCCTGGAGGCGGAAGGGCTGACGAAGAACCTCACGGACGAGAAGGCGGCCCGCGCGGCCGCCGAGGCGAAGATCAAGGCGCTGGAGGAGCAGCAGGCCGCGCTCAACCAGGAGAAGGCCGCGCTGGAGACGCGCCTCAACGCGTCCGAGAGCCGCCTCACCGGCGCCGCGGCCGAGCGCCGCGCCCTGGAGGAGAAGAACGCGCAGCTGACCGCGCTCAACGACGAGCTGGCGCGCAACTCCAAGAAGCTCGCGCAGGCGAAGGAGGAGCTGGAGAAGAAGAGCGCCGAGTACGAGAGCCTGGCCCAGAGCCTCAAGCAGGAGATCTCCGACGGCAAGATTGAGCTGTCGGAGATGAAGGGCCGGATGACCGTGCAGCTGAAGGACAAGATCCTCTTCGCGTCCGGCTCCGCGCGCGTGGGCAAGGAAGGCCAGGAGGCGCTCGTGAAGATCGCCGACGCGCTCAAGACGGTGCGCGGCCGCATCATCCGCGTGGAGGGGCACACGGACGACGTGCCCACGGGGGGCGGACAGTTCCCCAGCAACTGGGAGCTGAGCCTGGCGCGCGCGATGGCGGTGGTGCACTCGCTGCAGGATTCGGGCGTGGATCCGACGTCGCTGTCGGCGGCGGGTTACGGGCAGTATCAGCCCATCGTCGCGAACGACACGCCGGAGCACAAGAGCCAGAACCGGCGCATTGAAATCGTGCTCGCGCCGGGACTCGGAGGGCGCTAGGAGGTTGCGCGGGAGACCCGCGCACCCTTCATGAAAACGCTCGCTTGCGTCGTCTGTCTATTGCTTGCGACCGGGGCTGCCGCTCAGGCCCCGGACGCAGGTGTTTCCGCTGGCGATGCCGGCGCCCCCACCGGCGTGCTGACGAAGCCGCCCGCGCTCCTGCGCCAGGTCGAAGCGACCTACCCGCCGGACGCCGCCGCCCAGCAGCTCGAGGGCACGGTGGTGATGTTCATCGACATCTCGGAGACGGGCGCCGTCACGAATGTCGAGGTCACCCAGCCCGCCGGCCACGGCTTCGACGAGGCCGCGGTCGCCGCCGTGAAGCAGTTCCAGTTCGAGCCCGCGGAGGTGGACAACGTCCCCGCGCCGGTGCGCATCCAGTACGCCTACCAGTTCGTCTTCCGCGCGCCGGAGGCGCCCCCTGAAGTCGCCACCGACGGCGGCGTCGCCGAGCCGCAGGGTCCGGTGAACTTCAGCGGCAGGGCGCTGGAGCGCGGCACGCGCAAGCCGCTCGTGGGCGCGGAGGTGGTGCTGACGGAGCTGGATCGCTCCACCGTGACGGACAGCGAGGGCCGCTTCTCCTTCCGGGGCGTCCCGGTGGGCACGCACCCCGTCGTGGTGGTGATGGGCAGCTACGACCGCTTCCGCACGCAGGAGACCATCGCGGAAGGGCAGGAGACACAGGCCACGTACTACGTGCAGCGGCGCATCTTCAGCCCCTACGAGACGGTGGTGCGGAGCGACCGCGAGCGCAAGGAGGTGACGCGCACCACCATCCAGGTGGCGGAGGTGCAGCGCATCCCGGGTACGCAGGGTGACACGCTCAAGGTGGTGCAGAACCTGCCGGGCGTGGCGCGGCCCGCGTTCAACGGCGGCGCGCTGGTCATCCGTGGCACCAGCCCCCAGGAGTCCGGCGTCTTCCTGGACGGCCTGCGCATCCCCATCCTGTATCACTTCGGTGGGCTCACCTCCGTGTACAACTCGGAGCTGCTGGAGGCGGTGGACTACCTGCCCGGCAACTTCTCCGCGTACTACGGCGACATCACCGGCGGCGTCATCAACGTGCGCAGCCGAGAGCCGCGCACGGACCGCCTGCACGCCACGGTGGGCATCAGCCTCATCGAATCCAACGCGGTGGTGGAGGGCCCCATCACGGACACGCTGAGCTTCGCGATCGGCGGCCGGCGCTCGTACATCGACGTGGTGTTGAGGGCGGCGCCCATCGACGACGACAGCCTCCAGGTGGCGCCGCGCTACTACGACGCGCAGGCGAAGCTGGTGTGGAAGCCGAACAAGCGTCACACCTTCACGCTGCAGGGGCTCACGTCGCGCGACCGGCTGGCGCTGTTGTTGGACCAACCGGCGGACAACGACCCGTCCGTCAACGGCGGCCTGGACGTGACGACGGGCTTCAACCAGCTGCGTCTGCGCCACCAGTACCGCGAGGGCAAGCTGACGCTGGACACGCACGCGCTCATCGGCAACACGCTGCTGGACTTCTCCATTGGCGAGCGCGGCCTGCGCATCGCGTCCACGGACCTGTTCCTGCGGCCGACGATTGAGTACGCGTTCAACGACGCGGTGACGGTGGCGGGTGGCCTGGACGTGGTGGCGAACCTGGCGAAGGTGCGCGCGAGCATCCAGCAGCCGCCGCGCGAGGGTGAGCCGCCGACGCCGCTCGTGGCGGAGGACCTCATCAACATCGACGGGGCGTTCACCCAGTACTACCCGTCCGCCTGGGCGGAGGTGCGGTGGCGGCCGGTGAAGGACCTGCTGGTGGTGCCGGGCATCCGCACGGAGAGCTACATCTTCACCGAGCAGCAGGAGGTGAAGCGCACGGTGAACCCGCGGCTGGCGGTGCGCTACGCGCTCACGGAGACGCTGACGTTGAAGGGCGGCGCGGGCGTCTACCACAGCCCGCCGATTCAAGATGAGCCGTCCCCGGGGTTCGGCAATCCGGACCTGGGGGCGAAGCGGTCGCTCCAGTTCAGCGTGGGCGCGGAGTGGCAGGCGCGGCCCGAGTGGTTCGTGGGCAGCGAGGTCTTCTACAACGACCTGGACGACCTCATCGTGCGCTCGAACGCGCGCATCGAGCGCGACGGCGAGTCGGTGCCGGAGGTGCTGAAGAACGGCGGCGTGGGGCGCATCTACGGCTTCGAGTTGCTGGTGCGCCGGGCGTTGACGGACCGGCTGTTCGGCTGGATTTCGTACACGCTCAGCCGCAGCGAGCGTCAGGACGCGCCGGACGCGCGCTGGCGCCTGTTCGACAACGACCAGACGCACGTGCTGACGACCATCGCCAGCTACAAGCTGCCGAAAGGCTGGGAGGTGGGCGCGCGGTTCCGCTTCGCGTCCGGCAACCCGACGACGCCGGTGCAGGGCGCGAAGCGCGACGACACGACGGACGTGTTCATCCCGTACTACGGCCCCACCAATTCGCAGCGGCTGCCGTCGTTCAACCAGTTGGACATCCGCGTGGACAAGAACTTCATCTTCGACACGTGGAACCTGGACGTCTACCTGGACCTGACGAACGCCTACAACAACCAGTCCGTCGAAGGCGTGGCCTACAACTACAACTACACCCAGCGCGAGTTCTTCAAGGGCCTGCCCATCCTGCCCATCCTCGGCGCCAAGGGGAGCTTCTGACGCCATGCGCACTCCCGTCCTGTTGTCCGCCGCCCTGCTGGTGTTGAGCGCGTGCGGTCCCGACTTCGAGTTGCCGAGTGAGATCCGCCGCGTGCGCGTGCTGGCCATCAAGGCGGAGCCCGCGGAGCTGGCGTTGGACCCCAACGCGTCCACGCTGCCGCCGCCAGTGACGTTCAACGCGCTGGCGGTGACGCCGGACGCGCGGCCGGTGACGGTGACGTACGCGCTGTGCCGTCCGGACGTGAACCCCTACGGGGACACGGGCTGTCCGGGGGGCAACGGGGTGGCGTTGCAGAACGGGGTGCTGTCCCTGAGCGACCCGGCGGTGCAGGCGCTGCTCATCGCGTCGTTCCAGGCGGCGACGGGGAGCACGGGCGGAGGCACCGGGGGCGGGTTCGACTTCAACGACCCGGCGGTGCGCGAGGTGCTGGCGGCGGGGCTGCCGTTGTTCGTGGGGTATGAGGCGACGGACGGCAGCGGGACGCCGGAGGGAGTGGAGCGCGGCGTGCGGCGCATCACGTTGCGCTCGACGGAGACGCCCAACGTGAACCCGGTGATGCAGGACGTGCTGTGGAACGACGCGCCGCTGGTGGGGCCGTTGCCGCTGGACACGGAGGTGACGTTCACGCCGGTGCTCGCGGAGGGCAGCGCGGAGGTCTACCCGACGGCGGACGGGACGAGGACGGAGCAGGTCTTCTACAGCTGGTTCGCGACGGGGGAGGGCGAGGTGAACTCGTTCCGCTCACTGGAGCCGGTGGACGGCAAGCCCGGCGATCCGACGACGACCTACCAGACGCCCAAGGCGGCGGAGCGAATCACCCTCTGGGTGGTGGCCCGCGACGGCCGCGGCGGCGTGGACTGGGCCATCCGCACGGTGGACGTGGGGCCCTGAGGCCCGCTGTCATCACGGCGGTGTGCGTGTGCCTGTGGGGGTGCGCGTCTCCGCCGCCTCCTGGCGTCATGCGCTTCGATCCGCTGCGGATGCCCGCCCGGCTGGAAGGCCCGATGCCGGGCACACCGCTGTTCGATACCGCCTGGGATGCGCTGCTCGCGGCCTGTCCCCTCATCCTGGCCCAGCCCAACGCCTCGGCGGGAAACGCGGGGGCCACGAGCTTCGATGTGCGGTGGCGCATGTCGAAGGAGTATTGCGCGTGGCTGTACTACGTCCCGGATGAACGGTACGCGCTGAGCAAGCTGGTGGAGAGCTCGGACCCCACGCGGAACGGCTTCGAGCAGGGCTGCCGGGCACCCGCGTTCGTCGAGGACTCGCGCTATCCACCCGACAGCCTCAAGTACCTCTACTTCCTCCACAACCACCCCGCGACTCCCACCAACCTCTCCGAGCGTGACATCGCCGCGCTGGCGAAGATGGCGCGGATTCATGGCGGGTACATCGAGACGAAAGCGGGTCGACTTCCGATTGGGGTCATCGCCTTCTATTCAAACTCCTCCGCCGCGAGCCCCACCTCCTGTGACGGCTTCTACGAATACACCTACGGTGGCGCGGAGGTGGTGCGGTGGACGCCCGACGAAGAGGGGCACTGGCAACGAACGCGAGCCGGTACGGTCACCTGGACGAGCGGCACGGAGTTCCGCTTCGTTCCGACACGCTAGCCTGGAGGTTCGCGGATGCCGCGACAGGGAGACGCCATGCACTTGAGACATCTTGCAGTGGCAGGAGGCGTGTGGCTCTTCGCGAGTTGTGTGCGCTCGCAGAGCGCTCTGCCCGCATCCTGGGAAGGGGACCGGAGCATCGTGTTCCCGCCGTTCTACGCGCAGTCCGCGCTTCAGGTTGGAGCCGAGGCGAAGGTGTATGCGTTGGATGGCAGGCTGCTCCAGGCCGTCCGGGCGGCCATGGATGACTTCATTCCTCCTGGGAGCCGCGAAGAGCGGCCTTGCTGGGGGAAGCCGGAGTCGTACCGCTCCCGTGTCATCCGCGAAGGCGACATCTTCTTCATCCTGATCCACGAGGATCCGGATGCCTGCGGAGCGCAGTACGTCGGCGTGGATACCGGTGCCCGCTATGCCGTCAGCATCGACGGCCGGATTCTTCGTCGCAGCGTAGGGGCGGAGCCTGATGCAATTCAGGTCCCAGAACCAGTTGATGCCGGGATCCCTGGGGCGGAAAGGATGCTGGAGCCCGAGTCCCATCTTCAGGTGGATGGAGGAACCCTCTGAGGCCTGGTATCCCTTCAAGGGACGCTGGTGGGCTCGCTGTCGAAGAGCGCGTCGAACAGGGTGGTTTGGGGGGGACGCGTCCACTCCACGACGACCGGCACTGGAGTGGCCGCCACTTCTCGAGGCAGCTCGCTGACGTTGTAGCGGGCTTTCAGCTCCTGGGCGATGAGGCGTGCCGTCCCCGTCATGGCTTCAGGCAGTGGGTCCAGGTGCAGCTGGGCCTTGCTCCGCTTGCGTCCCTGGTATTCGAACGAGATGCCATACACGGTGAAGACAGGCGCCAGGATGCTCATGCAGCCCACGACCGCCCAGGGAATGGGCGGCATCGGAATGCCCTTCGCGGGATAGGCGACGCAGCGGAAGCTGACCCGAGTCGGTCCGGTGCCATCGCCCAGGGTGAAGCCTGGAAGCAGCGTGTCCAGGTGCTCAAGGAATCCGTGCCACTGCGGGAGGTCTTGTATCGCCTCGTCCCAGCGCTTGAAGAGACGTACATACTCCGGGCTGGTTTCGTCCGAGTCTCCTGGTCCTGGCGCTGGCCAGAAGTGTCTGGCGATGGCCAGCAATTCTGCCGTGCTTGGGAGCATGCCCGAGGACTCCGATATCAAAGGGTAAAGGCACCAAACTGCACCGGAAACGACTTCGCATGACACCGGACCGGGACCTTGGCGCCAACAATGGACGCCGGTACGGTCGTCCGCAGCGTTGCCTTCAGCGACTCGCAGAGCATCCCAAGTGGGGACTCCAGTGTGGCGGCCCCGAAAATGGAATGTGTGGCTTCGTTGATGCGATCCGCAGCAATGCGCTGGGCGAGTGAAGCGGAAACAGGGCCCTCCTGGGTGTGAAGAGGCGTTTCAACGCCGAACTTGCACACGATGGATTCACCGGTGTTGTCACGAGAAATCCGGATGTGGATGCAGGCAGCCTGCCAGCCGCCGACTTCACCCGGCGGCGTCTCGACGATGGTCACGAAGCGGATCTGCCGGGGCTCAATCCGCCCCGTGACGAAGGTCCTGTCCGTGGGTCCGACACACGCCGCCGACAGCGTCAGCGCGGCGCCCGCTGCGAGCCAGCGCCGTGCTGTCGGCCCACCCATGCTTCACCCCGCGAGCCACGAAGAGGCGCGTCCCAGGCCCTCCGCCACGGAGGTGAACGCATCCGCGGTGCGCACGCGGTCCTCACCGAAGCGCTTCACGTACAACTCCCGCACGGCGGGAATCTGGGACGAACCACCCGTGAGGAACACGGCGTCAATGTCCCTGGCCTCCGGGTGCTTCGCCAACAGCCCTTCGGTGCACTGCTCGAGTTCATCCAGCAACGTGCGGCTCGCCGTGTCGAACTCCGCGCGCGTGATGGGCTCGTGGAGCTGGATGCGCCCCTCCTCGAAGTCGATGGTCGCCACGTCCGCGCTCGACAGGCGCACCTTCGCCGCTTCGATGGACCGGAACAGCCGATAGCCCAGGTTGTCCATCACCAGGTCGTAGAGCGCTTGAATCTCCGCCGGACGGTCGCTCGTGTCGAGCATCACCTCCAGCAGCTCCTGCGTGGACTTCTCCCGGATGAACGACATCTCGTGCCAGTTCAACAGCTTCGCCAGCACGTGCTGCGGAATCGGCAGCCGCTTGTGGCTGAAGCCCTTCACCTTGTAGGTGGACCCCGCCCCGAAGCGCGGCAGCAGCTTGTGCCGCATGATCTCCGCGTCGAACCGGTCACCACCGATGCGCACGCCCGTGGACCCCACCACGTCCGGCCTGCGGTCCAGGTTCCCCCGCCGCGACGGCCCCAGTTTCATCAACGTCAGGTCCGTCGTACCGGCGCCGAAGTCCGCCACCAGCACCAGCTCGTCCCGCGTCAGCCGCGCCTCGTACGCGAGCGCCGCCGCGATGGGCTCGATGAGGAACTGCACGTGCGTGAAGCCCGCGAGCTCCGCCGCCTTGCGCAGCCTCTTCTCCGCCAGTGCGTCCGCATCCGGATCCGGGGTGAACACCGCCGGCCGTCCCAGCACCACCGCATCCGGCGGCTCGCCCAGGTGCGCCCCGGCCGACTCGCGCACGCGGCGCAGCAGGATGGCGACCAGGTCCTCGATGGTGAACGTGCGCCCCTTCACCTGCGTCGCCCGGAAGGACGTGCTGTGCAGGAAGGACTTCACGGACTGGATGAACCGCCCGTTGTTGTCATCCAGGTACCTGTTGATGGCATCCGCACCCGCGAAGATCTCCTTCTCGTCCTCCGCGAAGAAGAGCACGGAGCGGAAGAGCCGCGGCTCCGGCGTGTGGGGCTGCAGGGGCAGCACGGTGCCATCCGGCAGGGCCAGGGCGGTGTTGCTGGTTCCGAAGTCGAGTCCGCAGGCGCGCATGGGGGGGCGCCCCTTATCGCCATTCCTCCGGGCGCGGTAGCCCCAAAGTGACTGCCCGCCGCACGGAAGGCAGGTCACCAGGCGCTCACGCCCCCCTGGCTTGGTTCCCCACGGGCGCTCGCCATCTTTCCCGTGTCTTCCCTTCGACAGGAGAACCCCATGAAATCGCGCGCAGCATGGCTGACAGCGGGAGTCGCGGCACTGGTGGTGGGCACCGCCTGCCAGGACGGCGACAAGAGCCGCCAGGAGACCACCACCACCACGACCAAGGTTTCGGCGAACCAGGAAGTGGAGCAGGCCCAGGAGCGCTCGGAGAAGGCCTTCGACAGCGCGCGGGACGCCCAGAAGGAAGCGTCCAACCAGCAGCGCGAGGCCGCCAACGCCCAGGAGGACCTCCAGAAGAAGCAGCAGGAGCTCCAGGAGGCGCAGGCCCGGGCCCAGAAGGAGTCCCAGGAGGCGCAGGCCAGCCAGCAGCAGGCCCAGTCGAGCACCCAGCAGGCCCAGTCGGTCGCCCAGCAGGCGCAGGCCAGCGCGCTGGAGGCCCAGCGCCGGCTCCAGCAGAACCTGGGCACGCAGCAGCGCCAGGTCGTGGGCCAGAACGCCCCTGTCCAGCCGCCGTCAGGCACCCCGCGGCAGACGCTGGCCGTCGCGTCGCCGCAGGCCGCGCCGGAGCAGCAGATCTCCGGGCAGGTGCTGAGCGCGAGCGACCAGGAGGTGCTCCTCAGCCAGCGCGGTGAGCCGCAGCTGCGCCTGAAGATCAGCCCCTCCACGCAGGTGCAGGTGGATGGCCGCGACGCGAGCGCGGCGGACATCCGCGAGGGCGCGCAGGTGCGAGCCTCCTACCGCACTGACGCCAGCAGCGGCGAGCCGCAGGCGCTGCGCATCGAGGCCCAGTCCCAGGCCCAGCCCGCGGCGCCCGCCGCCCCGGAGAGCGGCGAGTCCTCGCCCGGCGCGGCCCCGCAGCCCCAGCCGCGATAGACAAACAGGACCCCGGACATGCCACGGCCCCGTGCCTTCGCGCTTCCCACGCGAGGGTCCGGGGCCGTGCCGTGTCGCAGGTGCCAAGCCTCGCGCGTTACGCCGCGAGTTCCGCCTGGTCCAGGCCGGCCTCGGCCATCAGGTTCGCCAGCTCCGCCTTCAGCTTGTCCTTGGCGCGGATCTCCAGCTGACGGGCGCGCTCGCGGGAGAAGCCGAAGTGCTCGCCCAGCTCGCTCAGGGTCATCTCCGAGTCGCTCATCACGCGCTGCTCGATGATGAAGCGCTCGCGCGGATCCAGCCGCGTCAGGGCGCGCTGCACCAGCGTGCGGGTGATGCCCGCCTGCTGCCGGTCCGCGACCTCGTCGCCGTGGGAGGCGACGTCGGACTCGACGAAGTCCAGGTGCGTGGCGTCGCCGTCCTCACCGACCGGCGCGTCCAGGGACAAATCCCTGCCGCCCATGCGCTGCTCCATCTCGCGCACTTCGGTGGGCTTCACGTTCAGCTTGCGGGCGATCTCCTCCGCGTTGACGATGTGGCCGTCGCCGGCGCCCAGCTTCTCCAGCTCGCGGCGGGTGCGAGCCAGGCTGAAGAACAGCCGGCGCTGTGCCTGCGTCGTGCCCAGCTTCACCAGGCTCCAGTTGCGCAGCACGTAGTTCTGGATGTACGCGCGGATCCACCACACCGCGTAGGAGATGAGGCGGATGCCCTTCTCCGGGTCGAACTTCTGCACGGCCTTCATCAGGCCGATGTTCGCCTCCTGGATGAGGTCCGACATCTTCAGGCCGTAGGAGCGGTACTCGTACGCCACCTTCACCACGAAGCGCAGGTTGCTCGTCACCAGGTGGTGGCCCGCGGACAGGTCGCCGGCGCGGAAGCTGCGGGAGAGCGCCTGCTCCTCCTGCGGGCTCAGCAGCGGGTACTGGTTGATCTCCGAGAGGTACGTGGAGAGCGAGTCAGCAGAAGAGAAGGAGTTGGAAGCCTGCATGGGGGTCTCTCGGGGAAGAGGGCGGGATGTGTTCCGCGCGTTTGCTGCGACGGGGAGACCTTTAGCAATGCAGGTGCCAATGCCAGCGGACGGCCAACCTCAATGATTCTGGTGAGTTGCGCGAAATGGCTTCGATGCTTAGGGCGGAAACCGGCAGTTTTTACAGAGCCCTGATCCGAAGCTTCTTCTGGGTGCCCTGAAGGGAGGGTTGTCTGCCCTCCGACCTGGGCGCCGGGGAGATCACATCCCTCCCTCAGGTGGGAAGGAGATGGGGACGCGCATCGCCCCACACCAGGGGTGCAGGGCGGCAAGTGTCCGGAAACGACGCGTGCCCGGCGCCCGGCCGCCGTCAGGGCGTGGCGGGCACGGACTGGAAGCCCACGTCCACGTTGAGGAGGGTGGCCTGGCAGAAGGGGTTCAGGTCATGAACGAACTGGGCCCTCCAGCAGAGCTGATTGCCCGGGGTGCTGGAGAGATCCACGGTGGTGGTGTCCAGGCCCGGGTTCAGCGCCAGCCGTCGCCAGGTGGGCGTGGGATTGACGACGCAGTAGCTGGAGTCGCACACGTTGCAGTCCGTGGCCACGTCATAGGAGGCGAGGACCTGGGGACCGCAGGGGCCTGGCGCCGTATCGCTCTTGCTGAAGCGCACGTTGGAGATCTTGCAGCCCGGGTGGGCCGGAGCGATGGCGCGTGAGCGCACGGAGCCCACCATCGCGCTTCGAAGCTGGAAGACGATGTCGTTGAAATCCCGGTCGCCTCCTCCGGGGAGGTCCTCGAAGCCCAGCATCCACCGGCCGGGGGTGGTGCTCGACGTGCTCAGCACGGCGTGCGGCATGCTGCCGTTGCCCGAGGCGGGGACGCTGATGGCATCCATCGGGAGCACGGTGTTGCCGTAGTCCACGGTGTTGAGTCGCGCGAGCGTCTCCCCGTCCATCCACCCGCACAGCTTCTGCGAGGTCGTGCCCACGTAGCAGGCGTCGGGCGAGGAGACGGGGTTGCTGGGGTCGCACACATCGCTGTACGCGCACCCGATGTTCCGGGCCGCGACGGGAACCTGGCCCAGGGGGTCCTGGTCCAGGTTCCACTTCGACTTGGAGAAGAAGACGGAGATGGGCGTCTTCAGGTGCAGGGTGCACTGCCCGTTGGCCGCCTTGCGCAGGCATGGGTAGACCGTGCCGTTGTCCAGGGAGTGGGAGGAGTCGAAGTTGCTGACGAGGAAGAAGACGATCTCCCTGCCACCCTCGATGAGCCCCAGGTCCACCGTCCGGTCCGCGGCGCTGATGCCCGGATCCGGGTTGACGGACCGGCGGCGGCCCTCGGCGTCATAAGCGGAGACGTCGTAGTCGGGGATGCCGTTGTTGGTGGTGGAGGTGTCCGCCACGGTCCCCAGCTGCTGATAGGTCTTCGTGTCCGAATCATCGTCTCCCAGCAGGAAGACGAGCTTCCCCACGCCCTTGAAGTTGTTCTCGGCGGTGGCGGGCTCCAGCAGGTTGGGGATGCGTGGATGGAGGCCGGTGTCCGAGAAGCCATTGCCAGGGGTGGTGGTGGAGGCGCGCCCGACGACATCGATGTTCAGCAACTCGTACGCGTGGCCGGGCCGGGCATCCTCCAGGGACTGGCTGGGGGCGAAGGCGCTGGTGCAGGAGGCGTCGAGCGCCAGCTCGGGCTGGCTGTAGGTGAAGCCTCCCGAGGAGAAGGTGCGGAGGCAGCGGCGGTTCAGCCCGATGTAGGGACGGGACTGGGGCCCGGAGGGAGGCGACAGGTTGTAGAGGTCCTCGTGCAGGTCCGCGATGCCATTGGCATTGGCATCCCTCAGCGTGTCGTCCTGGGGGTTGACGTAGCCGCGCGCCACGAGGTCGTCGTAGTACATCCAGCCCAGGGCGTTGCTCGCGGCCGCGTACTCGTAGACGAACGAGACGGTGAGCTGGTGGTCCGCCTGGAACATGATGCGCTCCGCGGAGATGGGCCCGAGGGGAATGTTCATCCGCACCGTCTGCTCCGGCGTGATGAAGGCACCCACGAGTGTCTGGAAGGCCGCGAGCGTGAAGGGCGGCTGATGGTCGATGCCCAGGTCCTGCACCACGCTGAAATCAAACAGCGCGGAGGTGGACAGGCCCAGCCCGTTGGTGACGGTGACTCCCACGGGCGCGCTGCCCTCCGCCAGACATGCCGGCGCGGTCCACTGCTGGCTGCTTGTGTTCGGACCGTTCACCGGCGTGCCCAGCGAACCCGCGCTGGCGCTCCAGGAGAAGGTGAGCGGGCTGCCCTGGGGGTCCGTGGCCTGGACCTCCAGCTGCGCGGTGCCGCCCGGGCTCAGCACCTCCTCGGACTGCGAGGCGCTGGTGAGCTGGGGCGGAAGAAGGACCAGGCTGGTGGGGCCTCCCGAGACAGGGGCGCCCGCGTGGGCCGGGCGCGCGGACGGAAGAATGATCAGCAGGACACTCCCGGCCACGAGGGCCAGGAGTCGGATGGGATGGGATTGCAAGGACAGACGCTCCGGTGTGATGACGGCCCGGAGCCCTTTAGCAGACAATCCCTGGAGGCCGCATGGGCCGGCGTGTGAGGCGCAGGGCGTGGTGGGCACGCCTTGACCCATCACCGTCAGGTCAATGCCTTGCGCAGCCGCTTGGGAATGGCCTCCGCGTGCCAGCGCTGCACCTCGCGGGCGATTTCGGCGGCGTGTGACGCGCGCTCCTCGCGGGCGCGGGGCAGCAGCACCTTGCGCGCGGCCGTGCGTTGCACGGGCGGGGCCTCGGCGGCGGCGCGCTCGAACAGCTCCAGGCGCACGTCCGCGTCGTGCAGCTCGCCCAGGCCGTCCTGCAGGGGCACCAGCACCTCCAGCAGCGCGCCCACGGTGCGGCGGAAGACGGGCTGGAAGACCTCCAGCTCGTATCTCAGCTTCTTCACCTCCTTGCGCAGGGCGTGCGCGGACGCGGCGTCGGGGGCGTCCGCGTAGCGCTCCAGGCGCTTCTCCACGCGGCGCAGGCGCTGGCGCAGCTGGGCCCGCACCTGCTTGCCGGCGAAGCGGTGGCCGTCCTCCAGCGTGTCCAGGCGCTTCAACAGACGCGGCACGGTGCGCGCCGTCCAACGCTCCAACTCCGCGCGCAGCGCCTTCTCCTTCGCCTCCAGTCCGGACAGGTGCGCCTTGCGCAGGTCGTCGAGGCCCTTCGCCGCGTCCTTCTTCCCCTTCGCGGCGGTGCCCATCCACGCGTCCTGGACATGCAGGTCGCGCACGGCGCCCAGCGCGTCCTGGAGACGCTTCACGCCCGCCTCCACGCGGGACAGCTTCCCGGTGGCCTGGAACACCTGGAGCGCGGCGCGCAGGCGGCGGGTGGCTACGCGCATGTCGTGCACGCCGTCCTCGTCCAACTCGCCGTCGAGCTGTGCCTCCGGCTGGCGCGCGTCGGCGAGGCGTCCGGCGAGGATGCGGCGGGCCGCGTCGCCCAGCTCGCTGTCGGGGCCCAGACCCCGGATGGGCGTGGGAGGGGGCATGGCGCGTCAGTCCTCCTTGAGGGCGTATTGCTGCACCAGGTGCTCGGCGGACTCGGGGCCTTCCCAGCCGAGGATGCGCGCGTCCTTGTCCGCGAAGTGCACCACCGCGAGGAAGAAGTGCTCCAGCTCCTCCCGCTCGCGCTGGGACAGGTCCTGATAGGAGCGCAGGCCGTCCGCGCGCGCGGCGTTCACCGGGACGAGCAGGATGCGGTCATTGCGCTCGCGCTCGCCCTTCTGGTTGTCGCGCTTCTTCTGGTCCACCATCAGCACGCCCAGCGGCCGGCAGGGCAGCACGACGCCGGGCCACGTGGGCACGTCCCAGTAGACCAGCGCGTCCAGCGGATCTCCGTCCGGGCCCAGGGTGCTGGGAATGAAGCCCCAGTCGAACGGGTAGCGGAAGCCGCGCGTCAGCGGACGCGACAGCGTGAAGGCCTGGAGCTTCGGCTCGTATTTGAGCTTCACCGTCGAACCGCGAGGCGACTCGACGACGACGTGCAACGCATCCTGGAAGCCGCGCAGCGGCAGACGGGTGAAGTCGGTGGCCATGGACCTTCAAGGCTTGCGTCGCCCCTGCCTGACGGCAAGTGCCGGGGCAGGGTGGGATTCACTCGTCAACCCTGGGCCGCGCGGAAGGGCCCTACCCGACGGGCCGGCCCAGGGGCAGTGTGATGTCGCGCCGCGCGAGCAGCCGCTTCGTCGCCCGCGCCGCGGCGAGTCCTCCCAGCGTGTACCAGGCCACGGTGAGCCAGGCGGTGGACGGACGCGCGCGCGACGGCGCCTTGCCCAATCCCATCCGCGGCGGCAGCACCACGGCGCCCAGGCCGGCGAGCAATCCCAGCACCGCGCCGCGCAGGTAGGGCCGCTGGGGCCGACCCACGGCGACCAGCGAGAAGAAGAGGCCGTTGGACAGCAGGTCTCCCGCCAGCGTCTGCCGGTGCAGCTGCCTGCCCTTGGCGGGCACACCGCCGAAGAAGCGAATGCCCTTCTCCAAGGCGCGCATGCCCAACACATCCATGCGCGGCGGATGCTTCAAGACGCGCCGTGCGCCCTCGTGCACCAGGGTGAGCGCGGTGGCACCAACAAGGCCCGGACCGAGGGCGCGGAACACGAGGCGGGGAGGCGCGGGAGGCGCGGGAGGTTCAATCATGCCCTCCAAGCTAGGCACCCCGTCCGCCGGCTTCCCGCCAGGAGGGGCCCGCCTGCCTGCTAGGCATCCGGTGCCAGCGCGCGTCAGGAGCTGCAGCTCACCACGAGGTGTCGTCCCCACGACGGAGGCGCTGCTGCATACGCTTCCGAGCCCGGGTGTTCGTCGAAGGGCGCGGACACGAGCGCGAGCACACGGTCCACCTCCGCGAAGTCTCCCTCCTGCGCGCGGGCGATGGTCTGCTGCGCCACCCAGTTGCGCAGGACGTACTTCGGATTGACGCGGTCCATGCGCGCGTGGCGGACAGAGTCCTCGCTGCCCTCGGAGCCCAGTCGTGCCCGGTAGCGCGCGGCCCACGCGTCGAAGCCCTCCGGCGGCAGGAAGTGGTCGCGCAGCGGCGTGTTGCGAGTGTCAGGCCGCGAGTCGAACCGGTTCAGCGCGCGGAAGAAGCGCGAGTAGTCCACGTGCGAGCGTGCCATCAACCCGAACAGGTCCTCCACGAGCGCGCGGTCCCCGTCACGCGCCTCCGTGAGCCCCAGCTTCTCGCGCATGCGCGCGAGGAAGTGCGCGGCGAACGAAGGCTGGAAGGCGCCCAGCGCGGCGCGGGCTTCCTCCTCGGAGATGAGCGTCAGCAGCGCTTCACCCAGACAGGCCAGGTTCCACAGCGCGATGCGCGGCTGCTGATCAAACGCATAGCGGCCCTGCGGGTCGGAGTGGTTGCAGATGAAGCCAGGCTCGAAGTCGTCCAGGAAGCCGTAGGGCCCGTAGTCCAGCGTGAGCCCGAGGATGGACATATTGTCGGTGTTCATCACGCCGTGCGCGAAGCCCACCGCCTGCCACCCCGCCACGAGCCGCGCGGTGCGCTCCACCACCTCCGCGAAGAAGCGCGCGTGGCGTCCTTCCTGTCCCTGCACCAGCAGGTGCGGCAGGTGGCCGGTGATGACGTGGTCGGCGAGCGTGGCCACGTGGCCGGGCTGCCCGGTGTGGTGGAAGAACTCGAAGGTGCCGAAGCGCACGTGCGACGGTGCCAGCCGCACCAGCATCGCGCCCGTCTCCACGTCCTCGCGGTACACCGGCGTGCGGCTGCCCAGCACGCACAGCGCCCGCGTGGTGGGGATGCCCAGGGCGTGCAGGGCCTCGCCGGCCAGGTACTCGCGCAGGGTGGAGCGCAGCACCGCGCGCCCGTCGCCTCCGCGCGAGAAGGGCGTGGGGCCGCCTCCCTTCAGGTGCAGGTCCCACTTCGCGCCGTCAGGGGCGCGCACCTCGCCCAGGAGCAGCGCGCGGCCGTCTCCCAGGCGTGGCACGTACCCGCCGAACTGGTGCCCCGCGTACACCATGGCCAGGGGCTCCATGCCGGGCAGCAACCGGGCCCCGCCGAACACCTGCGCGAACTCCGGGTGCGTCGCCGCGTCCGCGTCCAACCCCAGGAGCCGCAGCGCCGCCGGGTTCACGCTCACCACGTGCGCGTCCGGGAAGGGCGCGGGAGCCACCCGGGCGGCGAACCCGGGCGGCAGGCGGGCGTAGGTGTTGTCGAAGACGAGCTGTTCGAGCGGGGCCATGGCCTTGTGCCGCGATGGACGTCAGGGGACCTGCATGCCCCGCTGCACGGCGGGACGGCTGCCCACGCGGTGCAGGTACTGGGGGATGCTGTGCAGGTCCTGGAAGAGCTCGGGGAAGAAGTTGCGCCCGGCCATCAGCCACGGGTACGTGGCGATGTCCGCGATGGAGTAGGTGGTGGCCAGGTAGTCGCGCGAGCCCAGCTGCCGGTCCAGCACGCCCAGGATGCGTTTGGCCTCCTTCTGGTAGCGCTCGATGGCATAGGGAAGCTTCGCGGGGGCGGCGAGGCTGAAGTGGTGGAGCTGGCCAATCATGGGCCCCACGCCGCCCATCTGGAACATCAGCCACTGCGTCACCTCCGCCTTGCCGCGCGGATCCGAGGGCATCAGCGCGCCCGTCTTCTCCGCGAGGTACAGCAGGATGGCGCCGGACTCGAAGAGCGCCAGCGGACGGCCGCCCGGCGCCGCGTGGTCCACGATGGCCGGGATCTTGTTGTTGGGATTGATGGCCAGGAACTCGGGCTTGAACTGCTCACCCTTGGAGATGTCCACCGACTTGACGGTGTAGGGGAGGCCCAGCTCCTCCAGCGCGATGGAGATCTTGCGGCCGTTGGGCGTCTTGAACGTGTACAGGTCGATCATGTCGTCACTCCCGTGAGCTGTTCGCTCACCTGCCAGAGCCGCTCCGCGAGGGCTTCGTCCCGGGCGGCGGACGAAGGCTTCGCCTTGCGGCATTTGATGAAGTACTCCCCGCTGACGTCCGCGACCTCGGGCGAGGACGCCAGGTACACCGACGTGCGCGCGCCCTTCTCCGCGGAGATCATGAACGGCGCGCCCAGCTGCACGACATAGCGGAAGAAGCCCTGGCTGTTGTGCCCGAAGCCCGTGCGCACCAGCCCCGGGTGCAGCGCGTTCGCCGTCACCTTCGTGCCCTGGAGGCGCTTCGCGAGGCCGCGGGTGAACAGGATGTTGGAGAGCTTGGCGTTGCCGTAGACGCGGATGCCGTCGTAGCGCTGGTGTTCGGTCTGCGGATCATCCAGGAAGCGGGCGTTCGCGAAGCGGTGCCCCTCCGACGACACGTTGATGATCCGCCCCTGGTCGCTGGCCACGAGCAGGTCGCGCAACAGGTGCGTGAGGAGGAAGTGGGACAGGTGGTTCGTGGCGAACGTGGCCTCGTAACCATCCACCGTCACCTGCCGCCGGTCGATGATGAGGCCCGCGTTGTTGACGAGCACGTCCAGGCGCGGATGGCGGGCGCGGAACGCCTCGGCCAGGGCGCGCACGGATTGAAGCGACGACAGGTCCGCGAGCAGCGACTCCACGCGCGCCTGCGGAGCGGCTTCGCGCACGGCGGCGACGGTGGCGGAGGTGCGCGCCTCGTCACGGCCGGACAGCACCAGCGTGGCCCCGCGTCGGGCCAGCGCCTTCGCCGTCTCCTGGCCAATGCCGCCCGTGGCCCCGGTGATGAGGCACACCTTGCCATCCAACCGGGGGTCCTGAGCCTGTGCCGCCATGTGACGCGACCTCCTGGAATCCAGGGACGCGTTCTATACGGACTGGGGCTTCCCCGCGCAGGAGAACCTGCGCGGGGAGGGTGCGACGGTCAGGTCGCGGCCTGGCTGATGTCCTCGGCGGCGCGGCCGCGGCGGGTGCCGCCCCGGGGCGGAACGGTGGTGCCCACGCGGGCATCGCCGTTGAGGTGGCTCTCCAGGAACCAGAGGTCCTCCTCGGTCTCCCCCAGCGTCTGGGTGAGGATGTCCGCGGTGACCGGGTCATTCACCTCGTCCGACCTGGTGATGCCGTCGCGGAGGCTGGCGGCGTAGCGGCCGACGCGCTCGACCAGCGCGCGGATGTGCGCCTCGCCGTCCACAGCCTGCAGGTCGTACTCGGGCAGCTGGCTGTTGTTGCTGGCCAGGCGGATGGTGCCCTGGGCGTAGCCCCCCAGCGCGCCCGCGCGCTCGGCGTAGGAGTCCGCGTGCTTGCGCGCGTGCTTGGCCACCTCGTCGAAGAGCAGGTGCCGGCTGTAGAAGTGCGTGCCGCGGATGTTCCAGTGCGCCTGCTTCACCTGCCAGTGCAGGTCGACGGCGTTGGCGAGCAGCGTGTTGAGCATGTCGATGAGCTCTTCGCGCGCATCCTGGGGAAGGTTCACGTGGCTGGTGGAGTACATGGTCCGTATCCCTCGTTATGTGGTTTGCGCGCGGCGGGGCGTCGCGGCGCTTCCGGTAGGGTGGGGACGGCCTGCTTCGTACGCCACGTCAGGGAAAGCCCTGCCTGGTCGCATGGCCAGCCTGAGGACCAGGCGGCCGGACGGCCGACGCGCTCACGTGGCGTCGGGAGCGGTCAAGCGGGCGGCCAGTTCCGTGGCGGCGCGCTCGCCGGACTCCACCGCTCCATCGAGGTAGCCGCAGCCCTCGATGGCGGTCTCCGTGCCCGCCCAGTGCACCCGGCCGAACGGGGCCCGCAGCGCGTCACCGACGGCGGTGAGCGTGCCGGGGCGGGGCAGGCCCACGTAGCAGCCGGTGCTGAACGCCTCCGCCTTCCAGTCCAGCTCCACCACCGCGAGGGGTGTGAGCGCCTGGGGGCCGAAGAAGCGCGCGAAGCCCTCCAGCGCGGCCCGGTGGATGTCCTGGGCGGGGCGGCCGGTCCACGCGCGCGCGGTGTCGCCCAGGAAGAAGCCCACGAGCGCGGGGTGGTGTCCGTCGGAGCCGCAGTCATCGAAGCACAGCCGCACGGGGCCCACGTCGCTGACGGCCTCGCCGGACAGGCCCGCCTCGCGCCAGAAGGGCGTGGCATAGGTGGCCACGACCTTGATGACGCTGCCCATGGGCAGGTCCGCGTGGACGCGGCGGCGGCCCGCGGGGAGGTCCGCGCCGAAGTCGATGCGTTCAGCGAGCGCGGGAGGCGTGGCCACCACGGCGTAGCGCGCGCGGAAGGTCCGGCCGTCCTCGGTGGTGACGGTGACGCCGCGAGCATCCTGGAGGACCGCGCGCACGGGGGCGGAGAGGACGACGCGGCCCGGGGGCAGCTTCTCCGCGAGCCGGCGTGAGAGGGATTGCGCGCCGTCCACGAAGCGCTCCGCCTGGGCGCCGCCCTCGATTTCGGTGAGGGGCATGAGGCCGCCGTTGGAGTGCACGTAGGAGAGGAAGTGCAGGAACGACAGCTCTGAAGGCTCCGCGGCGAACACCGCGCGGGTGGCGATGTCCAGCGCGGCGCGAGCGCCCCACGTGGGCACATGGCGCTGCTTCCACTCCTCCACGGTGAGGGTGTCCCATTCGGCGGCGTGGGGCGCGGCGGAGGGCCGTTCCCGGGGGACGCGCTTCGCCAGACCGTCCAGCTTCCACACCGTGCGTTGCAGGTCCAGGAGCGACAGGAGGGGCAGCGACGGCACCTTGCCCTGGTACGTGCGGCGCTCGCCGCGCACCTCCAGCACCTTGGTGCCCTGGTGGTGCTGGGGGAAGCGGGCGAGGCCCAGGCCATCCGCGAGCCGCAGGACGTGGCGTTGGCGGGGGCCCACCCACTGGCCGCCCAGGTCCACGAGTCCGCCGCCCACGTCGCGGGTGAGGGTCCGGCCGCCCACGCGGTCGCGCGCTTCGAGCACGGCCACGGTGGCGCCGGTGCGGGAGATGTCCCGGGCGGCGGTGAGGCCCGCGAGGCCCGCGCCGATGACGACCACGTCCACGCTGGTGTCCATAGGGCCGCGGACTCTATGCCTGAAGCGGCGCATGGCTAGGATGCGCGTGGGAGCAGTCTGTCGGGAAGGGTGGAGGACCGGATGTTCGCGTTGGAGATGGTGGAGAAGGTGCGGCAGGTGTCACCGGGCGCGGCGAACGCGCTGACGACGCTCGCGGTGAAGAACATCGTCCCGCTGGCGGCGGCGATGGGCTACCGGGTGGACGAGGTGACGGACGCGCGCGTGAAGGCGACGGTGCCGCTCAACCGCAAGACGAAGAACCACGTGGGCAGCGTGTACCTGGGCGCCCAGGTGACGGTGATGGAGTTGACGATGGGCGTGATGCTCTTCCGCCGCTTCCCGCCCAGCCAGTACAAGCTGCTCGTCAACCGCATGGAGGTGGTGTTCCACGCGAAGGCGAAGAGCGCGGTGAGCGCGGTGTGCGAACCCTCGGAGGAAGTGCTCGCGGGGCTCGCGTCCGCGCTCAAGGCGAAGGGAGACAAGGCGGAGGCGTGGATCCCCGTGCAGCTCCTGGGCACCGACGGCCAGCGCGTCGCGGAGGCGCGCTTCCTGGCGGTGTTCAAGCGCGGCTAGGAGGGGTCTTCCCGTCGACGCCCTGCCCAGGAAGGTATTCCTCGGGCGGGGCCGAGAAGCCGTTCCAGAACACCCAGAGGCGACGACAGTTCGGGCATTTAAGGAAGCTGTTCATGGCCCCGTAGACGGCCTCCGCATCGACCTGTCCCGAGAACTGGTCGAAGGCCGTGTCCGAGATGAACAGCCACTCATCAGGGCAGGGGATCTGGCCGTACGAAATCCGTTGCCCGCACCTGCATTCCAAGCTCGGCACTGGTGGCCTCCCAGGGTGATCACATCCTGAATGATGGTTGCTCCCGCTCCCCGGACCAGGACGTTGCCAAGCTCCGCATGTGTCACGGAGGTCTGGCTCAGGTCGAGCACGACGCTTGTTCCCATGTGCGGTGGGAAGTGGCCCCTCCGCCAGTCTTCAAGCGCGGCTAGCGCGGCGGCTCTTCCTCCATCAGGAAGTCGCCAATGGCCTTCCACATGGCCTCGAACTGGGGCCGGCGGAAGCCGGAGCCGGAGATGAGCCAGTCCACGTGCGGGGGCTGGTGCGCCGGCTGGTCGAAGTGGCCAATCGCATCCAGGTGGTCCGCCCTCACCGCCGCCAGCACGCGCCCGTACACCTGCGAGCGCGTGGGCACGATGCCGTCGCACGCGGTAGGGCCCGGCATCGCGCCGTAGGCCTGCACCAGCGCCGCCGTCTGCGCGGGCGTGTGCAGGGGCAACTGCGTCAGCGGCATGCGCTGCGTCTGCCCGTACACGAACGCGTAGATGGTGTGCGTCAGCTGCGCGTACGGGTCCATGCCCGCCGCCAGCCGCGTGCGGAAGGACGGCGGCCGGGCCTGCGTCACCACGGAGCCGTACCGCACCCCGGGCCGGTCATGCGTGGAGGCGTTGAACAGGTCGATGCCTTCCGGCGTGAGCTGCGGAATCAACGACGTGTCGCGCCCCACGTCTCCCAGGAACTTCGCCACCGCGTCGCGCCGCTCGCTGGAGAAGTCCCCCAGGAGCTGATCATAGAGCTGATCCAGCAGCGTCGCCTTCCACCCCAGCTGATCATCCGCGCGCGCCATCAGGTGCCCGAAGCGGAACACCACGCTCAACGGCAGCCGGCCGAACCGCAGCACGTACATGGTGAACAGCGACAGCAGCTTCAAGAGCTGCTGCCCGAACAGCCCCAGGAAGAACGTGGCCAGCGGCGTGCCCGCGTGCGGCGCGGACAGCGTCACCACCGTGCGCACCCTGCGTGCGAAGGGCTCCAGCTCCAGCCCCTCCGCCAGCTGCGCACCCGGGCTCACGAACAGCCGGGCGTCCAGCCCGCCCGTGGAGTGGCCCACCAGGTGGATGGGGCCGTCGTCGCCGGAGGCCGTCTCGTTCACGGCCTTGAGGAGGTCCGCGGTGCGCTGACGGATGGACGCCGTGGGGTGCGAGACGACCGTCACCACCTCCGCGTCCACCCCCCTGCGGGCCAGGTCCTTCTTCAGGAACTCGTACGTGTGGCCGAAGTAGAGGAGCTCGCCCAGGTTGGTGAAGCCGAAAAACCCGGGGACGAGGTACACGTGGTGCTTCGCGGACATTGCGCCCCAGCATACCCGACCCCCCGCGCACCGGCTTGGAATACCCGGCGGCCTGCCTGGTTGACGCGCGCCCGTCCGCATTGACAGAACCGGGCGCCTTTTCCCTCTTGCCCAAGGAAGACTCCCCGTGCACCGCAGACTGCTCGCGCTCGGCCTGCTGCTGTCCCTCCCCGCCTCCGCCGAAGAGGGCATGTGGACCTATGACGCCTTTCCCGCCGACGCGGTGAAGAAGGCCTACGGCTTCGCGCCGGACCAGGCCTGGCTGGACAAGGTGCGCCTGGGCTCGGTGCGGCTCGCGGGCGGGTGCTCCGCGAGCTTCGTGTCGCCGGACGGCCTGGTGATGACGAACCACCACTGCGTGCGCAGCTGCATCGAGGACCTGACCACCGCGAAGGACGACCTGCTCGCGAAGGGCTTCCAGGCAAGGACGGCGAAGGAGGAGCGGCGCTGTCCCAAGATTGAAGCCAACCAGCTGGTGGAGATGACGGACGTCACCGCGCGGATGAACACGGCGACGAAGGGGCTCACCGGCGCCGCGTTCAACACCGCGCTCAAGAAGGAGACGGCCGCCGTGGAGGCCGCGTGCGCCACCGGCACTGACGTGCGGTGCGACGTGGTGACGCTCTACAACGGCGGCAAGTACCAGCTCTACAAGTACCGCCGCTTCCAGGACGTGCGGCTCGTCTTCGCGCCCGAGTTCTCCATGGCCGCCTTCGGCGGGGACGCGGACAACTTCAACTTCCCGCGCTACGGCTACGACGTGTCCTTCGTGCGCGTGTGGGAGGGCGACGCCCCGGCCAAGAGCCCGCACTACCTGCCGTGGGCCAAGGAGGGCGTGAAGGAGGGTGACCTCGTCTTCGTCTCCGGCCACCCCGGCGGCACCGAGCGCAAGAGCACCGTGGCGGAGCTGGAGTTCCAGCGCGACGTGGCCCTGCCCAACACCCTGCTGTCGCTGGCGGAGATGCGCGGGATGCTGCGCGAGTACGCCAGCGGTTCGCCGGACCGCTACCGGCTGGCGCGCTCGCGCCTGCGCGGCGTGGAGAATGGCCTCAAGTCCCTCAAGGGCCGGCAGCAGGCCCTGGCGGATCCCGCGCTGCTCGCGCGCAAGCGTCAGGAAGAGGCGGAGCTGAAGAAGCGCATCGACGCGAACCCCCAGGCGAAGGCCTCCACCCAGGGCATGTGGGAGGAGACGGCGAAGGCGCTGGATACGTGGCGCCGGACGATGGACGACTACCGGATGAAGGGGGCGGGGGACGCGTTCCGCTCGGAGCTGTTCACCCACGCGCAGCAGCTGGTGCGCGCGGCGGAGGAATTGCCCAAGCCCAACGCGGAGCGCCTGCGCGAGTACACCGACGGCCAGCTCCCCGCCCTGCGCCAGCAGCTCCTGCGCGAGGCGCCCATCCCCGCGGAGCTGGAGACGCTGGGGATGACGTTCGGCTTCAACAAGCTGCGCGAGACGCTGGGCGCGGATGACGCGTTCGTGCGGCTGGTGCTGGGCAAGGAGGCGCCGGCGGACCTCGCGCGCTCGCTGGTGCGCGGCACGAAGCTGGGCGACGTGAACGTGCGCAAGGCGCTCTTGGAGGGCGGCAAGGCCGCGGTGGAGGCCTCGAAGGATCCGATGATCCTCCTGGCGCGCAAGGTGGACGCGGAGACGCGCGCGTCGCGCAAGCAGTACGAGGACACGGTGGAGGCGGTGCTCAAGCGCAACGGTGAGCGGCTCGCCAAGGCGTACCTCGCGGTCAACGGCACGTCCGGCGCGCCGGATGCGACCTTCACGCTGCGGCTCAACTACGGCCAGGTGAAGGGCTGGGACGACAACGGCAAGCCCGTGCCCGCGCTGACCACGTTCGGCGGCGCGTACGGGCGCGACACCGGCAAGGAGCCCTTCAAGCTGCCCGACCCGTGGGTGAAGGCGAAGGGGAAGGTGCCGGACGAGACGC
Organism: Corallococcus sp. CA053C; assembly: GCF_003611675.1. Taxonomy (GTDB): domain Bacteria; phylum Myxococcota; class Myxococcia; order Myxococcales; family Myxococcaceae; genus Corallococcus. The sequence continues at coordinate 48,148 of NZ_RAWA01000015.1, forward strand.
CGCTCGACATGGCGACGACCAACGACATCATCGGCGGCAACTCCGGCTCGCCGGTGGTGAACCGCGACGGGCAGGTGGTGGGCCTCATCTTCGACGGCAACCTGCCATCGCTGGGCGGCCGCTACGCCTACGTCCCTGAGTCCAACCGCGCGGTCGCGGTGCACGGTGACGGCATCCTCGCCGCGCTGGAGCACGTGTACGGCGCCACCCGCGTGGTCAACGAGCTGAAGGGCGCGCAGCAGGCGCCCGTGGCCCCGGGCCGCTGACGAACACGCGCAGGCGGTGGAGGGGGACAGCCGCAGGTCCTCCTCCACCCGTGCGGGGCGAAATGTGTTGATGATGGGCGCATGTCGTCGCCCCCGGCCCATCCCTCGCTGCCCTCTCTCGTGCCCCCACCGGGCGAGCTTCTTCGCGCGCAGAGAAAAGCGGGCCGGTCCGCCGTCGTCAGCCTGATGCTGCTCTGGGGCGCCGCCCTGGTGAGCCCCTTCGTGGCCTACCAGGAGGACGTGAAGACGGCGGAGGGCGAGCTCCTCGACCACCTGTCGGACCGCGCGGGCCTCCAGGCCCAGGCACTGGGCGCGCATATCGGACTGCTGCGCTCGGAGCTGCAACGGCTGGCGGAGCACCCGTCGCTCAGACCCGAGGATGGCGCCACGGGACCCGAGGTGGCGCTCCTCGAGAATGCCTTCAGCCACACGTCGCTCTTCTCGGCGGGAGTCGCGCTGGTGGCAGCGGACGGCCAGCGCATGTGGAGCGACCCGGCGGACATGCCGCTCGGGCGCACACCGCTCGCCGCGCGCCCGTGGTTCCGGCGGATGGTGGAAGAGCGGGTGCCTTCGGTCGGACTGCTGGACGAGGAAGGTGGAGGGCTCGTCGCGGTCGCGGTCCCCATCGTGCGCGACGCGCGTGTCGTGGGCCTCCTCGTGGGCGAGCTCGCGACGGCGAACGAGCTGCTACCGACGACCCCTCGCGGGACGGACGAGTCCGTGGTCGCCCTGCTCGGCGAGCGCGGTCGGCTCCTCCTCCCAGCAACGCCCCCGCCACTGCTGCGCCAGCCGGAGCTCGCCACACGCCTCCGCCCGCTGGTGGACGCTCCCGCGGCCATCACGCTCGGAGGCACTCGGCTGCTCGGCGCGGCGGCGCTCGTTCCCGGAACCGACATGCTGCTCGCCGTGCTCGATGACGAGGCGCGGGATCGCGAGATGCTCAAGCGCCGCTACCTCGGCCAGCTCGGCTTTCACACCGCGCTGCTTGGCGGAGTGCTCCTGCTCTTCACGGTGCTCCTGCGTCGCTCCTACCGTTCGCTGGTGGCCGCCGAAGAGCAGTTGCGGCGCCAGGAGACGATGGCGGCGCTCGGCACGGCCTCTTCGCTCATCGCCCATGAGGTGAAGAACGCGCTCAACAGCATGCAGGCCGCGCTCAGCATGATTCGCGCGAAAGGGGGGGAGACGACCTTGCCCGTCCAGGCGCTGCGTTCCCAGGCGGACCGGCTCGGCCACCTTGCCCGTTCATTGCTGGGCTTTGCTTCCCCCCATTCCATGCAGCGGCGCAGCTGCGAGATGCACCTGCTCGTCCAGGACGCGCTTCAAGCCGTGAGGCTCCTGCCGGAAGCCGCGGATGTCGCCATCGAGACCACGCTGCAGGAGGGGCTCTTCGTGAAGGGGGACCCGACGCTGCTGGTCTCCGCGGTCGACAATCTCATGCGCAACGCCGTCGAAGCCGGCGCCGTCGCCCATGATGTAGGCCAGCAGCCCACGCCTCGCGTCGAGGTCCGGCTCCTTCGCGAAGCCGCGGAGGTGGTGCTCGTCGTGGAGGACAACGCGGGAGGAGTGCCCCCGGCCTTCGAGCCGCGGCTCTGGGAGCCCTTCGCGGTGGGGCGGTCGAAGGGGATCGGGCTGGGGCTGCCGATGGTGCGCACGGCCATCCGTGCGCATGATGGGGGAAGCGTCTCCTACACCCGCGTGCCCGGAGGCAGCCGCTTCACGGTTCGCCTTCCACTCGAGAAAATGGCGTCATGAGCACCTCCCTGCTGCTCGTCGATGACGACAGGACCTTCTCCTCGCTCGCGGCGTCCATGCTGAGCCAGGAAGGTTTTCGCGTCCGGGTCGCGCGCTCGCTGCACGAGACCCGCGTCGCGCTCGCCGCCGAGGCGCCGGATCTCGTCGTGCTGGACCGGAGGCTGCCGGACGGAGATGGGCTCGTGTTCCTGCCCGAGCTGCGTGCCCAGCTTCCGGCGACGGTCGTGCTGATGGTGACCGCGCACGGCGATATCGAGAGCGCTGTCGAAGCCATCCGGGCGGGTGCTCGTGACTACCTGAGCAAACCCGTCGAGATTGACGACCTGGTGATGCGCGCGCGCCGCGCGGCAAGCGACCTCCAGCTGCAGGAACGGCTGCGACAGGCCGAGAGCGTCCTCGAAGGACGGCATCGGATGGCGGAGCCTCGCTCGCCAGCGATGCAGCAAACCCTCCAGATGCTGGCGCGGATCGCCACCACTCCGCGCAGTCCCGTCCTGCTGCTCGGGGAGACAGGCACCGGGAAGGCGGTGCTCGCCCGCCACCTCTATGCCCTGCGCCAGAAGCAGGGGGCCTTCGTGCAGATCAACTGCGCCGCGCTTCCGGACACGATGATGGAGAGCGAGCTCTTCGGACACGAGCGCGGCGCCTTCACGGATGCGAAGACAGCCAGGCGCGGGCTCGTGGAGCTCGCGAGCGATGGGCTCCTCTTCCTCGACGAGGTGGGTGAGCTGCCGCTCGCGCTCCAGGCCAAGCTGCTCACGTTCCTGGACAAGGGGGCCTTCCGACGACTCGGTGGCACGACGGAGCTCACGAGCACCGCCCGCATCGTGGCAGCCACCAACAAGGACCTCGAAGCGGAGGTCGCCGCCGGGCGCTTTCGCGAGGACCTCCTCTTCCGGCTCAGCGTGTTCCGGGTGGACGTGCCCCCCTTGCGCGAGCGCCGCGAGGATGTGCTGCCACTCGCACGCGCGCTCGTGCTGGAGCTCTGCTCGGAGCTCGGCCGGCGCCCGGTGCCCTTCTCTCCCGCCGCGGAGGAGCGCCTGCTGAGCTATCCCTTCCCCGGCAATGTGCGCGAGCTGCGCAACGTGCTCGAGCGAGCGCTCGTGCTCGAAGGCGGGCCTGTGCTCGAGCTGCCGTCCCTCGCCAAGGGGGGCGGCACACCCCCCTCGGTCGACCCCAACGCCTTCTCCGTGTCAGGCCCACCGAGGCCGCTCGAGGAAGTGGATCGACTCTATGTCCGGCACGTGCTCGAGCAGCTTGGCGGCAGGCGCATGGAGGCGGCCCGCGCACTGGGCCTGTCCTATCCGACCTTCCTCCGCCGCCTCGAGGAGAACCCACCCTCGGAGTGAAGGACTTAAAAAGTCTTTCATCGGCTGAGCCGCGGGCTTCAAGTTTCTTTCATCCCCGGGTCCTCATGCGTCACGCCCCCGCCGGGAAAGGCCCGGGATCGGGTGGCACGACGATTGCCTAGCCCCTCCTGTCACGTCGAGCCCCTGTACGGGTTCGGCCGATGACAGGGGAGTTCAAGCAATGACTTCGGTTGGAAAAGCTGCGGAGGCGAGGCCCTCGTTCAAGGAGATCCTCGCCTCGGATTTGCCGGCTTCGCTGGTGGTGTTCCTGGTGGCGCTGCCCCTCTGCATGGGCATCGCGCTCGCCTCCGGAGCGCCCATCATGGCGGGACTCATCGCTGGCGTCGTGGGCGGCTTCGTGGTGGGCCTGATGGGCGGCGTGCCGCTGCTCGTGAGCGGCCCCGCGGCGGGCCTCGCGGTGATGGTGTTTGGCTTCATCCAGCAGCTGGGCTTCGCCGTGACGTGCGCGGCGGTGGCCGCGGCGGGTCTCGTGCAGGTGGCGCTCGGCGCGCTGAAGGTGGCGCGTTCGGCGCTGGCCATCTCGCCGGCCGTGATCCACGGAATGCTCGCGGGCATCGGCATCCTCATCGTGCTGGGGCAGGTCCACATCGTTCTCGGCGGCTCTCCGCAGAGCAATGCCTGGAACAACCTGCGGGAGCTGCCCGGGCAGGTGATGGACCTTCATGGACCGGCCACGCTGCTGGGGCTGCTCACGCTGGGCATCCTCATCGCGTGGCAGTTCCTGCCGAACGGGCGGCTGAAGAAGGTCCCGGGTCCGCTGGTGGCGGTCGTGGGCGGAACCGCGGTCGCGGCGGTGTTGAATGCGAACGTGGCACGGGTGCAGCTGGCGGCGGATGCGCTGTCGGCCATCAAGCTGCCCGCCCTTCCTGAAGGGGCGGCGTGGGGTGCCTTCTTCGTGGCCGTGCTGTCCCTCGCCCTCGTGGCGAGCGCCGAATCGCTGTTGAGCGCGGTGGCGACCGACAAGCTCCACACGGGGGCGCGGGCGAACCTTGATCGCGAGCTGCTCGCGCAGGGCGTGGCGAACACCGTCTCCGGTCTGGTCGGCGGTCTGCCCATCACCGGCGTCATCGTGCGCAGCGCGGCGAACATCAACGCCGGCGCGAAGACGCGCTGGTCGGCGGTGCTTCATGCGGTGTGGATGCTCGCCTTCGTGACGCTGCTGGGGAGCCTCGCGTCCTACGTGCCCCTGACGGTGCTCGCCGGCCTGCTCGTGCACGTGGGCCTGAAGCTCGTGAACCTCGCCCACATCCGGGAGCTGCGGCACCGGGGCGAGCTGCCCGTGTACCTCATCACCGTGGCGGGCGTCGTGGGCATCAACCTGCTCGCGGGCATCGGTCTGGGACTCGGCGCGGCCATCCTCCGGCTCCTGTGGCAGCTCGGCCAGGTGCGCGTGGAGCGCCAGGTCGCCAATGACGTTCACCAGGTCTGCATCAGCGGAGCGCTGACGTTCGTCGGGGTGCCGAAGCTGTCGACGGCGCTCGCGCAGATTCCCTCGGGCTCCAAGGTGGAGGTGGACGTGGCGGTGAACACGCTCGACCACTCCGGCTTCGAGGCGCTGGAGAGCTGGGCCGACACGCATCGCAAGACGGGCGGCACCGTGATCATGGAGCCGCTCGAGGACGTCTGGAAGCGGCGTGACGCGCGTGCGGCCCCCGCCGTGGAGCCTGCCGTGGCGCTACCCCCTTCGTCCCCTGTTCATCACGCTTCGTCTCTCGCTTCCGGAGGTGCTCAGTGAAGAAGCTCATCAGAGGTCTGCTCGATTTCCAGCGTCACACCCTGCCCTCGTACCGGACGACCTTCGCGAGGCTCGCGAAGGGGCAATCCCCTGACTGCCTCTTCATCAGCTGCTCGGACAGCCGCGTGGTGCCCAACCTGCTCGTCTCCACGGACCCCGGTGACCTCTTCACCGTGCGCAACGTGGGCAACCTCGTTCCGCCCGCCGTGCGCAACGGACAGGCGGATCGCTCGGAGGCGGCGGCGATCGAGTTCTCCCTGGGCTTCCTGCCCATCGAGGACGTCGTGGTCTGCGGCCACTCGAGCTGCGGCGCGATGAAGGCCATCCTGGCCGGAGGCGTCGTGGACGGCGCACCGAACCTCGAGCAGTGGCTCGCGCACGGAACGCCCTCGCTCAAGGCGTTGCGGGAGAACACCCAGGTGGGCGTGGGGCTGCCCGAGGCGGATCGCCTCTCCCAGCTGAACGTCCTCGAGCAGCTCGAGCACTTGAAGACCTACCCCATCGTGCGGGACCGGCTCGCGGCGGGAACGCTGCGGCTGCACGGCTGGTGGTTCGACATCGGGGCGGCACAGGTTCACGCCTACCGGGCGGACCTCGGCCGCTTCGTTCCCATCGACGAGACCGAAGGGGATCGGCTCCTGATGGAGCTGAGCGACGCAGCGGGAGAGCAGCCGGGTCTCCGCGCCGTCCAGTAGGGCGGCATCGAGCCTCAGCGACCCTGCGTCCAGCGCGGATCGCTGAGGCTCCTGACTCGCAGCCAACGTCTCCCACCGCAGCGCGTCGGGTGCCTGACACGCACGGACCAGGATGCCCTGGGTGCTTGGTGCATTGCGTCAGCGGAGCACTACGTTGGGGGCGCGGACAGGGTGTCCGCCTCTGACTTCGCACGGTTGCGTCCCCCGGGGCGTCCCCGTCCGGGCAGGTTCCCGACCGGGTTGGGAGCCAGGGCCCGTCGTGCAGTAGCATCGCGTTCGTCTGCGCCGGGGGGAGGGAGGATGCACGATGGTGGTGGAGGCCCCGGAGCCCCGGAAGATGTCGGCCATCATGTTCACGGACATGGAGGCCCCCGCAGGTCAACGCTGGCGGGATGAGTCGCTACAACAAGACCTGCACGAGGAGCATGGACGGCTCGTGCGGGATCTGCTGCCGCGCCATGGTGGGCGCGAGGTGAAGCAGTTGGAGGAGGGTGGCTTCCTGCTGGAGTTCGAGGCGGGGCTGCCCGCGGTGTCGTTCGCGCTGGAGTGGCGCGCCGCCGTGGACGCGCGCAACCGGATGGCGCCGTCGGACAGGCGCATGTCCGTGCGTGCCGGCGCGCACCTGGGCCTCGTGGTGCACCGCGACGGCGACGTGTTCGGCGAGGGCGTCAACCTGGCGGCCCGCATCGAATCCCTGGCGCGCCCGGGCACCGTGTACGTCAGCGAGACGGTGGCCGCGCAGGTGGCGGGATGCCTCCAGGCGCCCCCGGTGCGGCTGGGCCGCAACGAGCTGAAGAACATCCGGCTGCCGGTGGCGGTGTTCCGCATCGACACGCCGGTGGAGCCCCGCGCGGAGGGCGCGCTCATGTCTCGCGTGCGTTCACTCCTGGGCCGTCGGCGCGTGCCCCTGGGCGGTTAGGGCCTGACGGACGGGCGCGCGGCGGTAAGGTGCCGCGCCATGTCCGAACTCACCCTGGTCGTTGGTTCCAAGAACTTCTCCTCGTGGTCGCTGCGCCCCTACCTGGCCCTGGCCCACACCGGCCAGCCGTTCCGCGAGGTGCTCGTTCCGCTGGACACGCCGGAGACGGCGGCGCTCATCGCCATGCACTCGCCCAGCGGCCGGGTGCCGGTGCTCAAGCACGGTGACACGGTGGTATGGGACTCGCTGTCCATCTGCGAGTACCTGGCGGAGGCGTTCCCCGACGCGCGCCTGTGGCCCCAGGACCGCGCGACACGCGCGATGGCGCGCTCGGTGACGTCGGAGATGCACTCGGGCTTCCAGGCCCTGCGCACGCACCTGCCCATGGACATCACCGCGCGCAAGACGGTGCCGGGCGGGGACGCGCCGGGCGTGCACGCGGACATCGCGCGCGTGCAGGCGCTGTGGGCCGGCTGCCGCGAGCGCCATGGCAAGCAGGGCCCGTTCCTCTTCGGCGCCTTCACCATCGCGGACGCGTTCTACGCGCCGGTCATCACCCGCTTCGTCACCTACGGCGTCCCGTTCCGTCCGGAACTCACCGCGTACCGCGACGCGGTGCTCGGGCTGCCCGCGATGCGCCAGTGGACCGAGGCCGCCGCGGGCGAGCCGCCCCTGGCCCGCTACCGCTAGGCCAGCGCCAGGCTCACGGCCTCACCGCCTCACAGGCCCAGCGACTTCAGCTGCGCGTCGAACGCGGGCGCGTCCGTGAAGACGAACCCGCGCAGGCCCAGGGCCCGGGCCGCGTCCACGAACTCGGGCAGGTCGTCGAAGAAGGCGGCCTCGTCCGGCGCGCAGCCCGCCTTCTCCAGCGCGATCCGGTAGAGGGCCGGCTCCGGCTTCACCGCGCCCACCTCGCAGCTCAGCACCAGCGCGTCGAAGCGCTGGAGCAGCGGCAGCAGGGGCTTCACGTACGCCACGTGCAGCGCGTTGGTGTTGGACACCAGCACCAGCTTCACCCGGCCCACGAGCCCCTCCACGCGCGGCAGCACCGCGTGGTGCACCGTGAAGTGGCTGCTCCACAGGGGCGCGAACTCCTCCATCGGCAGGTCCACGCCCAGCGCGCCGCACACGTCCCGGCGGATGCCCTCCGCGTCCAGCAGCCCCCGGTTCGCCGCCGTCCACCCGGCGCCGGTGAGCCGCCGGGCCGCCTCCTGCGGGGCAAGCCCCGCCCGGGCCGCGAGCCGCGCGAAGAGCAGCGCGTTGTCGTGGAACACCAGCACGTTGCCCAGGTCCAGCAGCAGGGCCTTCACGGCGGGGACAGCGGCCACGGCGGACTCCTTTTCCGTCAGGGGGCTAGATGCGGTACGCCCGCGCGACGCCTTCCATCCGGCCCGCCACTTCCTGCAGCCGCCGCGCGGCGCCGGTGGTGGACTTCAGGCTGGCCTGGGTCTCGCTCATCATCGAGGACATCTCCGTCACCGCGCTGAAGATCTGCGCGATGCCCGCGTTCTGCTGGCTCACCGCGCCGGCGATCTGCCGCGCCGCCGCGGCGTTGTCCTGGACGATGGTGGCCAGCTCCCGCAGGTGCTCGCCGCTCGTGCGCACCTGATCCAGCCCCTCCGCGACGCTCGCGTGGCTCTGCTCGGTCATCTTCGCGGTGGAGATGATGGCGTGGCCCAGGTCCCCCAGGACGTCGCGCACCTTCTCCGTGGCCTGGATGGATTGATCCGCCAGGTTGCGGATCTCCCGCGCCACCACGCTGAAGCCCTTGCCGTGCTCGCCGGAGCGCACCGCTTCGATGGCCGCGTTGAGCGCGAGCATGTTGGACTGATCCGCCAGGTCCTTCACCGTCTGGGTGATGCCGCCAATCTGCTGCGTGCGCTCGTTGAGCTGCACGATGCGCATGGCCATCTCACCGGACTGTTCGTGCAGGCCCTGGAAGCCGTCCAGGCTGTCGCGGATGGCGCCCTCGCCCGCGCGGCCCACCTCTTCCGCCCGGGCGGCCACGCCCAGCACGGTGTCCGCCTTCTCCGCGGCCAGCAGCGACGTCTGCTTGATCTCCTGCGCGGTGACCTGCGTCTCCTGGAGCGCCGCGGCCTGCCGGGCCACGTTGCGCTCCTGCACCTCGGACGCGAGGTTGAGCTCCGCCACCGTCTCACTGAGCACGCGCGTGCCCTGGTGCAGGCTGGTGGCCGTCTCGTGCAGGTTCTTCATCATCTGCGAGAAGGCCTCCGTCAGCTCGCCCACCTCGTCCCCGCCCACCTTGATCTGCATCACCTGCGTGAGGTCGCCCTCCTTCACCACGCGGCGGACCACCTCGCTCAGCGCGCGCAGGGGGCGGGTGATGCCGCGCGCGAGGATCCACGAGCCCACGCCCACCGCCGCCACGAACAGGGCCGCGAGCCCCAGCACCAGCCGGCGCATCTGGTTGAGGGGCGCGTACGCGTCCGCGGGATCCAGCTGTCCCAGGACCTTCCACCCGTCGCCCACGTCGTGCACGTCGGCGCTGTTCACCGCCGCCACCACCACCCGGCCGATGTCGTCGTGCGCGTCCTTGCGCGTGTCGAAGAGCGTCTTGCCGTTCGCGCCCACCAGCTCCAGGGAGAAGCTGTGGTGGCCGCGCTGCTCGGCCCGGGCGAGCGCGGGCTTCACCAGCTCATCCAGCTGTCCCCAGTCGAACGCGGCCAGCAGCACGCCCAGGCGCTTGCCACCTTCATCCAGCACCGGCACCGCCAGCGGCAGCACGTGCACGCTGAAGATGGGGTCTTCCACGTCCACGCCCTCCGCCGTGGTGCGGCCGGCCTGGGCCTCGCGGAACCACGCCGCCGCGCGCACCTGGGCCGCGCTTCCCGCGTACGCATCCCGCAGCGCGGGCGTGCTCGCGGAGACCGCCACGCCGTCGTCGGTGAAGAGCACGATGCCGTTGAGCGTGAGGTAGCGCCGCTGCAAGAGCGCCAGCATCGCGTCGCTGGCGGCCGCGTCCTTCGTGCGCAGCGCGGCCCGCAACACCGGGTCCTCCGCCCAGCTGTTCGCGCTCGACTCGCGCTCGGCCAGGGTGGACTCGAGCAGGTCCTTGAAGCCTTCGGCCTCCATGCGCAGCGAGGAGTCGATCTGCGCCTCCGTCTGCCGCCGCATCAGCGAGTCCTGCAACCCGGTGAGCGCCAGCAATGGCACGCACGACACCAGGGTCATGTAGAGCAGCAGCCGCCCACGCAGCGTCAGGGACCGCAAGAAGAAAGAAGGCATGTCACGTCAGGCGCGAAGAGAGGTAACCCAGGTCCTATACCAGAACCCAGGCCACTTACCCCTCGGCCGGCCGTCTGCCTACAACAGGGGCACCCGGTCAGGCAGATCCCTCGCCGACAGGTTCGAGTAGTCCGCGTCCAGGTCCAGACGCACCCGCTGCTTCACGCGCGTGCTCAGCAGGCCGCGCAGCTTGCCCAGGAAGGAGGGCGGGGCGGCGATGACGAGCTGATCGAAGGTGTGCGTGTCCACGCCCTTGTCCAGGTGCGCGGACAGCTCCCGGGCGAAGCGCTCGTGCTCCAACTCGCGGCGTCCGTTGGGCTCGTTCTCCGCCACCGGGCCGTGCAGCGTGCCCGCGTTGGGGTTGTCCGGCTGGTTGTAGAGAACAGTCGACTTGGTCCGGCTATCGTCATGTTGGAACTGTTCGATGAGGTCCCACTTCTCCGCCTTCGCCGCGTCCGTGGCGAAGAGTCGGGCGCGACTCGCGTTGGCCACCAGGATCCAGAGCCTCTTGTCCGCCATCTTCACGCCCTGTCTCTTATACCCATCTCCGAGCCCACGCGACGCGTA
>NZ_RAWA01000160.1 GCF_003611675.1 Corallococcus sp. CA053C
GTAGTGCGACGCGCTCTCCTTGAGGCTCTCGAAGCCCGCCTCGCGCAGCACGCGCAGCACCTGATCCGGCCCCAGCGCGTCCGCCACGCGCACCGCCGGGATGTTGTAGCTGGACGCCAGCGCCGCGCGCAGCCGCACCGGCCCGTGCACGCGCCGGTCATAGTTCTTGGGCACGTACGCGCCCCCCGGCGTCGCCAGGTGCACCTCCACGTCCGCGAGCACGCTGGAGGGCGTGAACCCCTTGCTCAGCGCGAGCCCGTACGCGAACGGCTTCAGCGCGGACCCCGGCTGGCGGAGTGAACGCACGCCGTCGTTCTGCCCGCCCTTCGACTCGTCGAGGAAGTCCGAAGAACCCACGTACGCGAGCACCTCGCCCGTCGCGTTGTCCAGGACGATGGCCGCCGCCTCCCCCACCCCTCGGTCCTCCAGTCCCCGCAGCTCCTCCACCATCGCCTTCTCCACCGCGGACTGGAGCGCGGGGTCGATGGTCGTCTCGATGCGCGTCGCGCGATCCAACCCCAGCGCCGGCAGTCGCTGGAGCAGCGCCGTCGTCAGGTGCGGCACCTCGAAGCTCCGCTCGGGCGGCACCAGGTCCAGCGGCGTCTCCGCCGCCAGCCGGGCCTCTTCTGGCGTGAGGAAGCCCTCCTCCACCATGCGCGCCAGCACGCCTCGCATCCCCAGCAGCGCCGCGTCCGGCCGCCGGTACGGGTCGCGCCGCGCGGGCGAGCGGGCCATCCCCGCGAGCAGCGCCGCCTGTCCCGCCGACAGCCGGTCCGCCGACCGCCCGAAGTAGCCCCGCGCCGCCGCCTCCACCCCGAAGGTGGAGTTCCCCAGCGGCACCCGGTCCAGGTACTCCAGCAGCACCTGCTCCTTGGACAGGTGCGCCGTCAGCCGGAGCGCCCACAGCGCCTCGCCGGCCTTGCCCCACCACGAGCGCTCGCGCGGCACCAGCCTGCGTGCCAGCTGCTGCGGAATCGTGGACGCACCGGACACGATGCGTCCCGCCTTCACGTTGTCGCGCGCCGCCCGCGCCACCGCCACCACGTCCACGCCCGGATGCCGCGTGAACCGCTGATCCTCCGCGGCGATGAAGGCCGCGCGCACCAGCGGGGGGATGCCTGCCCCCGCCAGCCCCACACTGCGTCCGTCCTCGCGGGAGAGCACCTCGCGCAGGGCATGGCCCGTGCGGTCGGTGATCACCAGCGAGGACAGCGCCTCGCGGGACAGCAACGTCCCGGGCAGGGGCATCGCGATGAAGCCCGCGCACCCCAACCCGATCAGCGCCGCGGCCACCGCCACGGCGCGCGCCATCCCCCGAAGCGTGAAGCGCTTCATCACTTCGAAGCGACCTCTTCCGGCATCACCACCGGGAAGCGTCCACCCTCGGAGCGTCCGAAGACCTCCGGCGTGTACATCTCCTCCGCGTGCGCCGGCTTGAGCACGAAGTCACCCGGCGTCGTGGCCCGGGCGACGAAGCTCGTCACGTGCACGCCCGGCGGCAGCTCGTCGGCGAAGAAGATGACCCGGTCATCCCGCATCTCCGTGTGGTTGAACGGAGACCAGAAGCGCGTCGCCCAGGGGTTGTTCCCCTCCCCGTCCGTCTCCGACAGGTCCTCTTCGCTCTCGTACTCGTAGCCCTCGCCGGGGCCCTCCTCCTCGCCGGAGCCCACCGGCCCGGGCAGGCGCGCGGTGCTCGCGAGCGACGTGTCCACCGCCTCCAGGCCCGCGGGCAGCGGCACGTCCACGACGACGAAGTTGCGGCGCATCGACGTCGCCACGCGCACCCGCACGCGGACCAGCTCGCCCGCGCGCGCGGCCTTCGCCTGACCGCCGCCGTTGTACGGCTCGAACCAGCGCTGGACGATGAGGCCCCGGTCCATCGCGTCCAGCGGCATCGCGGCCGGCGCGTAGCGCAGGAGCGCCCCGTAGTAGAGGTTGCCCGTGCCGTTGACGGCGAAGGTCAAGGGCTGCGCCTTGTCCGCCGTGCCCAGCTTCTCCACCGGCACCTGCACCGTCTTCACGCCCAGGTCTCGGCCCCGGAAGTCGGCGGACGCAATCACCTGTCCGCCCAGCTTCACCACCGCCTCGTACGCCGGCACGTCCTTCTCCTTGCGGCGCACCACCTCCGAGAGCGCCATCAGCGTGAAGGCCGCCTCCTGGGTGTTGCGGAAGCGCCCGTCCCCTTCGCGCGAGGACGCCAGGTAGCGGCTCATCTTCGCCACGTAGGGGTGGTCCGGCGTCACGCTCACCAGCGTCTGGAGCACCAGCGCCGTGGTGCGCGTGTCGGACGACCAGAGGGGCGCGTACGTCTTCGCGTCCGTCTCCTGGAAGTGCACGCCCGCCGCGGACTCCTGCGCCTTGTTCAGCAGCTCCTGGAGCAGCTTCTGGCCCTGCTCCCGGTTGCCCTTCCCCACGAAGATGGCGTCCGCCAGCATCGCCTGGGCGAAGAGCGGCAGCTCCGCCCGCTTCTCGAACAGCTCGTTGTAGTACGACGGCCGGGGAGAGCCCGTGCGCGCCAGCGTGTAGAGCGCGAAGACCCGCGTCTCCGGCCCCGCGTTGAGGCAGTCCCCACCGCACCGGTTGCACACGCCCGACGCCACCTTGTCCGCCAGGAACTTCTTCGCCTTCGCCAGCCCCTCGGCGTTCACCGGGTAGCCGACCTCCTTCGCCCGCGCCAACGCCAGCGTCGCGTACGCGGAGGCATACGGCGACGTGCAGTCGCTGGACGCCCAGAAGCGGAAGCCGCCATCGTGGTTCTGGAGCGCTTCGATCTTGCGCACCGTCGCCGTCACCACCGCGTCCGGATCCAGCGTGCCCTGCGTCTTCAGCGCGTCCTCGCTGAGGAAGCCCCGGACGAACGCCTGCTTCTGCTCCTCCGAACCGCCCGTCCACGCCACGCCGAACTTGCCCGACAGCTCGCGCAGCGCGACGAACGGCACCAGCCGCGACGACATCTGCTCCAGGCACCCGTAGGGGTAGTCCACCAGCTGGTTCATCGACTCCTCGAAGCCGCCCATCACCGTGGACGACATCGTCACCGTGAGGCCGCCCACGCCGGGCCGCACGCCGCCCGGCGGCTTGAGCCCCTCCGTCCGCTCGCTGGTGGTGTCGCCGTACGTGGCCACCGCCTCCAGGCCGACAGGGAGCTGCACGGGGATCTTCTGCTCCACCCCGTCCGTCTCCCCGCCGCCTGTCACGGAGAAGCGCAGCACCGCGGTGCCCGGCTGCTCGGCCACGAAGGTGAAGCGCACCTCGCGGGCCTTGCCGTCCACCAGCGACACCGTCTTCTCCGACGGCCCCTCCACCCGCACGCCCGTGAGCTGCGCGGTGACCTTCGCCTCCTTGATGGCCGGGTTCGTGGTGTGGATGACCACACCCGCCTCCGCCTTGTCGCCCACGCGCACCAGCCGGGGCAGCGCCGGCAACGCCAGCAGCGGCTTGGACACCTGCACCTTGCTCTCACCCACGCCGAAGCGGTCCGCGTCCGTCACCGCCACGGCCATGATGCGGAACGTGGTGAGGTTGTCGGGCAGCGTGAACTCCACCTTCGCCTGCCCCTGGTCGTCCGTCTCCACCGACTGGAACACCGCCGTCGTCTTGAAGTTGGACCGGAAGCCGGAGCCCGTCGTGTCCGAACCGCCGGAGCCGCCCGGCTTCGAGCCCTTCTCCCCGTACAGCTTGCGCAGCACCAGGTGGATGAGCGGCTCGCCAATGCGCACCGACAGGCCGCGCGGCTGGAAGAGTGCCTCCACCGGATCCGGCGCCTGGTAGCCCGTCAGGCGCAGCACGCCCTCGTCCACGGCCCAGAGCGTCACCTCCGACTTCGCGCCCTTGCCCGCCGCGTCCTTCACCGCGACGTTCACCGTCACCTTGTCGCGCGGGCGCTTGTCCTGCGCATCCGGCGTCAGCGACACCGACAGGCGCTTCTGCTTCTTCTCCACCTTCAGCTCCGTGTAGCCCACGCGCACGGCGGGACGGCCCGGGTCGTCCCCGGACTCGATGCCCTTGGACGCCTCCACGCGGCCGCGCACCAGCACCACGCCCACGAAGACGTTGGGGATGGCCCCCTCGCCCAGCGGGATGTCCAGCGCCGTGGCGCTGCCCTTGAGCTTCACGCGACGCACGCTGAGCACGCCCTCGCGCTCCACCGTGACGAGCGCGTCCGCCTGCGGGTACGGGCTCTTCACCAAAATCTTCGCGGTGTCGCCCACGTCATAGAGCTGCTTGTCCGCCACCAGGTCGATGCGGTCCGTGTCGTTGCGCTGCCACGACACCCAGCCGGAGCCGGTGACGTAGAGCGAGTCGCGCGTCGTCGCCTTGCGGCCCTTCGCGTCCGTGGCCACCGCCTCCAGCACGTAGAGGCCGGGCTCGCCGGGCGTGAAGCGGCACGCCTGCGGGGTGGCGGCGCTCTTCACCGAGCACTTCGACACCTCCGTCTCCACCGGCTCCGTGATGGTGAACCACTGGCCGCCCTCGCCCTTCTTGCGGATGGACTTCCACTCGCGGCGCTTGACGTTCACGTCCACCGCGATGCCCTCCTGCCGCGCGCCCGCGGGCGTCACCGCCACCACCTCCAGGCCCACTTCCTTGCCGGCTTCCGCGAAGCCGGTGGAGAGCAGGCGCAGGCCCGCGTACACGTCCGCGGGGTGGACGATGATCAGGTTGCGGTTGGCGATGCGCTGGCGGTTGACGTCCTCCACCTCCGCCTCCAGCGTGTACTCCCACGTCTTGCCGCCCGGCGTCTCCGCGGTGCCCAGCGCCAGCGCCAGCTGCCCCGCGGCGTCCGTGCGCCCCTCGCCCGTGGCGAAGGTCTCGCTGCTGTGCTCCGGCTGCTCGTCGTCCCACCACCAGGTGTTCACGCCGAAGGTGAACGCCTCGTTGCCCGGCGGCGTGAAGAAGGAGCTGGCCCGGCCCACGCTCCAGCGCACCTGCGCGTTGCCCATGGCCCCGCCGAACAGGTAGCGCGCATCCACGCGCGCGGAGAGCGCCTCGCCCGCCGGCACGTGCTGCTTCGGCACCGCCACGTCCACGCGGAACTGCGGCGCGCGGTACTCCTCCACGCGGAAGTTGCCGCTGTAGCTCAGCGTCTGGCCTTCGATCTTCAGGCTCGCGGACACGTCATACGAGCCCAGCGGCATGTCCTTGCCCAGCTTCATGTCCGAGCGGAAGGTGCCGTACTTCGTGATGACGGCGTCGCCCTCGAAGACCTTCTCGCCGCGCGAGCTGGTCACCGTCACGCGGGCCTTCGCTCCGGCGGGCGGCGACTTGAGCACGCCCATGCGGCGGTAGCGCGTCACGCCCTTGAACATCACGTCATCGCCGGGGCGGTAGATGCCGCGGTCGGCGAACACGAAGCCCAGGCTGTCCGGGCTGCGCCCCTCCCACGCGCTCATCAGCGAGAACGCGCCGGGATACATGCCGCCGCCCCAGGTGGACAGCGTCACGCCGATGTCGGTGTCCTTCTGCGCGGACACCATGGCCCACGGCGTGTTCCAGGGGGACTCCTGCTTCATGACGATGAGCTCCGACAGGCCCGGCACCTTCGCGAGCCCGTTGGCGTCCGTCGTCCCCGTCCAGTGCTCCGTGCCCGCCTTGTCCCAGACGGTGAGCTTCGCGTCCGGCACCGGCGCACCCGTCTGCAGCGACGTCACCCACACCACGCTGGAGGTCGCGCCCAGCTTCGCGTGCACCGCCAGATCCGTCACCTGCCCCACGATGCGGCGCGGGGACTTGTCCTTGAGCGAGGGCGCGTTCAGCCGCGCGAGGAACAGGCCCGTCTTCGCGCCGTTGAAGGCCGGACGCAGCTCGAACGGCACGGTGCGCTCCACGTTGCGCGCGGCCTTCGTGTCCAGCGTCGTGCGCACCGGCTCGGTGGTGGGCCACGACTCGGGGCGGGTGTCCGTGCCCAGGAAGCGCGCCAGCTCCGCGGGGGACAGCGCCCACACCTCCGCCTGCACCTCCGGGACGTTGGTCACCACCAGGGGCAGCGAGCCGTCACCGGAGGCCTCCAGCAGCGCCTCCGTGGAGCCGGAGTCGAACGAGGGCTCCACGTCGCTGAGCTTCGCCTCGTCCTGGAAGGCGGGGCCCGTCTGGCCGAAGACGTCCTTGTAGCCCGCGGCGACCTTCACCTTGTACGTGGTGCCGGGGCGGAAGCGGCCGGGCACCGACACGTAGGGGAACTTCTGCTCGCCGCCGGGCCAGGGCATCCGGGTCTGCATCCGGTCCCAGTCAATCTGCGCGGGCGGATCCAGCGTCACCTTGCCCTTCAGCGACGCCACGTCCACCTCGTTGGACGTGTAGAGGATCAACGGGCCGTAGGGGCACTCCGAGTTGCCATAGTCGAACGAGCACGCGGCCGCCGACTCCATCTTGAGCGCGCCGTAGGTGGAGTAAGGGTGGCGCACCGCCTCCTCCAGGGGCAGCGGGCCTTCCACGCCCGTCAGCGCCGCGTCCACCACCAGGGAGAACGCCGTGCCGGGGGCCAGCTTCTGCGCGGGCTTCAGCTCGTACTTCACGCGCCGGTCCTCCGACCTGCGCTCCGGGCCGCTGCCCACCTCCACCGCCTTGAGGTCCGCGAGCGCGGTCTCCTTCACCAGCGTGAGCGGCACCGGCGCACCGGATGCCAGTTCCAGGCGCGCGTGCTGCGGCAGGTCCTTCACCTTCTGGTTGAACACCAGCGTGAAGACCGGCTCCGGCTGCACCCAGTGGAAGTCCGGCTCCGGCTGCACGGCCTGGAGGAGCGGGCGCGTGGTCTCGAACTCGAAGGTGAAGGGCGCCTCCAGCGCGGAGCCGTCCATGGCCTTGAGGCCCGCGGGCACCGTCACCGTGTACTTCGTCGCCAGCCGCACGCCGTCCGCGGGCACGAACTCCACGCTCGCCGACCCCAGCCAGCGCCACTCGCCCTTCAGCGGCGGTTCAATCTTCGCGGGCGCCGCCAGTCCGCGCTCCTGGGCCACCGTGCCCAGGGCGATCATCGGCCGGGTGAAGGTGATGGTCGGCCGGACGTTGCCGTGGGCCTTGCCCTGCGGCCGCGCGGCCACGACGGTCAGGGGTCCCTGGGCCGCCGCCTCGGCGGGATCGATCTGGAGCGCGGGCGGCTCCGGCAGGGGCTCGACGGCGAGGCCGTTGTTCTTCGAGGACGAAGTCGGCGCGGTGCCGGTCTCCGGGGTGCCGCCCTTCGCGTCCTTGTCGCCGCGCGAACACGCGGATCCGACAACGAGGCAGACGAGGGCAAGCAAAGAGATTCTGCGCATGGTGGGGCTCACGGGGCTCCAGGGCGGGCACTCGTGAACTCCCCCCCGGAAAAATGACGCGAGCACCGTACCACGGGGCCCCCTGCCCCGATGTCACCTTGCGTCACTCCAGGCGGCGCGGATCCGCTCCTTGGATTCCAAACCTCCGAGAGCCCTGCCCCGGGACGGGCACGCGGCGCTGACGCGGCCAGCCCTCCAGACGCGGGGGGCCGTTCGCGAGCACGGAGCGCGGCGCGAAGACTTCCGCCAGCGCGACGACGAAGCCGCCCAGCAGCTTGCGGAGGTGGGACTTGGGACGGTGACGGGACAGGGCCATGGGTTGCCTCCGTTCAGGACGGAAGGCACCAACATGGAAGGGGGGCCGCTCCCCGGCCATCGCACCGGTGAGCAGCCCCCTTTGCTTCAGCGGACAGTGCCGCGGCCTACTTCTCGTGGCTCACGAGGATCTTCTCCATCCGTGTCGCGCAGGCGCCCTCACAGACGAGGTACGTGGTGGGCTTGCCCTCCTCGTAGATGTGGGCCGTGAACAGCGCGGAGATCTCGAAGCCCACCACCTTGCGGGGCTTCTTGCCCGACACCAGGGTCCCGCGCACGACGCAGGGGAGCCAGTCGAACGCATCGTGCACCTGGGCTTCGGGCAGCACCTTCGCGGAGCGCAGGTAGATGAGGGTCTCCTCCGCGGAGAGTGTGAAGTCCCCGCAGTGCTCCTTCATGTAGTTGTCCTCCTGGCCCTTCTGCATCCCCGCTTCGACGTGTTCGATCCGCGCGTCGGCGGGCACGCTCCACGTCGGAGCCGGAGTCGGAGTCGCACCCAGCGCCAGGGGAGCCGTCAGCGCGAGCAGCACCCCGCCCGCCCGCCAGCCACTGCTTCGTCGGTCATGGCTTTCCATGTCAGTACCCGAACCCCGTCCCCTCGCTGCGGGGATCATCTTTGTAACACATGACACCATGGGCAATCACGTCCGCGTTGGTGAGCGTGTATTGCGTTTGCAACGCGGTCACCAGGGCCGTCACCGCGTCGATCTGCGCCTGGGAAGGCGCTTCGAAGGCCCCCTTCGCGTCCTTCACGCCCACCACTTCAATGCCAATGCTCTCGGCGTTGAGGGGGTAGCGGGCCGGGTAGCTCTTGGTGGTGAGCTCGTAGTCGTGGACCAGCTCCGTCTTCTTCGAGTACCCGACGCCCTTCGTCTCCCAGAGCTTCTTGAGGGCCGCCTTCTCGGTGGCCGAGCAGTTGGCCTCCTGTTCGCACCGCGCGCGCATCTCGCCGACGTGGTGCGCCGTCTGGTCCAGCTTCATCGTCTGGGTGATCTTGCCGTTCTCATCCACGAGGAAGTGCGCCCCCATCCCCTTGCGCTCCCCCTTCAGGTAGCCGCCCAGGGCACCGACGCCCGTGGAGCCGGCGGTGCGGTGCAACACGATGGCGTTCGTCGAGGTCCGCGCGCCGTGCTCCAGCGACTTGAAGCGCTGCATCTCCACGGTGTAGCCGGTGACCGTCACCTCGGGCACCTCCGGCGCGGCGGGCGCTGCCGCCGCGGCGGCCGCCTTCGCCTTGTAGCCGCTCGGGTCCACGTAGCGCGTGGGCGCGTTGAGGGCGTACGCGTAGAGGTTGCACTCCACCGGGCTGTCCACGCACCGCGCCGGCTCTTGCAGGAAGAGTGGGTCCGGCGTGAGGAAGCGGTTGATGTCCGGGTCGTAGTCTCGCGCGCCCATGCGCACGAGCCCCAGGTCCGCGTCGAAGCCCTTCTCCACGAAGTCCAGCACGGCGGAGCTGACCGGACGGTGCGCGCGGGCACCGAACGGCGACGCGAGCAGCAGCTGCCCCACGCCATCCGTCATCACCGTGCCCCGGCTGTCCGCGCCCACCATCTGGAAGACACCTTCGTGGATCAGTCCCACCACCTGGCCCGCGAAGCGGAACGGCCGCGTCAGCCCGTTCGCATCCAGCACCCCGCCGCCCTCCAGGTACGCAGTCAGCGGCGTCGTGCCCTCCAGCTTGAGCAGCCGCTGTCCCGCCTCGTCGTAGAGGAAGCGCCACGCCCGGGTGCCCCGGACGACGCGCGACACCTGCCCGTGGGGGCCGTACTCGAAGATCAGGTCGTTCTTCGACACCGTGCGGCCCTGGTCGTCGAACGTGTACGTCACCGCGCCCGACGTCAGCGTGTTGCCCTGCGTGGTGATCGTGCGCCGCACGCCATCCTCTTCGATGACCGTCGGCAGGCCACTGGCGTCGAAGCCGTAGCCATAGGCGTGCGCGGCGTCCGTGGAGCTCACGAGGAAGCCCTTGGGCGAATAGGCATACTGGCGATACAGCGACACCCCGCCCGCGGCGTAGGTCTCCGAGGCCACATTGCCCCGGGAGTCCATCCGCTGCCCCACGGACGCGGTCCATCCCGGGCCCTGCTGCTTCTTGGACAGCCGCCGCCGCGTGAGCGGGTCGTAGCCCAGCGTCACCCGGCCACCGGTGGCGAAGTCCGCCGTCAGCGGCTGCCCGTCACCGTCGTAGCCGTAGAGGGCCAGCGAGGCGCCATCCAACAGCGTCTCCGACAAGCGCCCGTGCGTGTCCCAGCGCTGCTCCTGGGTGTGGAGCGACAGGAGCGCGCCCGTCACATCGCGCACGCTCGTCGTCTCCGTGACGGCGTCGCCGCCATCCGTGTAGCCGAACAGCGTCTCCACCGTGCGCCAGCCCGTGAGGGTCACCACCCGGCGCTTCACCTTGCCGTCCGCGCGGTACTCGAAGGTCTTCTGGAAGCCCTCGCCCGAGACGCCCGTGTGCTCACCCAGGTGGGTGCGCTGCGTGGGCTGCTGGGGCGTGGCGCCGTCGTAGTAGTGCTGGTAGCGCTGCGTCGCGCCGGTGGCCACGTCGGTGTGCAGCTCCTCCGTCTTGCGGCCCACGGCGTCGTACGTCCACGACTCGATGCGCCGCAGCGCCCCCGACGAGGTCAGGAACAGGCGGTCCTTGGGCAGGCCCGTGACCGTGTCATAGGTGTACTCCACTTTGGCGATGCCCTCGCGCAGCACACGGGTCACCCGGCCGTGCGCGTCCAACGACAGCCAGTGGTGCTTGCCATCCGGCAGCAGCACGCCGCGCACGCGGCCCAGCACGTCGTGGGTGTACTCGTAGCGCGCGCCCTCCTGATCCTGGAACACGCGCACGCGGTCCGAGGCATCCGTCCAGCTGGAGGTCAGATACTCGCCGTTCTCCCGCGTGTCCCGCCGCACGCCCCCGGCCTCCACCGTCAGGGTCGTCTGGTGCTGCTGGGTGACGCCCGTCTGCAGCAGCGAGGAGGCCTCCACCACGTGGCCGAAGGCCGCCCCCCGGCTCAAGCCGAGCGACGCGGTGCCCGCGAGCAGGTCGCCGTACGACACCTGCGTCGGCTGGAGCGTGGCCGGCGCCGTGGGGCGCTGGTACTTGCGCGTCTCCAACTGGGCCGGGTCGTAGGTCGTGACGCCCTGGAAGGTCCACCCTCCCGGGATGCGCTGCGCGGTGGCCACGGGCTCGCCATCCGCGGTGCTCCACTCGGCGAGCTTGCGGTGGGCGTTGCTGTACGCGTCCACCAGCGACTCCACCTCCACCAGCGCGGGCTTCAGCGCGGTGGCGTACTGGTAGGACAGGAGCATGGAGGGGTTCGTCTCCGTTGCGTGGCCCTGATCATCCCACTGGCGCGCCAGCCGCTCCTCGCCGTCGTAGCGGAAGGACTCCGAGTAGCTCGCCGTGCCCTGGCCGTAGCGCAGGGACCGCACGGCGTCGGTCAGCGACTCGCGGCCCGTCACCTCCACGGTGGTGCCATCCGGTGACGTCACCTTGCGCAGCAGCGTGCCGCCCGGCTCGAAGTCGAACCAGGACGTGCCCCGCCCCGGCACGGACACGTGCTCCACGGAGAAGTCCTGACGGTAGACGACCTCCTGGAGCGTCACCGCACCGGACGGCGCCACGCTCTCCAGCTTCTCCAACAGGCCCACCGCGTTGCGCGTGAGCCGGGACTCGTGGCGGAAGTCCAGCGTCGCGTCCGCGTGCTGGCCCGTCATCACCACGCCGCTGTCCAGGCAGTGCAGGTGGCCCGTGAGGCCGGAGGGATTCGCGCGGGTGTGCTCCGTCGTGAGCGTGCCGTTCACGGTGTGCAGCACGGTGCGCGAGGGGCAGAGCTCCGCCGCATAGGCCTGGTACTCCGTCCACTCCTCCACCTGGCGCGCGCCGGAGCGCCAGCCGCTGTGCTGCTCGCGCAGCCGCTTCCACGGCAGGCCGAAGGAGCTCGTCGCGTCGTACACGCGCGACTCGAAGCGCTCCACGCCCGGCGTGCGCGCGTCGGTGGACGTGCTGGAGACGAGCAGGCCCGTCTGCCGCGTGTCATGGGAGAAGGTGGAGCTTTCGGTGCCCACCGGCGTGGAGCGGGACACGTCCTCGAAGCCCAGCAGCGTCCGGCTCACCGGGTGGATGGCGGGCTTCGCGTAGTCGTAGGTGATGTGCTCCAGCGGGTGGCCGGAGGACGTGACATCCAGCGCGGAGAGCACGGCCTCGCGCTGGTAGGTGCCGACGGCGGGCGGGCTCCAGGCGTACTGGAAGGAGAGCCGCGTGCCCTTGCCGTCGTCCGCGGTGCGCATCAGCCCCGTGCCCGGCGCGTCCAGGGTGACGGAGTACGCCTGTCCCAGCCGCACGGTGGACAGCTGCGTGCCGCCCGTGCCGGTGAGGTCGCCCACCACCACCGGGCCAGGCAGACCGTCGAAGAAGTTACCCAGGGGGGCGCGCACCTCCGTGAACTCCTCGCCGGTGTTCACGAAGAAGAGCGCGTAGCCCTGCTGGTACAGCACCAGGTCCGACAGGCCGTCCTTGTTCAGGTCCACGAACGCGAGCTGGTAGTCCAACAGGCCGCTCAGCTCGCCGCCGTACCACAGGCGCACCGGCATGCCCTGCCCCGCGCCGTCGAACTGGTACTGGCCCTGGCCGTACCACACCACGAGGCCGCCCTCGTGCCGCGCGACGAGGTCCGACTGGCCATCGCCGTTGAGGTCCTGCACCCAACTGGTGTGCGGCGTGAAGTACGGCATCAGGCCGCCGCTCACCATCGGGCCGAACGCGGGCACCACGGGATGGGTGCTCACGTTGGGCAGCACGTCGTAGCCGCCCTCGTACACGCGCAGCAGGTCCGGCCGACGGTCCTTGTTCAGGTCCACGAGCCGCGTCTGCGGGCCCAGCTCCCAGTGGCCCGGGAGCGTCTGGCGCGTCACCAACTGCCCGGCGCGCGTGCACACCGTCAGCGCGGTGCTCTGGAAGGCGCCGTCCCCGAGCAGGTCCACCACCTGGTGCTCGTCCGAGTCCGGCCCGAACTGCACCAGGTGCCGGGGCTCGTTGTAGAGCGACTCCGGCGCGCGGCACTCGGGGATGGTGTTGGGTCCGGCCGGCGGCAGCTCCTCCACGCGGAACCCCGTGCCCTCCTGGACGAAGAGCGTGTTGCGCTGATGGTGCTCGATGTCCAACCGGCCGTCCGCGTCCACGTCCAGCAGCGACGCATGGTCGGGCTGGAAGGCGTCTCCGCCGAACGCGGCCACCACGCCATCCAGCACCGTCGCGGTCTGGAATTGCGCCGCCTGGAGCGTCTCGTTCACGCCCTGGTAGGTGTACTGCGTGGCGGGAGGCCGCGCCCCGGAGGCGTAGACCTGCTGCACCTGCGTGAGACGGAAGGCCGGCCCCAGGTCATCGTCCTGGTAGCCCAGCGTGTAGCGCCAGCGCTCGGCCAGGGTGCCGGTGCCGGGGACTTGCACGCGCAGCACCACGTCCTGGACGCGCCGGTCCAGCTTCAGCGGCGCGCCGCTGCGGTAGTCCACGAACGGCGTGGTGAGCGCGGCGTACGTCCACGACACCTCGTAGTGGAAGTCCTCGCCCCGGCCGCCGTAGCGCACGCGCTCCAGGAAGGGACGGCCGGACGGGTTCACCGCCCACGTCAGGCGCGCGCCCTGGCCGGTGGCGTCACGCGCCTCCTCCAGGAACCAGGAGTGGGTGCCGCGCGGCGTGTCCACCCGCACCTGGGCGCCGAAGGTCCACCGGCCGCCGTCCGGCAGGTACGCCACCAGCGACGTGCCCACCTCCACCAGCCGCACGGCGGACGTCACGTCCGCGGAGTGCCACGCGCCATCCGTGCCCTTCACCATGCGCCCCCAGGGGCCGGTGAGATCATCGGTGGCGTAGTCCAGCTCTCCGCGCGCCCGCGTGCGCTGGATGGACAGGGTGGTGCTCCAGCCCATGCCCCACTCGTTCAGGCCCCCGTCGGGCGAGTACGTGGGAAAGGGCTGCACGAGCAGCGGGCCCCGGTCCTGCGGCACCTGGAAGGGCGACGGCAGGCTGAAGCCTCCCCGGCTGACATCGGCCGGGCCAAAGGCGGTGTGGGCGTACTGCCCTACGAGAGAGCCCCGTTTCGGGGCGGCGAGCTCGGGTGTCTGCACGCGCGCGTCCGCGAAAGGCTCGGACTGGGCCAGGGCCCCGGGCGCGACAAGACACACCAAAGCCACGGACAGCTTCCGCAGCGGCGACATGAAGACTCCTGCTGACAATGAAGGGAGGAAAGCCGCGGTCCCGGCCCACCAGGGCGTCACGGACGGCGGAAACAACCGCGGGAGCGCCGGAACCGGCGCTCCCGCGAGACGGCGACTGAAGTGTCTGCTACCGCGCTGCGACTACTGGCAGATGAGCGGCTCCGGCATGGACGACACCGTGCGCCGGTCCACCTTGTAGACGAGCACCAGCTCCGAGGCCGCATCCAGCGGATGGATGGGATTGGTGCGCAGGCCCGTCACGTCGAACTTCACGGTGCTGAAGGGCGACAGTCCGTCTCCACCGGAGGCCTGGTCGTTGACGGGCTTGGCGAACTCGCCGAGCTCGAACGTGTTGACGGCGGCGGCGGACAGGCCGAAGTGGACGCGGTTCTGTCCCAGGCGCCAACGGGGGCCTTCCAGGAGATCATCCTCGATGAAGTAGGTCTTCGTGCCCTGGGGCCCGGTGAAGGTCAGCTCCTGTTCGAACGTGGAGGCCGCGCGCAACGGCTGACCGTTGAGCGTGGTGTTCTCCGCACCCGTCGAGCCCCCGGTGCGCACGAAGAACAGGCCCACGCGGTGCAGGATGGGCGTGCCCTCCGTGCACTGGAGCGCGCCGGAGAAGGCGCCGTCATCGACGTAGAAGTCAGACGGGACGACCTGCACGGAGAAGGCGGCCTTGGGGTTGGTCACGTCCATCAGCGAATCCCACAGCGCCTTGGAGCGCTCCGGGCTGGCCTTCAGCCACGGCGAGGTCGTGGCGGGGAAGCCCGGACGCGGGAAGCTCAGCGCCACCAGCGTGTAGCTGGGGTCCTTGTCCACGAAGCGCCCGTCCGCCAGCGCCCCGGTGACCGCCGACACGGCGGACAGCTCCAGGTCGGCCAGGTTCACGTAGGCCTGGGACCAGTCGGCACGCACCAGGTTGGAGATGGCCTGGTTCGTCTTCAGGCCGGAGAGGACGAACGGGTAGCGCAGGTCCAGCACCGGGTAGAGCGAGTCGGTGACGAGCGTGGCCAGGTTCTGCGTGCGCAGGCGCAGCTTCTCCCCGTCCAGGTTGCGCAGGCTCCACGCCGGCACCAGCCGCAGGATGCGGCCCTGCACCTGCGTCGCCTCCAGCGCGTTCGACAGCGCCTTCATCTCCATCGCCATCAGCTCCATCCGGCGCTCCACCGCGCGGATCTCCACCTTGCGCTCCAGCCGCGCCAGCTCCTTGGAGACGAACGTCTCGTAGAGCGACATCAGCGACGGCGGGAACTGGGTGAGGTCGCACACGCTGTTGCACGTGCCCGTCACGTTGCACTGCGTCTCCTGGCGGCAGGCCTCGTAGAGCGACGACGTGGCCGCCTGACGGCGGGCCAGCATGTCCTGGGACAGCACCCGGCCCTGGTTGACGAGCGACTCGGTGGCCGCGCGCATGTCGGTGATGACGCGCGCCATCGCGGGGGCCATCTGCCTCACCGCGCTGCCCGCGGGCACCAGCCGCTGCACATCCACGGTCAGCGAGTGGCTGGTGTCCGGGGTGCAGGACTGGGTGCCGAACGGCGTGAGCACGGAGGCCGCGTCATTGGCGACGAAGTACAGGTCCACGCCCGGATCCACCTGTCCGTCCGCCAGCCCCGCCTTGCGGCCGACGATGACCGACATATTGGGCTGCACCACCTGCACGTCGCGCAGCGTCTGGGTGCCCCTCTCCCGCTGAACCAGGAGCAGCGAGCCCGCGGGCAGCTTGGGGAACGGCGTGCCGTTCAGCCGCAGGCCGGTGTTGTACGTGGCGCTGACGCGCTGGTCCCCACCGGAGCTGGAGTCGCTGGAGGTGCGGATGCCCACCTCACCGGCGATGCAGGCCTCCACGGAGGCGTACGCGACGGCCTTGGCCACGAACATGAAGTCCCAGCTCACGCCGCTCTCCACCCGGACGCCCGCGCAAGCCCGGGCGGAGGCGGAGGCGCCCGCGTACTTGGACGTGGCGTTGGACTGCGCGGTGAAGGCGTTGTCGCTGAACTGCACGAGGAAGCCCTCGGGGCCGGTGAGGGCGCCGTTGACCTGCACGTTCGCGAGGGTGCCGTCCGCGTCCATGGGCTTGCGCAGCTGCGCGTGGGTCAGCACGCAGGTGGGGGCCCACTGGTTGCGCGCCGCCACGTTGATGATGTCGCCCGCGTTGGCGGCCACGGTCCAGGGCGCGCCGTTCTTCTGCACCGCGAAGGACGCGAGGTCGGTGGAGCCCGACCACGGGGAGAAGCGGGCCTCGGCGGCGGAGATGGACAGCGTGTCCACCGCGCCGCGGGTGATGGCCAGCTTCGCCAGGTCCGCCTGCTCGGAGTCGCTGGCGACCTTGAAGGCGCTGGCGAAGTCACCGAAGGCGGCCTCCTCCTGCGCGGCGTTGGCGCGCAGGCCCACGAGGTCCACGGCGAGCTGGTCGAACTCCGCGTAGCGCAGCTTGAGCTGGTCGAGGATGCTGCCCACCTGCTGCGTGTTGCCCAGCTCCGCCAGGCGCGCGTTCACGTAGTCCGTGCGGTACTGGAGGAACTCCGCCTTGGCCGTGGTCAGCTCCTGGGTCCGCTGGGTGATGCGGTCATCCAGCTGGCTGCGCTTGGTCTCCTGGATGCCGGCGCGCAGCGAGTTGCGCGCGCTGGGCAGGAAGCCGCCCGACTTGAGGTAGCTGGCCGTGCGCGTATCACCGTCCTGGATGGCGCGAACCAGCAGCAGCGCGGGAGGGGGAACCAGTGCCGGCGGCGTCGTCAGCAGCAGGGCCTTGTCGTAGGTCGTCGCGCCGAAGACCTCCGTGACCGCGGTGCGCAGGGCGCCGTGGTTCTGCCGTGCCTTCTCGAACAGCCCCCGCCAGGCGGCGCGCTCCGCGGGCGCGAGCGCCAGGTTGGACGCGCCCAGCACCGCGGCGTCGAGCGCCGTCTCGTCGGCCATCGTGCCCAGCAGGCGCCACAGCTCGCTCACCTCGGTGCGCACGGGCGAGGGGCCCGCGCAGCCCATGAAGCGGCAGCCCAGGTCGTGCAGCTGGCTGACGTCGGTGATGCGGTCATGCAGGCCCTTGAGGCCGTCGCCCATCAGCATCAGCAGGGGCGCGTTGCCCAGGGGCAGCGACGTGGAGCCGGACATCGGGGTGAGGGCCGCGGTGAGCAGCGCGCGGTCGGTGGCGAGCCCGGTGTTGAACGGGTCCGCGCTCAACAGCTGCGTGCCGTCATTGCTGAGCAGGCCGCCCGCGTACGCCGCCTTCCAGAAGTCGCTGTACGTCGCATCCAGGTCCTTGACGAGCGCCGGGGGCACCGCCGCGCCGCCGTGCACCGTGGTGCGCGCGAGCGTGTACCACTGGTTGAGGCGCGACAGGCGCTTCTGCAGGTCGTCCTGCTTGAGCTGCCCGAGGCTGTCACGCTGGAGCGCGACGACGTCCTTGCGCAGCAGCGCCTGGCTGATGTCGTACCAGGCCTGGGGATAGGACGAGGTGCCGGGGCACGACACGGCCGCGGCGCTGGTGGCCGCGTCCATGCAGCGCTGCCACACGGTAGCGACGCGGTCCGTCGGGACATGCGACTGGGCCATCCGGTGACACAGGGCGAGCGAGGCATCCACGCCGCTGGTGCCCGTGCACGTCTCCGAGGCGGCCGGGGGCGCCCAGGCGTTGCAGTTGGTGGAGGTGAGGTTGAGGTCGTCGAAGTACTCCGCGCGCAGGCCGTGCGCGGTGGCGGAGCCGGTCAGGAAGAGCTGGCTCGAGGGGATGACCACCAGCCCGGTGGCGCCCGGAGGCGTCCAGCGCAGGCGGGCCGAGGCGGCGTTGCCGTTCTCGAAGTACTCCATGCGCAGCGCATAGCGCTGGTCCGCCTGCAGGACGATGGAGCCCGAGTACGACGTCGCGGACTGGGGGAACCACTTGTCCACCAGCAGCGTGTCGTTGACCCAGAGGCGCACGCCGTCATCCGCGGTCGTCTCGAACACGTACGTCCCCGTCACGGGCGCCAGCACCTCTCCCGTCCAGCGCGCGGAGAACGTCTCCGGGGCGATGGCGTTGGAGGGCGAACCCAGGGCCCAGTCGAAGTCCACGGTGGCGTCCACGCGCGTCACCCGGTTGAAGTCCGGGTAGTCGCCGTAGCGCTGGAGGATGAAGTCCTGCTGCGGAGCGGTGAGCTGGTGGCCCTGCAGCTCGAAGAGGACCTTGAAGGCGTCCACCAGGGCGCGGCGCTGCACCGGCTGATCCACCGCCATCGCCGGCAGGGACGCCACGCGGTTCCACTGCGTCTGGAGCGCGTCGTACTTCGCCTGCGCGTTGGAGAAGGGGATGCCGTCCGCGGTGAGGCAGAGCGGCCGGTTGGGCAGCGCACCGTCCTGCCGGAAGTCCGCGACGGTCTGCGCGGGGTCCACCTGGAGGGGCGTCAGGCCGGGCTGCGAGTACTTCACGCCCTTGCCGGGAAGCCCGTCACAGGTGGCCGGGTTCGGCTCCGTGCCGAAGCTCGGGTCACGGCACGTGGAGTAGATGGGCGCGCCGTTGCAGGCCTGCGTGCCGCACATGGGGTCCGCGTTCGTGGTCCAGTTCAGGCCCACGTTGTCGATGACGATGGTGCACGCCTCGGTGAAGTTCGCCTCGGTGATGTACAGCGCGCTGGTGTTGGTGATGACGCGCGTCGTCCCGTACGTTCGCGCACCCGTCGTCACGCTGGCGATGCTCAGCGGCCGGCTGGCGAACTCCTTGCCCTCGTTGCGCAGGGTGATGATCAGGTCGCTGGCCACCGACTCGCACGACTTGCTGTACGTCGTCCGGTACGTCGTCTCGCAGGGCGGCTTCTCCGAGTAGTCGCACGCACGCGTCGTGCGATACACGCCGGCGCTGGTCCCGCCGTGCGTCTGCACCTGGAAGACGGTGGGATGGCTGCAGGTCTTGTTGCAGGTCGCGGGCTCGTAGCCGATGGGGCTTCCGCACGCGGCCGAGCTGCCCGTCTTGAAGCACAGGTCGCGGTACTCCCACGGCCCCGTGCACATCTGGTTCAGTCCGCTGCCCACCACGGGCTCGGACGTGGGACGGCAGGTGCTGCCATCCAGGGACTGCTCCTGGGAGGCCCCCAATGCCTCCACGGTGGGCCCGGGTTCCGGTTCCGGCTCGGGACCACAGGCCATCAGGCCGACGGTGGCCACCACGGCCCACCATGCGCTGCGTACGCGTTGTCTCATTGTCGTTCCCCCTCGAAGGGCAGACCCGTGCCCTGACGGTCGCGCGAGCGCGCGGCCGTTCGTGACAGGTCGTGTGCGGGTATCCGGACGCGCGACGTGACCTCGCGACCGCGGGATGCGGTGCGAGGTCCCCACCACGCCGTGGCGCGCCCGGAGACTCGGGGGAGATACGGATGGGCGATTTATTCCTGGTTGCGTGATTCGTGGGCCGTGCTTGGGGCCCGCCGGTTTTCAGCCGCCGCCGCCGTACAGCGCGCCGCCCGCGAGCCCCATCAGGAAGGCCACGGTGACGAGCAGCAACACCCAGCGGACGGGGACGCCCCGGCTGCGAGGCACCTGCTGTCCCACGGTGGCCCGGGTGGGCACGGACTCATCCGGCACGAGGATGCGGACCTGGATGGCCGAGGTGCGCAGGACCTCTTCCACGTCGGTGAGGAACTTGTCGTATTCCTCCGGGATGAGCTCCAGCGGGTTGCCGTGCTGGAACTCGTAGCGCTTCGCCACGGCCTCGTGGTTGCGCAGGGACGCCTGGCCCTTGGCCACGTCCACCCAGCCGGCGATGAGCGCGGGCGCGACGCCCTTGCGATCCACCAGCGAGATGGCCTGCCGGGCCTGCTTGCCACCGGCGGTGCTGGGGCCCTCGGGCTCCTCCACGCGCAGGATGCGGTGCGGGGAGCGGCCGTAGATCTTGTGCTGGAGCTCCGACTTGAGGCGCTCCGCGAGCAGCGCGGAGTGGGTGGCGAACATCGTGCGCAGCTCGGGAGTCTCCCCGGCCCGGCTCGCCGCCTGCGCGGACGGCAGCGGCGCGAGGATCATCTCCTCCTGCCGCCC
>NZ_RAWA01000161.1 GCF_003611675.1 Corallococcus sp. CA053C
CCGCGCCCGTCCCCTTCCAGCCGAAGGTGGACGACCCGATGCTCACCCCCGTCCCACCCGCGGCGGAGCAGGTGAAGACGTGGGACGAAGCGCTCACGCTGGTGCGCCAGCGCTCCACGGACCTGCGCAACGCCGAAGCGGGCGTGACGCGGGCGCAGGGCCGCTGGCGCCAGTCGCTGTCGGTGCTGCTGCCCAACGCGCGGGCCTCCGCGGGGCTGGGCGTGGACGTGCTGCACCCGGACACCCCTTCCGCCGCGGGCGGTGGCGCGGTGGCCGGCGGCGGGACGGCGGCCCCCGGGGCCAGTGTCCCCAGCGCGCCCCTGGGCACGCTGGCCGCGACCCTCACCCAGTCGCT
Source organism: Corallococcus sp. CA053C (assembly GCF_003611675.1). GTDB lineage: Bacteria > Myxococcota > Myxococcia > Myxococcales > Myxococcaceae > Corallococcus. The sequence continues at coordinate 356 of NZ_RAWA01000161.1, forward strand.
GGTGGACGTGAGCGCGTGGCGGGGCCTGTCGTCGGCGAAGGCGACGGAGTCCGCGTCCATCGCCAACCTCCAGGACACGCAGCGCCGCCTCACGCAGGGGCTGGCCAACGTGCTGGTGGCCACCGTCGCCGCCGAACGCGCCGCGGAGATCAACCGCGTGGGCCTGCGTCAGGCGCTGGAGCGCGCCGCCCTCACCCAGCGCTCGTTCGAATTGGGCGCCGGCACGCAATTGGACGTGGTGCGGGTGAACCAGGACGTGGCGCTGGCCCGGACTTCGCTGGTGGCCGGGGACGAACAGCTGCGCCGGACGCGCGAGTCGCTGGGCCTGTCGCTGGGCACCGACCACGGCGTGGGCGTCACCCCGGACTTCAACCTCACGGGGCTGGTGGAGCAGACGCGGCGGGACTGCGCGCCCGTGCAGGAGCTGGGTGAGCGCGCGGACCTCGTCGCCGCCCGGGCCAACGTGGAGGCGGCCCGGGAGAGCCGGCGCCAGGCGTCCGCGGGATACCTGCCCACCCTGGGCCTGAGCAGCACCCTCTTCGGCTTCACCACCGACCCCGGCTTCGGCCGCTTCGCCACCTGGAACGTGTCCGCCGTGCTGTCCGTCCCCCTCTGGGAGGGTGGCGCCCGCTCCGGGCTGGTGCGCGAGCGCGCGGGCATCGAGGAGCAGAATGCCCAGTTCCTGGAGGCCACCCGCCGCAACGTCAGCGTGGAGGTTTCTCGCGCCCGGCGTGGAGTGGAAGTGGCCGAGGCCCTGTTGAAGACCGCAGCGGAGTCCCTCGAGCTCGCGGACCGGACCGACCGGCTCACGCGGCGGGCTTTCGAGGTGGGACGAGGTGGGAGTTTGGAGCTGGTGCAGAGCGGAGCAGCCCTCCGCCAGGCGCAGCTCGCGGTGGTTTTGAGGGAATTCGAGCTCGTCCAGGCCCGCCTGGGCGCGTTCCTCACGGAGGCCCGGTGCGACTGGTGACGAGGGTGCGCCCCCTGAAGGCGCTGCTGACGAAGACGTTGTGGGGCGCGGCCCTGGTGGCCGGCGCGGCCGGTTGTTCGGGCAAGGTGGAGGCGAAGTCCGCGCCTCCGCCGCGCGAGGTGCAGGTGGTGGCGCTGGCGCCACACGAGGTGCGGGACACCGGGGAGTACCTGGGGTCGCTGCTGTCGCGGCAGAGCGTCACGGTGGTGCCGCAGGTGGCCGGCTACGTGCGGAAGATTCTCGTGAAGCCCGGCCAGAAGGTGGAGGCCGGCACGCCGCTGGTGGAGGTGGACGCGCGCGAGGAGACCGCGGCGCTGGACAGCGCCCAGGCCCAGCAGAGCTCCTCCACGGTGAACCTGGAGCTGGCGCGGCGCACCCTGGCGCGCACGGAGTCCCTGAACAAGGAAGGGCTCGCGAGCGTGCAGGAGCTGGAGCGCGCGCAGGCGGACGTGAAGGCCGCGGAGGCCGCGACGCGAGCTGCCGGCGCGACGGTGGTCCAGCGCCAGGTGCAGCTGCAGTTCAACCTGGTGCGCGCGCCCTTCGCGGGCACCATGGGCGACGTGCTGGTGCGCGTGGGTGACTTCGTGGGGGCCACCACGACGCTCACCACCGTGGCCCAGGCGGACGCGCTGGAGGTCAGCGTGTCGGTGCCGGCCTTCCGCGCCCGGTCGCTCAAGCCCGACACCGCGCTGGAGCTGTTGGATCGGCAGGGCAAGCTCATCCTCAGCAGCACCGTCTTCTACGTGGCGCCGCAGACGGACCCGCGCACGCAGCTGGTGGAGGTGAAGGCCGCCTTCCGCAACACGGTGGGCCTGCGCCCCAGTGAGCTGCTGCGGGCGCGGCTGGTGTACTCCACGCGGGACGCGCTCCAGATTCCGGCGCTCGCGGTGGTGCGCCAGAGCGGGCAGCCCTTCGCGATGGTGGTGGAGAAGAAGGACGGCAAGAGCGTGGTGGAGCGTCGCCCGGTGACGCTGGGCGCGCTGGGCGACATGGCCTACGTGGTGGAGGGCGGCCTGAAGCAGGGCGACCTCGTCGCGGTGTCGTCGCTGCACATGCTGAAGGACGGCATGGCCGTGATTCCGAAGCAGGTGTTCCTGAACAACGAGCCCGGGCAGTCACCGGACGCGGCACGCGCGGAAGAGGTCCCCACCCGCGCCATGGCGCCCCGGACCGCGGTGGGCAGCACCACCGGCGGCAGCCGCTAGGCGATTCCAGAGAGGGCGTCACCCCGTGTTCGTCGACTTCTTCATCCGCAGGCCCGTCTTCGCCATCGTCTGCTCCATCATCCTGACGCTGGTGGGGCTCATCGCCATCCCCACGCTCCCCATCGCGCAGTACCCGGACCTCGCGCCGCCCCAGGTGACTGTCACCAGCACCTACGTCGGCGCGAGCGCCGAGGTGGTGGAGTCCGCCGTCACCATCCCGTTGGAGCAGGAGCTCAACGGCGTGGAGGACATGCGCTACATCACCTCCACCAGCAGCAATGACGGCACCAGCGTCATCACCGTCACCTTCGCGCCTACGCGCAACATCGAGGTCGCGGCCGTGGACGTGCAGAACCGCGTCAGCCGCGCCGCCGCGCGCCTGCCCGCGCAGGTGAACCAGACGGGCATCGTCGTCAACAAGGCCTCCAGCCAGATGCTGCTGACGGTGGGCCTGTCCAGCCCGGACAACCGCTACGACGCGAAGTTCCTCTCCAACTACGCGGACGTGAACCTCAAGGACGCCATCAAGCGCGTGAAGGGCGTGGGTGAAGTCCGCATCTTCGGCGAGCGCAAGTTCTCCATGCGCCTGTGGTTGGACCCGTCGGAGCTGGCGCGCCGCCAGCTCACGCCGCAGGACGTGGTGCGCGCCCTCCAGGAGCAGAACCTCCAGGTGGCCGCGGGCCAGGTGGGCCAGCCGCCCTCCAGCGACGAGCAGCCGTACCAGATCGCCGTGCGCGCCCGGGGCCGCCTGATTGAGCCGGAGGAGTTCGGCGACATCGTGCTCCTGCGCAACACGGACGGCCGCGCCGTCACCGTGAAGGACGTGGGCCGCGTGGAGCTGGGCGCGGAGAACTACGCCACCCTGCTGCGCTTCAACGGCCGCACCGGCGTGGGCCTGGCCATCTTCCAGCTGCCCACCGCCAACGCGCTGGACGTGCGCGACGGCGTCGTCAAGGAGCTGGACCGGCTGGCGCAGGCGTTCCCGCCGGGCCTGGAGTACCGCACCGGCACGGATACGACGCTCGCGGTGCGCGCGTCCGTCAACGAGGTGGTGCACACGCTGCTGGAAGCCATCGCGCTCGTCATCCTCGTCATCTTCCTGTTCCTGCACGGGTGGCGAAGCGTGCTCATCACCGCGCTCACGCTGCCGGTGTCGCTCGTGGGCACGTTCGCGTTCGTGTACCTGATGGGCTTCTCCATCAACACGCTCACCCTGTTCGGCCTCACCCTGGCCACGGGCCTCGTCGTCGACGACGCCATCGTCGTCATCGAGAACATCGAGCGCCTGATGGCGGAGCGCGGACTCACCCCGCTCCAGGCGGCGCGCGAGGGCATGAAGGAAGTGGCCGGCGCCGTCGTGGCCATCTCCGTGGTGCTGGTGGCGGTGTTCATCCCGGTGGCCCTCTTCCCGGGCACCACGGGCTCCATCTACCGCCAGTTCGCGCTCACCATCGCCGCGTCGGTGGCGCTGTCCACCTTCTGCGCGCTGACGCTGACGCCCGCGCTGTCCGCGCGGCTGCTCAAGCACCACCACGGCCCCAAGTGGATCTTCTTCCGCAAGGTGGACCAGGTGCTGGACTGGACGCGCGACACCTACGGCCGGGGCCTGCGCAAGCTGCTCAACCACCCGCTGCTGGTGCTGGTGGCCTTCCTGCTCTGCATCGGCGCCACGGTGATGCTCTTCCGCGCGGCGCCCACGGGCTTCATCCCGGATGAGGACCAGGGCTACGTCATCATCTCCGTGCAGGGCCCGGAGGGCATGTCGCTCGCCCAGACGGAGAAGGTGCTCCAGGAGGTGGAGGCCGTGCTCAAGGCCCAGCCGGAGGTGAACGTAATGTTCGCCATTGGCGGCTTCTCCCCCAGCGGCAACGGGTCCAACTACGCCACGGTGTTCACGGCGCTGAAGCCGTGGGAGGAGCGCAAGGAAAAGACCCAGTCGGTGGCCGCGCTGGTGGAGCGGCTGCGCGGGCCGCTGGGCAAGATTGGCAGCGCGCGCGTCCTCCCCTTCCAGCCCCCGGCCATCCGAGGCGTGGGCAGCGTGGGTGGCTTCCAGTTCATCGTGGAGGACGTCGCCGGCAGCCACTCGCTGGAGGAGCTGGCCAACGCCACCCAGGAGATGGTGGGCAAGGGCAACGAGGAGGGCCGCCTGCGAGGCGTCTTCACCCCGTTCAACGCCAACACCCCCATCCTCGACGTGGAGGTGGACCGCCAGAAGGCCAAGGCGCTGGGCGTGCCGATTGAGCAGATCTTCGGCGTGATGCAGCTCTACATGGGCAGCCAGTACGTCAACGACTTCAACTACGCCAGCCGCACCTACCGCGTCTATGTCCAGGCCGAGCAGCAGTTCCGCGACAGCCCCCAGGACATCGGCTCGTTCTACGCGCGCACCGACACCGGGGACATGATTCCGCTGGAGTCGCTGGTGAAGGTGACACCCATCGTCTCCGCGCAGGTCATCAAGCACTACAACCTGTTCCGCTCCGTGGAGATCAACGGCCAGGGCGCCCCCGGCGTGTCGTCCGGCCAGGCGCTGGAGGCGATGGAGGGCGTGGCCAACCAGGTGCTGCCGCAGGGCATGGCGTCTGAATGGACGGGCATCAGCCTGGAGCAGAAGGAGTCCGGCGGGCAGACGATGATCATCTTCGGCCTGGGCATCCTGTTCGTGTTCCTGGTGCTGGCGGCGCAGTACGAGAGCTTCAGCCTCCCGTTCGTCATCATCCTGTCGGTGCCCCTGGCCATCATGGGCGCGCTCGGGTTGCAGGTGGCGCGCGGCTTCGCCAACGACGTGTTCTGTCAGGTGGGGCTGGTGATGCTGGTGGGCCTGTCGTCCAAGAACGCCATCCTCATCGTGGAGTTCGCGGAGCAGCTGCGCGAGCAGGGCAAGGGCGCGCTGGAGGCCGTGGTGACGGCGGCGGAGGTGCGGCTGCGGCCCATCCTGATGACGTCCATCGCGTTCCTCCTGGGCGTCGTGCCGCTGATGACGGCGTCGGGCGCGGGCGCGGCGGCACGCAACTCGCTGGGCACCGCGGTGTTCGGCGGCATGCTGGTGTCCACCATCGTCAACCTCATCTTCATCCCCGGCCTCTACGTGCTGATGCAGAAGCTGCGCGGGGATGCGAAGCGCTCCAGCGACACGGAAGCCCCGGGCGAGCCCGTCGTCCCCGCCCACTCCCCGTGAGCTGACGCGAAAAAGCACCGCTGAAAAAACAGACCGCCCTCCCCTTCCCGACGTGAAGAGGAGGGCGGTGGTGTTTTCAGCGTCGAAGCCCGGGGAGCCCGCGCTCTAGATCTCGTGGCCGGTCTGCTCGTACACGATGACGTGGAAGGAGCGCGGGAAGAAGATGACGTTGAGCGTGCGCCAGTTGTCGCCGTTGGGGCCCGTCTGGAAGAAGCGGTAGTAGCTCTTCACCTGCACGGGCTCGCCGCTGTCGGCGTAGGTCGCGAGGAGGGCCGGGTGCAGCGGCTGGAACTGCCAGTACATGCGCGCCTGGAGATCCGCGTACGCGAAGGTCTGCGGCGCGAGGTCCGTGCGGTAGCCGGCGTACTCCGTGCGGGACAGCACCGCGGCGGCGGCCGCGTCCACCGTGGAGAACGTGCTGTACGGCCACGCGAAGTCGAACTTGCGCAGGTAGGAGAACATGTCCTCGCGGTAGGTGTTCGCGTTGGCGAGCGTGGCCTGGAGGCCCGCGTCCACCGCCGCCTCCACCAGCGTCAGGCCCTGGCTCGCGGACGCCGGCTGCGGGTTGGGCACGCACGCGCCGCCCACGCACGACGCCTGCAGGCGGTACTGCTTGCCCGCCGCGTTGTTCCAGCCCACCACCGCCAGGTACTCGCCTGCCTTGTCCAGCGTGGCCAGGGACACCTTGCTCAGCTCGCCGTAGCCGGAGTCGTCGTCCTGGAACAGCACCTGGTTGCCGTAGCTGCCGCTGGAGTCCTTGGGGCCGTACACGAACAGGCCGGTGTCCAGGCCCATGGAGCTGCCCAGGTGCGTCACCTCCAGCTGCACCTGCGTGTGCGCCGCGACCGTGAGCTTGTAGCCGTCATAGCCCGGCGTCAGGCCCGCCGACGCCTGCACCGCGCCGCCCACCGCGAGCGGGCTTGCGTAGGTGGTGAAGGAGCCCAGCGGCAGGGGCGGCGCCGCGATGAGGGCCTGCGCCTCCGTCGTGAGCGTGTCCTCGCCCTGCTCCGGCACACCACCACACGCGCCCAGCAGGCCCACCGCCGACAGCCACAGCACGGCACTCCGCACAGTCGTCCGACGCATCATCGCTTCCGCCTTCAATCAGGAGGACGGAGGCCGACGACACCCCAGGGTGTGGCCCGCCACCGCCCAGGGGGTGTGGCGGACCCTGTGCCAGCTTGAAGCTGGGAACTCAAGCAACAGATGAAACACAAGCGGGGACAGGCACCCCGGATTTGTCATTCAACCGAGGCGCCTGTCGCATCGTCTCAGAAGCTGGCGGTGGTGGTGATGCTGCCGCCGGCCGCGGGCGTGGTGACGACGTTGTTGCCGCCGCCCTGCCAGACGACGTTGCCGGCACCGTCACGCTTCACGCACTTCCATTCGAGGGTGGTGCTGGCGGGCAGGGCGTAGGTGCCGCGCCAGGTGGGGTACGCGGTGGGGCTGAGGATCTTGTTCGTCGCCGTGCCGCTCCAGGTGGACAGCTCCGCGATGCTGCCCGTCACGTAGACGTTCTGGCCCATCACCGTCGTGCCGTTGTTGCACACGAACTCCACGTTGGCGGTGGTCGGCTGGGTGCCGCCGGAGGTCCACACGGTGTAGTCGGTGCCGGAGGCGGCCTGCGTCCAGCCCGTGCCGGGGCTCCAGGCCGTGGCGCCAATCTTCACCGCCACCTTGCCGCCGATGATGGCGGCGTACAGGCCCGCCTCCGCGCGCTGGATGCTGACGGTGGAGTCGGAGTGGAGGCCCGCGCTCTTGCGCACGGCCATCAGCGCCTGGATGGAGGAGCCCAGGCCCCAGTTGAAGTAGTGCGGCCAGTAGACGGTGGGGATGCCCGGGTGCGTGAGGATGTAGGCGTAGCCCTGCATCACCTTGGCGCACGGCACCGGCCAGTGGTTCTGCCCGTTGCCGCACGACTCGCTGGGGCCGGTGTCGTGGTTGTCCACGAACGTCACGGAGCGGCTGGGCCACGCGCCGATGGTGCCCGCGGGCTTGCCGTCCGCCGCCTTGAGGCGCGCGTAGTTGTTGTTGGTGAGCGCGTCGTTGAGCAGGCCCTTCGTCGCGAAGTCGAAGGCGGCGCAGGTGCCCGTGGTGCGGTCCACCCAGTTGATGATCTGCTGGCGCCAGTTGCCGGGGTTGTTCGCGTCGAAGTAGTTCGTGGGCCAGAACTCGCCCACGCAGAACCAGGGCGCGGTGTCCGTGACGTACTCCTTCACGTACGCGCCGTCGAAGCCCTTCACGAAGTCGAAGCGCCAGCCCGCGAAGCCCACGCCCTTCAGCCGGCTGTTCATCCACGTCTTCAGGTCCGCGCGCACGATGGCCTGCGAGTGGTCCAGGTCGCGGGCGGCGGCGTAGCCCTCACCGCTGTCGGGGTTGCCGCAGGCGGTGGTCCACTCGTCGCCCGTCGCCACCGTGTTGCAGCCGCCCCAGGTGGGGTTGGTGAAGTCCGCCCAGTTGGCGGTGCCCACGCGGTGGTTCACCACGATGTCCGCGATGGGCTTCACGCCCTGCGCGTTGAGGGCGGCCAGCGCGGCGGTGAGCTCCGCCTCCGTGCCGTAGCTGGAGTTGAGCACGTTGAGCTGCCGGGGCAGGTAGCCCTGGATGGAGGCCGCGTCCGACGGCGGCGGCAGCCACACCATCGTGAAGCCCGCGGACTTCAGCGTGGCCGCGTTGTTCTTCACCGTGTTCCACCACCCGCCCGCGCTGGCCGAGTTCCAATGGAAGCCCTGGATCATCACGTCGGTGCTGGCGCCATCCAGCGGCTTGGCCACGGCGGGCGCGGCGGCGAAAAGGCTGGCCATGGACGCGGCCAGGAGGCGGGTCTTCATCGTCATCGGGACCTCGGGTTGGGGGAGGAAGCGGCGGCAAGCTAATCCCGCCCTCTCCGGTGAACCAGGACCGCCCGTGTTTGCCGGACCTCCCACCAGGTGCGCCCAGGGCATGGCGCATCGCGTCGCATTTTGCCGAACGGGAGACGTGTCTAGAATCCCACCCTCCGTCGTTCCCACCTCCGAGCGTTGCCCTTGATTGAACCCGAGACGGCCTTCCCGGCCACGGCGCCGGTCGCCGAAGAGCGTTGGTCCTGGCCTCCCCTGTTCGGCCTGCTGGAGGTGCAGTTCGGCGCCGCCGTGGGCTACCTGCAGACGGCGGTGCCGTACTGGCTGGCGAAGGACGGGATGCCGTTGGCGGAGATTGGCGTGCTGTCGGGGACGGCCTTCTCGCCGCATGCGTGGAAGCTGTTGTGGGTGCCGCTCATCGACCTGGGGCCGTGGCGCCGCGTCTGGTACGGCGTGAGCACGCTCCTCACGGCGCTGCTCATCCTCGCGTGCGCGCTGTTCCCGGAGCCCGCGCAGCACCTGGGCGTCTTCACGCTGCTGCTGACCGCGTTGCAGGCGGCGGCGACCACGGCGCACGCGGCGCTCAACGGGCTGATGGCCACGACGTCGAAGCCCTCCGACAAGGGGCGTACGGGCGGCTGGCAGATGGCGGGCAACGTGGGCGCCACGAGCCTGATGGGCGCGTTGGCCATCTTCCTCGCGAGCCGGTACTCGCGGCCGGTGGCGGGCATCGTGTTGTCCACGCTGGTGCTGGCGAGCGGCGCGGGCATCTTCTGGATCACCGAGAGGAATGATCCGTCCACGGCCGCCACCGGCCCCCTGCTCCAGGCGGCGTGGGCGCGGGTGAAGGGCATCGTGGTGGACCTGGCGAAGACGGCGTTCAGCCGCGACGGCATCATCATGCTGGTGCTGTGTCTGGCGCCGGTGGCCTGCGGGGCGCTCAGCAACCTGTTCAGCGCGATGGCGGGCGCGTACCAGGTGCCGGAGCACACGGTCGAGTTGGTGAACGGCCTGGGCATGGGCCTGGGCGGGGCGCTGGGTTCGCTCATGGGCGGCTGGGTGTCGGACCGGATGAACCGCAAGCTCGCGTACGTGCTGATGGGCGGGGCCACGGGGCTGTGCGCCTTCGCGATGGCGGCGGCGCCGATGACGACGACCACGTACATCTGGGGCACGCTCGCGTACAGCATCGCGAACGGCGCGGGCTTCGCGGCCTTCGCGGGCATGGTGCTGGAGATGGTGAGCGAGGGCGCGGCGGTGACGACGAAGTACTCGCTCTTCGTCGCGGCCTCCAACTTCGCCATCAGCTACACCACCGCGCTGGACGGCCACGCGTCGGAGTTCCGGGGCATCGGCACGCGCGCGAGCATCGCGGCGGACGGCCTCATCACCTTCGCGGGCATCACCCTGGTGGTGCTCATCTTCGCGCTCTTCCTGCGCAAGAAGCCCGCGGTCTCCACCACCACCGCGTGAGCCCCATGTCCCCTGCCCCGTCCACCGTGGAGGTCGTCACGTACCGGGAGGCGTTCCGCGAGGACTTCGAGCGGCTCAATCGCTACTGGATCGAGAAAGACTTCCGCATCGAGGGCTCGGACCTGGACTCGTTCCGCGACCCGCACGGGATGTTCGTCGCCCCGGGCGGCGAGGTGTTCTTCGCGCTCGTGGACGGCCGGGTGCTGGGGACGTGCGCGCTGCGCCGCGCGGACGGCGACACGTACGAACTGTGCAAGATGGCGGTGGCCCCGGAGGCGCGGGGCCGGGACCTGGGCGACGCGTTGATGCGCGCCGCGCTGGCCACGGCCCGGGAGCGCGGCGCCCGGCGGATGTACTTGGTGACGAACAGCGCACTGGGGCCGGCGCTGGGGCTGTACCGCAAGCACGGCTTCGTCATCACGCGCAGCGGCCCGGAGTTGGCGGAAGAGACCGGGTACTCGCGCGCGGACGTGGAGATGTCCGTCGAACTGTGAGGCCATGAAGAAGCGCCGCGCCCCTCGTAGGGACGCGGCGCCGGAGTCCGAGCCCTCAGCCAGACCAGTCCTCCGGTTTGTAGAAGACCATGCCTGGAACGCCCTGCTTCTCGACGGCCTGCTTCACCCGCTCATGGACGATGATGGCATCCACGCTCTGGGCCAGTCGGAACATGAGCAGCCCCTGCGTCTTCGAAGCGTCGATGACGAGGCTGTCGAAGAAGACGTCAATCATCTCCGACTCCAGGTTGATGGGGGCTCGCTGGGACTTGTCCATGTCGGCCGCGGCCACGAGTCCCAGCACGTTGAAGGCCTTGTAGTCGTGGCGCTCCTGCCCGGTGACGGGGTCCTTGAGCACCGCGTCGAAGAGCTCGAAGTTGTCCACGCCCGCTTCTCGCAGCGCGCCCACCAGGTCGTTCCGGATGAGGGGAACGCCGGGGCCGTAGAAGGCCATCGGAGCGCCACGGTACGTGGAGCTCAAGGTGTACTGGAGCGGCTGGGGCACATGGATACGGATTCGAGCCCCCCTGAACCAGGGCCCACCCGGCAACCTCGGTGCCTCATCTATATCGGCAATGGGTACCGGGCCTTCGCACGACATGACGTAGTACACGAAGTGTTCCCCTCTTCTTCACGCGGGCGCGTGGTCATCTTCCGCGCCACGCTTCAGATACTTGTGCGCAGCAGCATAGGCATCCATGAAATCCGTGGAGACCTTGGAGCCAGAGAAGATCTCATCCCGCAATTTATCACTCGCGAACCAGGGATTCTTCCAGGCATTTGGATGACCCTGGAGTATCGGCTTCAGGTGGGCGGAGATGGCGTACAGCCTGTCTTTGATGAGATAGGGAGGCGGCAATTCCTTCTTTTCCTGGCACTCTTTGCAATCATCGAGATGGGAGAAAAATATCAGCGCGAGCTTGTCCAGCATCGCCCGCAGCTTCCAGCTGTAGAAGGTGTGCGTGTCATGGAACTGCCCGCCCGCGACCTTGACCACGGAGGCCGCGTAGTTGACACACCATTTGGGGTTGGAGACCCGGAGCGCCGACCACGTTTCCTTCATCTCCGTCTTACCCGCCCGGATGGCATAGCTGCCAGGCAGCCATACGCCGTTGTGGCACCCGTTGATGTTGTAGCCCACATGCGCGGAGATGGTCCACGACGAGCCACCTTCGGACTGGACCGTTCCGCCCTTCCTCATGAAGTCATACAACTGGCTTCTCTTCAGCGCGGCATTGCCAGGAATCACGTGGTGCGCCGCCACCGTGAACGGCAGCCCCTGGTCCTCCACACCATCCGCTCCCGGCACATACACCATGACGCCGGTGCGGTCGGTGTCCTCCTGCCTTTCCTTCTTCATCTCAGGAGGAGGACATGGCCCCCCCACCGTACCCGCCTTGCCCGGGGAAGCGTTGGCCAGGTTGTCGCCCAGGACGCCACCGTTGTTGGCCTGCATCTCCACGACCGCGTCCTGGTCATCGTCCTCGATGCTCTCGGGCTCCTCTTCCAGCGACGCCACGGCGGCCGAGTCTTCCTGGAAGGGGCACTTCGCTTTCACCTCCTCTGCCATCGCCATGACGATCTTCTCGAGCGTCTCCATCGCAGCCCTCCCTTCAGCGCCGTGGCGCGTTCAGCCCATGATGTTCTTCTTGTTGTGGAAGAGCGGGTCCCCCAGCCGGCAGACGTTCTTCCCTTCGAACTTCACGTTGAACGAATACAGCATGAACTCCGCCGGTCCCCTGGTGGAGCCACTCACCACGCCGCCTCCCGCGGTCCCCGCCTCGTCGCCACTGGTGCTCTTGTATTGGGCGCCCTTCACCATGGGCATCTTCCCGTTGATGGTGACCTTCTTCGGTCCCTTGCACGTGTCCGAGGACATGCCGACATTCGGATACGGCAGTGGCACCGGGCCCGCGGGAGACGGTGTCTTGCAGACGTCCGGGAAGACGAGGCTCTGTCCTCCGCTGTCCTCTGTCGCGATGCCCCGGCCATTGGCGAAGACTGTCGTTCCCATGCGTGCCTCCTAGACTGCGATTGCTTCGATGATGACCGCGCCCCGCTCTTCCCGGTCCGAGGAGCACCAGGCCAGCCAGGCGCCCTCGCGGTACCCCTTCGCCAGCCCCAGTGAGGCCAGGGCCACCAGCATCGGACCGAGCGCCGCGCCCGGGTCGCCCATGCACTCGATGGGATGCTCGATGCACAGCGGCTCCGCGAAGTGCCGGGCATGCCGCAAGCTGGCGACGCCCCACTCCTTGGCCCAGAAGTTCTCACCATTGAAGCCGGCGTAGACGCCCTGGACCTTGCGTCCCTGTCCGTCCCACGACTGGAAGACTTCCTGGAAGGCCGCGGCCAGTCCCTCGCCCCGGTAGGGCTTCGTGCTGGAGCGATGTCCCTCCTCGCGTCCCAGCCCCAGCGCGCAGATGCGAGCCAGGGACCTGGGCCCCTCACGCCGCCCGGTATCCGCCAATCGCAGACACAGGAACGCGGCGCCCTCGCCCGGGGCAAAGCCGTCCGACAGCCCCTCCGCGAGCAAACGGTCCTCCGCATCCAGTGCCGTCAGCAGCTCCAGGTCCAGGTACGTGTCCACCCCGCCCACCAGCACGAACGGCATCCGCTGGCCCACCAGCAACCGCAGCGCCTCCCGCAGCAGCAGGAGCCCTCCGGCGCGGCCCTGGGGGAAGACCTGGCTGCGGCGCACGTCCAAGGAAATTCCCGACTGGATGGCCAACACCTCCAGGAACGCGGTGTCTGGCGCGGCAATGCCTCCGGCCCGAGGCTCCGGCAGGGCCAGCAGCAGGGGCAGCGGCGAGGACTGTCCCTGGGCGGCCTCCTGGAGCGCGCCTGTCGCCAGTCTCAACAGCCGCTGGTGATGGATGGAGGAGCGGGAGGCCCACTCCGACAGCCGCTCATCGATGGGCGGAAGATGCTCCTCCTCCAGAAAGCAGGTGATGAGCGGTTTGAAGCGCTTGTTCAGCACGGGCGACAACCGGGTCCGTGCAATCCCTGCGCGTATCGCCGCGGCGGTGGAGCGGGCTGTCAGCCCCACGGGGGTGACCATCCCCACCGAGCACACCTCCACCGGGCGCCAGGGCTCCATCAGGCGACTCCCTTCACGCCAGCCAGCGACTTCACCCGGAAGCGGGCGCCCTCGACCTTCAGGACCTGCTTGTCGCAAGGGAGCGCCCCCCGCCACAGGAGGCTCAGCCGTTCCTCGCCCGGCTCCAGCAGCACGGTCTCCAGCCGCATCCGGACCTGCTGCGAGCGGCCCGCGATCCTCGCGGTGACGTCGAGCTCGCACCGGGGCAACCGCAGGCGCACCACGCCGGACGGCGTCACGTTGCGAAGCTCCACGGGCTCGCCTCCCTCGAGGAAACCCGCGGCGCTCAAGCCAGGGCTGGCGGCACGGAAGTAGTCCGGCTTGAAGTCCCGGGGCAGGTAGGGCGCGCGCCGGGTCTTCCACGCTTCATCATAGGTCCCCGCCATCGCCCTGCGCGGCATCCACGAAGGCGCGACGTACCCCAGCCCCATGGGCACCGGCGCATCCGAGATGCTGTGGATGGGGGCACGCGGATCCTCCACGTTCGGCAGCGGCAGGTTCAGCATCTCCGAGGCACTGCGCTTGCCACGAAAGCCCCGCCCGACGGGATTCCTCGGTTCGGCCAGCACCTCGCCCCTTCCGCCCTCCGGCACATGGGTTCCACCGAATGCGTGCTCGTAACGCAGCGGCATCCTCACGAAGGGCTCGGGCGTGGAGCTCCGTGGAGACATCACCCCGCCCTTCCACTGTCGCGCGCCGAAGACCTGGAGGGTGCGTTGCAGCGCGCCCACGCCCAACGAGACGAGACAGGACGTGACGGCCCGGCCGCCCGGCGCGAAGGCGTCGCCCACCAGCACCACGTCCGTGCCCGGCTTCAGGAGATGGACCTCGCTCGCGTACTTCAGGCTGGAGGCCCCAGGCTCGCCCCAGTACGTGTCGGCGAGCACCAGCGGTGGCTGCACTTCCGCCACCTGAAGCGCGCCAGCGCCGAAGTGGAAGGTCGCCTTCACCGACAGGTACACCGTGTCCACCCCCGCTTCATCCGGAAGGATGAAGAGGCCGGAAACGAAGGGCGTCTCATTCTGTACCTGGAGCATGGGCGTCTGCCTCCCTAGCCAAGCGCTTGCGCCAGCGGCGACTGCAAGCGGACCTGGACCCGCGAGGACGCGACCCGCTGGAGCATGGCGCGCTGTTGGCCCACCCGCGCCCGGGTCTGCACGCGGCACGCGCCACGGGTGCGCAGCGCCAGCTCTCGTGCCAGCACATGCCGGCGCCGCATGGGCTCCAGGGCCAGGCCCTCCAGCAGCACGGCCGCGTCCATGAGGTGTCCGCGCAAGTAGCGCTGGCCTGGCGCGAAATCCGCACGAGCCGTCTTCCACCACGCGGCCACCGCCCCCCCTCGTGGCATGGGCAGGTCGTCCTCGGGACGGGGCGTCAGGTCCGCGTCCAGGTCTTCCTCCTCGAAGGACTCGGACGCCTCGGAAGCCCCGGTCCTCGGCAGGATGAAGGCCGCCTCGAGCCGGAGCCCGGTGATGGCACAGAAGGCCTCGCCGGCAAGCGCAGCCATCTGGGGGTCCTCCATCCATGCGAGGCAGGCGTCGGCGGCCTCGACCCGCCCCGAGAAGCCCAGCGCCCAGAGCACCTGCGCTCGGAGTGGCTCCAGGTCGAGCAGCGCCACCAGCCGCACGACGTCCTTCTCACCACCACCGAGCGCCCACAGGACCAGCGCCTCGGACTCCCGGGCTTCGACCGCGCGCTCACAAGCGACCCAGGCCTCGCGCAGGCCATGCACCAGGCCCGCTTCAATCAACGAAGCGCCCGGGACGGAGGACTTCGCGCTGAGCATCCTGGACAGTGTCGTCCGGAGCTCCTGCCCGGACGCGGCCAGCGCCCCTTCGAGCGCACTGCCGCGCACGCGCGCATCCTCATGCTGGAGCAGCCGCGCCACCACCTCGGACGACAGCGCGCCCCGCGCGGACAGCGTCCCCACCACCTCGGCCAGGAGCTCCGGTACGTCCGTACGAAGAAGCGCGCCCAGGCGCAGGTCCAACGCCGGGCACGCGGCCAGTGACAGGGGCGCCCGGAGCAGCGGGCGCAGCTCGGGGTCGCCGAGTCCCTTCTCCAGCAACAGCGCCCACCCCGCCTCGCCGCCCTCCAGCAGGGCCAGGGCCGCGACCGCCGCGCGGCACGGGTCGTCGGGAGCCAGCGCGGGCGAGAGGAAGCCCTCCACCACGTCGGGGCCCGCCTCGACCAGCCCATCCACATGGGACAAGAGCCGTTCCTCGACCCCTGCCGTCTCGGTCAGGTCGAAGTCGGGAGCGCACAAGGCACGCTCCCGCTGGAGCCAGTGCCAGGAAGCCTCGTCGAGGTGCTCCTCCACGACATCCAGCAGCATGCGGCCCATGGAGTCTCCCTTCACTCAAGGTGAAGAATGGCACTCCCGTGGGCCGTCAGGCAAATCCCGGGGATGCGGGGCCTGCTTGAGGCGTGGCCATGCCCAGCTTGGGCGCGGGCAGGTCCACGGACAGCTCCTGGGTGAGGTTGTCCGGGGCGTGGAAGCCCTGGGTGCTCACCTCGCCCGAGCGGAACAGGGCCCAGCGCTGGACGCCGCGCTGGCACGTGCGCCTCATGCGCTGCGTCGGACGGACTACTTCGTGTGCACCGTGACGGCGGCGGACAGGCCGGCGCGCAGGTTTAGCCCCTGGGGCGGGTGCACCCAGGTGATGCGCACGGGCACGCGCTGCACCACCTTCACGAAGTTGCCGGACGCGTTGTCGGGAGGCAGCAGCGAGAAGCGCGCGCCGGTGCCGCCGGACAGGCTCTCCACCTGACCCTCCAGCTTCTCTCCGGAGAAGGCATCCAGCTCCACCTCCACGCGCTGGCCGGGCTGCATGTGGCCCACCTGCGTCTCCTTGAAGTTGGCCACCACGTAGGTGCTGAGCGGCACCAGCTCCGCGACCGCCTGCCCCGGAGTGAGCAGCTGCCCCGCGTGCACGGACAGCCGGGACACCTGGCCGTCCGCCGGGGCCACGATGCGCGTGTCCTCCAGTTGGAGCTTCGCCTGGTCGAGCGCGGCCTCCGCGCCCTTCACCCGGGCGTGCGCCAGCGACGCGTTGGCCTGGGCTGCGGCGATCTTCTCGTCGATGGGGGCGCTCACGTCCAACTGGCCACGCGCCTCCGCGACCTTGCTCTCCGCGGAGCGCCGGCCCTCTTCCGCCAGGGTCAGCTGCGCGCGGGC
Source organism: Corallococcus sp. CA053C (assembly GCF_003611675.1). GTDB lineage: Bacteria > Myxococcota > Myxococcia > Myxococcales > Myxococcaceae > Corallococcus. The sequence continues at coordinate 16,788 of NZ_RAWA01000161.1, forward strand.
GCCCTCCAGCGCGGCCTGCGCGGAGTCATGGGTCGTCTGCGCGTCGTCGAGCGCGCTCTGCGCCACGACATTCTGCGCGCGCAGGCTCTTCGCCCGCTCCAGGTCCAGCGCCGCCTTGCGCGCCTGGGACTCGGCGCGGGAGACGGCCGCACGGGCGGAGGCCACCTGCGCCTGGGCGCTGCCCACCGCGGAGGTGCTGGTGGTGACGAGCGCCTTCGCGCTGGACAGGCCACCCTTCGCGCCCGCCGCCGCCACGGTGGCCTGCGCATCCGCCGCCGCCGCCTGGGCGCGCGCGGACTCCAGCTCCGCCTCGGCCTGCTTCACGCGGGCCTCGTAGGGGCGCGCGTCAATCTGCAGGAGCACGTCGCCCTGGTGCACGGTGGCGTTGTCGCCCACGAGCACCTTCACGACGGGGCCGGACACGCGGGCGGACAGGGGCACCACGTCCGCCTCCACCTGCGCGTCGTCGGTGGTCTCCTGACCGGCGGTGAAGAGCTTGAAGCCGCCGAGCAGCAGCACGATGGCAGCAACCACGGCGCCGAGGATGAAGAAGCCCCGCTTGCCACGCTTCGCCTGCGCGGTGGCGGCGGCCGTGGGGGCCGCTTCGGGGACCAGTTGGGGAGCAGTTGTCGTCGTTGCCATGGGCTAGATCTCCACGTCGATGTGGGGCTTCTCGTGGGAGCCCCCGCCGCCCGGGGCGGCCTTGAGGAAGTAGATGAGCGGCAGCACCACCACGAACATCAGCGCCGCGAGCACGAACAGCTTGTCGAAGGCGAGCACCATGGCCTGGCGGGACACGTTGCCAGCCATCATCTGGAGGCTCGCCATCCGCGCGCCGGCGGAGTCCAGGCCGCGCTGCATGAGCCCCTTCTGCATCGCGGCCATGCGGCCCGCGACCTCCAGTCGCTCCGGGTTCAGGTGCGCCGCGATGGAGGCCTTGGCCTGCACCGAGTAGCGCGACAGGAGCGTGGTGAAGATGGCCAGGCCCATGGAGCCGCCAATCTGGCGCAAGAGGGAGTTGAGGCCCGTGGCGTCCGCCATCCGCTCGCGCGGGATGTTGGCGAGCGCCGTCGCGCTGAGCGGCACGAACATCAGGCTGAAGCCCACGCCCTGCAGCGCGATGGCGGCGATGATGTTCCCGGAGCCCGTGGCGAGCGAGAAGTGGCTCATCTCGAACGCGCCGAAGCCCGCGAACACGATGCCAATGCCCACCAGCACGCGCGCCGGCACCTTGCCGTACAGCCGCCCGACGATGGGCATCATCAACATCATCACCAGCGTGCGTGGCATCAGCGACATGCCGGACTGGGTCGCGGTGAAGCCCAGCAGCTCCTGCATGAACACGGGCAGCAGGAACATGCTGGCCATGAGGACCGCGAACACCAGCGCGCCGAGCATCGTGCCCGACGCGAACACCGGGTCCTTGAACAGGCGCAGGTTCACCGCGGGCGCCACCGCCGTCAGCTCGCGGATGACGAACGCGATGAGGCACGTGGCCGCGAACAGCGCGCAGGCGATGATGACGGGGGACTCGAACCAGTCATCCGCCTGACCCTCCTCCAGGAAGTACTGGAGCGTGGCCAGGCCCATGCAGAGCAGCGTGATGCCGGACCAGTCCATGTGCTTGCGCTGGCGTTCGGCCTCCACGCGCGCGGTGGTGCGCAGCTCCTCGTCCTCCTGGACGAAGCGGGCCACCATGAAGAAGCCCAGGATGCCCACCGGCACGTTGATGAAGAAGATCCACGACCAGTGCCAGTTGTCGACGATGTAGCCGCCCAGCGTGGGACCGATGGCGGGGCCCACCATCACGGCCATGCCGAAGATGGCCATCGCCGTGCCCTGCTCCTTGGGCGGGAACGTCTGGCGGAGGATGGCCTGCTCGGTGGGTTGGAGCGCGCCCGCGCCCAGGCCCTGCAGGAAGCGGAAGAGCACCAGGGTGGGCAGGTTCCACGCGAAGCCGCAGAGGAACGAGCCCGCGACGAAGAGCACCAGACACGCCAGGTACACGCGCTTCTGGCCGAACATGCGGCCCAGGAAGCCCGTGAGCGGCATCACCATCACCGTGGCGATGACGAAGCCCGTGGTGGCCCAGGTGATCTCCTGCACCGTCGCGCCCACGGCGCCGCGGATCTGCGGCAGCGCCACGTTGACGATGGACGAGTCGATGGCCCCCATCAGGGTGCCGAACGTCACCGACAGCGTGACGAGCCACTTGTTCGTGGGAGCCTTGCGAACCTCGGGCAGGGCTCCGGTTACCGCGGCGGATGTCGCCATGACGCCTAGACCTCGATTCCCTTCAGGAAGACGCGCAGGATCTCCTCCGCCCAGGCCGGGGCCGGAGGGTTCGCGTGTTCGTCCGCGCGCAGGCGGTCCAACGCGCCGCCCACCATGCCCATCAGCAAGGCCGGGTAGAACGCCCGGCCATCCGCGCGGAGTTCGCCAGCGCGGATGCCCCGGTCGAGGATGGCGCCCAGGCGCCGGATCAGCTCCGCGCGGATGCGGCTCTTGCTCTGACTCTGGGCCGAGTCGTCGGGGAGCTGCATCAGCACGCGCATGAAGGCGTCGCGCTCGGCCACGTGCGCGAACAGCGCCGTCAAGAAGGCCCGCAGCTGCACGCGAACAGGCTGGCCCTCCACCGGCGCCAGGGCGGCGTCCAGCCGAGCGAGCAGCAGGTGCCGGCGCTTCTCCCGCAGCGCCTCCAGCAGGGCGGCCCGGTCGGTGAAGTGGTTGTAGAGCGTCCCCACCGACACGCCTGCCTGCTCGGCGATGGACTCCATCTTCGCGGCATGCAGCCCCTCACGAGCGAACACCTCCGCGGCCGCCGACAAGATGGCGTCGGCGGTGGCTTCCTTCAGCCGGGAGCGCAGCCGTTTGACGGGGGCCTCAGATTTTGAATCTCGATTCATTTCCTGAAGAGAGATTTAACCTTCTCCGGTCCGGAGTCAAATCGAGGGGGGCTGTCAGAGGGAGGGCGGCCGGGC
>NZ_RAWA01000162.1 GCF_003611675.1 Corallococcus sp. CA053C
GGGTGGCGCGGGGGGGCGGCGGCGCGGCTTCAGCCCCCGTGCGGCGGACGGGCGTCGGGCGGAAGGACTGCGCGACGTCCGCGGCAGGAGGCGTCGCGTGCGGCGACTGCACCTGCGCGGTGGCCGCGGCGGCGGCCGTGTCACTGCCCTCCTCCGCCTGCAGCGCTCCGGCGGCCTCGCTGACGCGGGCGTCCTCGGCGCGGCTGGCCAGCTCCAGGAGGGTGCGCGTCTTCTGGCGCTTCTCCTCGAAGAGCTCGCCCATGATGGCGGTCATCTGGTCTTCGTCGAACAGCTCGGAGCCCAGCGTGGATTCGATGGCGCGCGCCAGCTCGCGGCAGGTGCCGAAGCGCTGCCCGGCGTCCCTCGACAGGGCCTTGAGCACCACCCCTTCCAGGGCCTCGGGGATCGCCGGGTTGAGCGAGCGCGGCGCGGGGATCTCCCCGTCCACGATCTGCATCATCACGGCGGCCTCGCCCGGCGCGTTGAACAGGCGCTGACCGGCCACCAGCTCGTGCATCATCACGCCCGCGGAGAACTGGTCGCTGCGGCCGTCCAGGGCCTGGCCGCGCACCTGCTCCGGGGACATGTAGCCGCTGGTCCCCTTCACGGTGCCCACCTGCGTGCGGCCCAGCTTGCCGCGCGCCTTGGCGATGCCGAAGTCGATCACCTTCACGACACCGTCGTAGGTGAGCATCACGTTCTTCGGCGACACGTCCCGGTGCACCACCGCCACGGGACGGCCCGACGGATCCATGAAGTGATGGGCGTAGTGCAGGCCCAGGCACGTGTCGCGGATCACGCGGGCGCTGAAGCCCAGCGGCAGCGCGTAGTTGCGCTTGGCCGCCATCTTCACCACCTGCTCCAGGTTCTGGCCCGGCAGGAACTCCATGGCGAGGTACAGCTCGCCGTCCTCCTCGCCCAGGTCGAACACCTGTCCGATGTTCGCGTGCGAGAAGGCGGCGGTGATGCGCGCCTCGTCGAGGAACATCTTGACGAACTGATCGTCCTTCTTGATGTCGGGGAGGATCTGCTTCACCGCGACGAACTTGCGGAAGCCGCCAGGGCCAGAGGTGAACGCGAGGAACAGCTCCGCCATCCCGCCCATCGAGAGTCGGGTGAGGATCTCGTACTTTCCAATGCGCCGCCCCCGGTCGGGATCTTCTCCGGCGCCTCCCTGCGTGCTCATGGCCCCGGGGATGTTACCCGCCACGGTCCCCCAGGTCGATGTTCCTCTTCCAGGAGACCCCACCCCCTGCTCCTCTGGGCGGGGCCGGCCTCCGGGAGGGAGAGCGGAGAAAGCGGATTAGGCCCCGAACCGCTGTCGCCGCACGTCGAGCATCCACGCTTCGAGCGCGGCCACGGCCGGGGCCGGAGGCTCCAGCGGGAGCACGGAGTCCGCTTCCGCCGCGTCGAGCACGGAGAAGGCCCGCGCCACCTCGCCCCGCCACCGCTCGCTGAGCGCCTCGGGCAATTCGCTGCGCTCACCCCGCAGCTTCTGCTCCACCAGCGCATGGGCCTCGCTGAAGCCATACGGCTCCAGGAGGACGGTGACGTCCGTCTCCACTTCGCCCGTGCGCAGCGCATGCGTCCCGGTGAGCGCGGTGCGCAGCACGTACAGCAACTTCTTGGCGGAGCGGAAACCACTCTTCTCCCACTCGCGAAGCTGGCCCTGCGCGAAGCCCCGGTAGTGCCGGTGGATGCGGCGCGACAGCACCGCGCGCACGTGCGGACGCAGCGCATCCAGCGCCGGAACGCTTCGCACGGGGATGGCCCCCAGCACCCGCTCCAGGTAGTTGCCGTTGCCCTGCAGGATGCCGAGCAGCACGGGCTGCAGCTCGTTGGACGAGTAGTCCACCTCCACGCCCTCCAGCACCTCCAGCCGTTCGGCGGGCACGTGCCGGGGCTGGAGGGCCAGGAGCGACGCGGTGGACGCGATGTGGATGGACTTGAGGTCCAGGTCGCTGTCCGGCGAGGGGAACCCATACGCATGCGCGCCGGAGAGGGAGACCACCAGGTGCTCACGCTGACGCGACTCCTCGTCCAGCACCCGGTCCGCCATCCGCCGCTGATGCTCCGTCATCACGCCCTTCATTCCGCCCCTCCTTCCAGCGCCGGAGCCTCCGGCGCGTCACGACCCAGCGGCCCGGGCGACTTCAGCACCCAGCGCCGCGCGACCTCTTCACCCACGCGCCGCAGCAGCTGATCCGCGCGCGCGTAGTCCGGATGCTCCGGCAGCCGGCTCTCACGGTGCGCGGCTTCCAGCTCCGGCGCCATCGCCTCGGCGTCATGCAGGACGTCCTCCAGCGGCACCTGCCCGCCCTTGATGTCGAGCAGCCGCGCCTTCAACGCCCCCGTCGCCTCGAAGGTGGGCACTCCGTCGCGCAGCCAGCCCGTCGCCAGCGCCACCAGTCGCAGCAGGTTGTAGGCGTTCTTCGGCCGCAGCTCCCGCGCGGACGGAGGACGCTGGCCGCCGCCGCGCGCGTACGCGGTCAGCGCCGCGAAGTCGTTGGCCGCGAGCAGCCCCTGATCCCAGAGCGAACGGTAGAGCTGCTTCACGTAGGTCTTCGCCGCGAGCACCGCGTCCTCGGGCGTGGGCGCGGTCCGGGGAGACACGGCGGCGAGCCGCCGGGCCACGACGTCCAGGTCCGGAGTGGGCTCCTCGCACAGCCACGCGAGCAGCAGGTCGCGGTGCTCGGCCAGCCGCTGGCTGCGCGTGAGCTTGTCGAGCTGGCTCATGGCATAGCGCCCGAAGCTGCCGAAGATGGCCCGGGAGACGAACGCCTCGCGCGCCTCCAGCATCCACGCGCCCAGCGCGTCCACCGCCGTCGCGCCGGGGACGAACAGCGTCTCGAGCGTGTTCGGATCCGCGCGCAGGGCCTGCTCCACCGTCTTGCGGACCTCCCAGTACGTGGTGCTGCCATCCGCGCTCACCAGGTCCTGGGGCGGCTGCGCCAATCCCAGGGTCCACGGCAGGGGCAGCGCGAACACGCCGCGCACGTCCACGTCGGAGCGCGCGTCCGCGAGCCCCCACGCGTGGCTGCCCACGCGCGTCTCCAGCACCACGCACGGCCGCAGCGCACCCCAGGCCGCTTCGCGTCGCTGGGCGAACTGGACCTGTCCCACGCGCCGGGGCACCAACTCATCGCGCGCGAACCACACTTCGCCCACGCCGACGATCTGCACATCGAAGCCCCCGTCATGAGCGCGGACCACCCGGCCCACCACGCCCTGCGGGATGCGGCGCCCCGCCGAGGCCACGCGCTCCACGCGCGTCGTGACCTCGGTGCCATGCGGCAGCGGCACGGACAGCCGGTCGATCTGTTCGAGCCCCCGGACCCTCGCGGAAGGGGCAGCGGAGGATTCATCTCGCGGGTCGCTCATCGGTCCCTCCCGGGCCGGATGTTGGGCCACGTGGGACGCAGTGAAGCACGGGAGCCTGACCGGGTGCGGTGCTTCGCGTCAGCGTGCGATGCGCTCCGGAGCGGCCACGCCGGAGGGGCGCGTGGGAAGCAGGCCCTCGACCTCGGCCGCCAGGGGAAGCGCCGCCACCGCCCCCAGCTTCGTCACCACCCGCGCCCCCACGCCGGCCGCGAACGTCATCAGCGCGGTGAGGTCCTCCCGTGACGCGTCCGCGAGCGCGCGCGCATCCCCGTACCAGCGCACCAGCCCCTGCAGCATCGCGGACACGAAACCATCTCCCGCGCCCGTGGTGTCCACCACCGTCACCTGGGGCGCGGGGACGTGGACGACCTCGCCCCGCCAGAGGAACACCGCGCCCCGCTCGCCCAGCGTCACCACGGGCAGCCGCACGCCCTGCTCCGACAGCCGCCGCAGGGCCTCCTCGGGAGTGCGCGCGCCGGTGACGAAGGGCGCCTCGTCCTCGGACAGCTTCACCACGGTGCACAGGGGCAGCATGCGCCCCAGGAGGATCCGCAGTTCCTCGGGCTGGGGCCACACCTCGAGCCGCAGGTTCGGATCACAGCTCACGAGCATCCCGGCCTCGCGCGCCAGGGTGAGCATCCGCACCATGGCCTCGCGCGCCTCCGGCAACACCAGCGAGTTGGATCCACAGTGCAGCACCTTCGCGCTGCGCACGAAGTCCCCGTCCACATCCGAGTCGTCCAGCAGGAACTCCGCGGAACGCGTCCGGAAGTACGTGAAGCTGCGCTCGCCCCGGGCATCCAGTGAGACGAACAACAGGCCCGTGCGCGCATGGTCCACCTGGCGCAGGTGGCTCACGTCCACGCCCTCCGCCGCCAGGCGGTCGCGCAGGAAGTGGCCGAACTCGTCCGAGCCCACCACGCCCACCATCGCCGAGCGCAGGCCCAACCGCGCGAGCCCCACGGAGACGTTGGCCGGGGAGCCTCCGGGCGCGGGCCGCCACGCCTCCACGTCCCGAACCCGCGAGGCGCGTCCGGCGACGGGGAGGAAGTCCACCAGCGTCTCGCCGACACACACCACGTCCAGCGGCCCAGCCCCGTGCATGACGCTCTCCGCCCGCGACGTGCGGGACCGCGCTTCAGTCCAGGCCCACCTGGGCCATGAAGTCCACGCTCTTGAGCCGCCGGCCCAGGTGGTGCGCGATGAAGACGTTGAGCAGTCCGCGCGCGCGCGCCCGGAGGTCCGCGGGCAGCGGCGTGCGTCCCCCCTCCTGGAGCGAGCGCAGCCCGGACAGCAGCGCCACCGGCACCGCGACCGAATCCCGAGCACGTCCGCCGCAGGGCTCGCACACCGCGCCGCCGTGGCCCTGATCGAACCGGGGCCGCTCTCCAGGAGCACCACCGCACAGCGAGCAGGAGTCGAAGCGGGGCATCAGCCCGGCCTGTGCCAGCGCCGCCAGCTCGAAGGCGAGCAGCGACGTGGGCCCGGCCTCCTTCGCGTCCAGCCGCTGCAGGTAGCCCTCCATCAGCTGGAACAGCTCCGGGTGCGGTTCATGTTCGCGCGTGAGCTCGCGGCACAGCTCCACCGCGTACAGCGCCCGGGCGATGAGCGACAGGTCCTCGCGCGCCGCATAGAAGCCCGAGACGATGTCCGCGGAGTCCAGGCGCACCGTGGAGCCCCGCGTCTCCACCAACTGGACGCGCAGCCGCATGAACGGCTCCAGCGCTCCCGCGAAGCGCCGCTTGCTCTTGCGCGCTCCCGCGGCGAACGCGGTCAGCTTTCCATGCTCGCGCGTCAGCAGCGTCACCATCCGGTCGGCGTCACCGTAGTCGACCGTGGACAGGACGAACGCGTCGTCGGCGTACCGCTCCATGATCCCCCTTCAACGCGCCAGGGGCGACGGAAGCTTCCCGGTCAGCACCAGGAACAGGAGCGCGCCCAGGAGCAGCACCGCCAGCACCGCGGCCAGGATGACGTACGCCCGCTTGCGCCGCTCCTTCTCGAGCTGCACGGGCGACGGCGCGGGCACGGCCCGGTCCACCTCCTCGTAGCGCAGCGCCGCTTCCTCCGGCGACAGCCCGATGACCTGCGCGTACGCGCGGATGTAGTTCAGCACGAACACGCGCTCGGGCAGACGCTCCACCTGACCCGCCTCCAGCGCCGCGACGAGGCTGGGGGGGATCTTCGTCTCCCGAGAGACGTCCTCGCGCGACAGCCCGCGGAGCTCGCGTTGCTGGCTGAGGTATTTGCCGAAGTCGACGTGATCCACGGTCACCAGGGCCCCTGGCTAGAGGTGTTCCAGCAGTTGGTGGCAGTCGTCCTTGAGCACCTGCTCATTGGGCTGGGCCTTGGCCTCGCAGCCCGCGAACGCCTTCTTCGCCGCGTCCACCTGCCCGAGCTTCGCCTGGCACACCCCCTCGCGGTGGTAGGCCTCCGCCGCGTCCGGGCACTTCTCACGGTAGTTGGCGAACTGCCGGCAGGCCTCCTCCGTCTTGCCCGTCTCGTCGTAGATGATGCCCAGGTTCCGGAAGCCCAGGCAGAACTCCGGGTTGGTCGTCACGGCCGCCTTGATGTTCTGCAGCGCGTTCGCGGTGTCGCCCTTCTTGTAGAGCGCCCAGCCCATGTTCCCCTGCGCGGAGAAGGCGAAGCGGTACTGCATGTCGTTGAGCGCCTCTTCGTACAGCTTGATGGCCTCGTCGTAGCGCCCCTGGTCCAACCGCAGGTTGCCCAGGTTGGTGCGCGCGTCGGAGAAGGTCGGCCGCAGCTTCAGGGCCTTCTCGTAGTGCGTCGACGCCTCGTCCAGCCGGCGGAAGGACAGGTGCAGCAGGATGCCCACCGCGTTGTGGGCCTCCGGGTTGTCCGGGTTCTGCTCCAGGGCCTTCTGGTACTCCGCGAGCGCGTCCTGCACGTGGCCGTGCTGCTGGGCCTGCACGCCCAGGTCGTAGTGGATCTCCGAACTCCGAAGCTCCTTCTCCGTGGGGACGTGCGCACAGCCCGCGGACGCGAGCACGAACGCGAGGCAGCAGGCGGAAGCGATGCGGAACATGGGAGCCAATCCGGGGTGGAGGTTCAGAACGCGGCCAGGAAGCGGCCCAGGGTGGTGGCGACGTTGCGCTTCTCTTCGGCACGGGCCTTCACGGCGGGCACGAGCGTGGGCTCCTTGAAAAACACGGGGAGCGTCTTGAGCCACTCGTCCTGCTGCGCGGGCGCCACGGCGCGCCAGTTCGCGTTGTCCATCATGAAGCCCAGCGACTCCACGAACGCGAGCGCGTCGTCCTCGTCCTCGCGCAGCTCATCCGCGGACTGGATGCGACGGCCGGACACGTACACCGCGCAGTCGCCCGCCTCCACCAGGTACAGGTACACGAAGACGCCCGCGCCCTGCCCTCCGCGCAGCCCCACCACGAAGGCCTGCGCCGGCCCCGCCTGCTTGCCGGGGATGGCCACGTGCGGCGCGTTGAGGGACAGGTGCAGCGCGAGCACCTGGTCGCGGCTGGCGGGGAGACCCCGGTAGCGCTCGTCGATGGTGAACACCGTCGTCTCCCTTCCCCGCGCCCCCCGCGTCAGCGGGTGGTGAGGGTGAACTCCTCGGTCGCGTCCTGCGCGTCCGCAGCCGTCTTCTGGAAGCGGATGAGGGGCGTGTCAATCATCACGTTGCCGCCGCCCTCATTGCCTTCCCCGATGATCACCTTGAAGACGTTGTTGGCAGAAATGCTGCGGCGACTTCCCCCCGCCACCTTGCGGGCAATGAGCGTCACCGCGTTTGGCCCGGGACGCAACTGACTGGTGATCTCCTGGACCACCTGGTCCTCGTTGTTGCGCAAGCGACGCACCCACCGCGAGTTCACGTACACGTCGATGTCGAAGTCGGTCATCCCCGGAGTCGTCTGCTCCGTCACCAGCCAGTAGCGCTGGGTGATGCGTCCCGGCACGGGGGCCGGGGTACCGGACGGAGCCGCGGCCGGAGCCACGCCGGCATCGGTGGCGGCGGCGACTGGAGGCGTCGCGACCGGCGGCGTGGCGGTGGGTGGAGGCGCGGGCGTCACGGTCGTCACCCGGGCGGCGTAGCCCGGCGCATCGATGTGGACGTTCCCTTCCGCGTCGATGCGGACGGTGGCCTTCTCGAAGCGCTGGTTCTTCACGCCGTCGATGTTGACGCCGTTGAGGAAGACGGAGCCGGCCAGGGCCAGCATGGGGACGAGCGTGGTCGCGAGGGTGAGCGCGATGCGAGCGGACGGGCGAGACATGGGGGGCATCCCTCCTGGGAATCCTCAACAGTCCCGGGGGCTTGCAACGACTTAGCGCACCCCGGGGAGCGGGACAAGGCGAGTGTGGCCCGGGTTGGAGCGCGCCACGGCCCCGAACATTCACCCGGAAGTCCCGCGGGCCCGTCTTCAGGGCGCCGCGGTCGTCGTCGCGCCGGGCTCCTCGGGCGGCAACTCCCGCTGCGCGAGCGCCCAGTCTCCGCCCAGGCCGTGGCCCTCGCGGAAGCGGCGGAAGTCGCGCCGCACGGCCCGGGGGTAGCGGCGGAACTTCTCCAGTTCCCCCGCCTTCAGGGCGTCCCGGATGCGCGTGGGGCCGGCGTTGTAGGCCATCAGCGCCAGGTCCAGGTCGCCGCCAAACCGGCCCTGCAGCGAGCGCAGGTAGCGGATGCCCAGCCGCACACAGACGGCGGGATCGGACACGACCTCCTCGCGCGACAGCCGCAGTCCCTCCTTCTCCGCCAGGAAGTGCAGCGTGCTGGGCTTGATCTGCATCAGCCCGCGGGCGCCCTTGTCGGAGATGGCCTCCTCCTCGAAGTCGGACTCCACATCGATGAGGGCCAGCACCAGCAGCGGATCATACCCGGTGTGGCGGGCCTCCTCGTCGATGGCCTGCCCCAGCCGCCGGCGCAGGGTGAGCCCCAGGTCCGGGGCGCGCTTGGCCAGCACCGCGTCGATGAGCACCGCCTCCGCGGAGGCGGACTCCAGGGACACCACCTCGGGGACCACGGGCTGGGAGGGCGGCTCCTCCAGGAGGGGCACCACCCGCGCGGACACCACGAGCGCCACGCCCGCGAGCAACGGGAGCCGGGAGCACCCGCTGCTCAGGGCATGCAGCCCCGCGAAGAACCGCGTTCCCAACGACCTGCCGCCCGAGGCGGCGGGTCCACTCACTTGCGGTGCTCCAGGGCCTGGATGCGCTCGGAGAGGCGCTCCAGGCGGCTGCCAAACGCCTGCAACTCCTCGCGGCGCGGCAGCTTCAAGAGCGTGAGCGCCGTGCGCACCCGCTCCTCCACGTTGTGCTCCAGGTCCTTGCGGTGCCCCGTCAGCCGCTCCGAGAACTCCCGGGCCTGACGCTTCACCTCGTCCTGGCTCCAGCCCGCGACGGTCGCCACGCGCTGCACGGCACGGGAAGCCTCCTCCTCCGCCGTGTTCACCGCCAGGAGCGCCTGGCTCCAGATGCGCTCGAACGCCTCCGCCACGGAGGTCTTCTCTCGGGGGGCCTCGGTATTGTTGTCCATGAAGTCGCTCCGGGAGCGCCCCGGGCCCCTGAAGGGAAACCCGAGGCATTCAAACGAAAGGGGCTGCCACCTAAGCACACCCCTTGGGTGAAGAAAACGCTGCTCAGGCTCGCGGAGAAGACGCCGCGCTGCCCGAATTCTTGGTCGCGCCGTGGGCCCGACGGGTGGGCTTCAGCAGTACATCCAGCTTCTTCGACAGGCGGCCCAGTTCGTGGGTGATCTGCTGCACCTGGGACTGGCTGGCAACTCCCACCGCCTCCACGACCTTCGCCTGCAGCCCATCCAGCCGCTTGCGCAGCTCCGTGCCCGCCGCATCCACCTTCTTGGTCAGCTCCTGCACCCGGGGGTCCGCGCGCAGCTCACCGGCCTGCACCTTCGTCCACAGGGCCTGGACCTCCTTCTTCGCCTCCTGGCCCCGCGTCTCCAGCACCTTGAAGGCCTTGTTCGCCTCCCCTTCCAGCCCCTCGAAACGCTTCTGGGCCTGGGACAGCTGCCCCTTCAGGAAGCTCTCCACGTTCTGCGTGACACCCGTCTTCTCCGCCGTCTTCTCACTCGTCGTAGTCATGTCGCTCTCCCCCACCCGGGGAATCCCGGGCCGATAACGTGATGCGTCAACATAACGCACCGCGACATGCTGTCAAGCTGAAGGCTGATGAAATGTGCAAAACGAGAAAGCCGCCGCCCCGGCATGAACCAGGACGGCGGCGGTCTCCCGGAGCGTCAGGGACGCTCCGTCAGGGCACTAGGCGACGTCGGTGGACCGGGTGTCCGGCCGCGACGGCGGAGGGGCCAGCGGGCCGGTGTCTCCGTGGGTGGCGGCCAGGGCGGCCTCCATCTCGTTGACCTCGTCCGTGGGGCTCTCCACCTCGATGTCGAGGTGCTTGTAGTTCGGCAGGCCCGTGCCGGCGGGGATGAGCCGGCCCATGATGACGTTCTCCTTGAGGCCGCGCAGGTAGTCCACCTTGCCGTTGATGGCGGCCTCGGTGAGCACCTTCGTGGTCTCCTGGAACGACGCCGAGGAGATAAACGACTCGGTGGAGAGCGAGGCCTTGGTGATGCCGAGCAGCAGCGGCTCACCCACGGCCGGGCGCTTGCCCTCGGCCATGACCTTCTCGTTCTCCTCCTCGAACACCCACTTCTCGACCTGCTCGTCGACCAGGAAGTTGGTGTCGCCCACGTCCGTGACGCGCACCCGGCGCAGCATCTGCCGGACGATCGTCTCGATGTGCTTGTCGTTGATCTTCACGCCTTGCAGTCGGTAGACCTCCTGCACTTCGTCCACCAGGTAGCGCGCGAGTTCCTTCTCGCCCAGCACCTTGAGGATGTCGTGCGGGTTGGCCGCGCCGTCCATCATCGCCTCGCCGGCCTTCACGCGGTCGCCGGAGTGGACGTTGATGCTCTTGCCCTTGGAGATCAGGTACTCCTTGGCCAGGTCCGCGCGCTGCTCACCGCTCACCTCGGGGGTGATGATGAGCTTGCGCTTGCCCTTGGTGTCCTTGCCGAAGGACACCACGCCGTCGATCTCCGCGATCGCCGCCGCGTCCTTGGGCTTGCGCGCCTCGAAGAGCTCGGCCACGCGGGGCAGACCGCCCGTGATGTCCTTGGTCTTCGTCGTCTCGCGCGGCACCTTGGCGATGACCTCGCCCGCGGAGATCTCATCCGTGTCGTTCACGGTGATGATCGCGCCCTGGGGCAGGAAGTAGCTCGCCTGGTTCCGGGAGGACGGCAGGTCCTTCACGTTGCCCTGCGCGTCGCGGATGGTGACGCGCGGACGCGCCTCCGGGTCCTTGGACTCGATGACCGTCTTGCGCGACAGGCCCGTCACTTCATCGAGCGTTTCGGACATCGTCACGCCTTCGATGATGTCCTCGTAGCGCACGACACCGCCCACTTCCGTGAGCAGGGGAATCGCGAACGGGTCCCACTCGGCCAGGAGCACGCCCGGCTCCAGCTTCTGGTGTTCCTTCACCAGGATGCGGGCGCCGTAGATGATCTGATAGCGCTCGCGCTCGCGGCCCGACTCGTCGACGACGACGAGCTCGCCGTTGCGGTTCATGGCCACCAGCGTGCCGTCCGCCTTCTGCACCGTGTTCAGGCCCGCGAACTTCACGGAGCCCGCGTAGCGGTTCTCGAGGCTGGACTGCTCCGCGCGCCGCGTCGCCGCACCACCGATGTGGAAGGTGCGCATCGTGAGCTGGGTACCCGGCTCACCGATGGACTGCGCCGCGATGACGCCCACGGCCTCGCCGACGGACACCTTGCGGCCGCGCGCCAGGTCACGGCCGTAGCACTCCACGCAGATGCCGCGCTTGGCCTGGCAGGTGAGCACCGAGCGGATCTTCACCCGGTCCAGACCGCTGTTCTCGATGCGGCGGACGCGCTCCTCGTCGATCTCCTCGTTGGCGCGCACCAGCACCTCGCCCGTCACCGGGTCGAGGATGTCGTCCAGGGCCACGCGGCCCAGGATGCGCTCACCCAGCGGCTCGATGATCTCTCCGCCTTCGACCAGGGCGCCAATGAACAGACCGTCCATGGTGCCGCAGTCGTACTCGTTGATGATGGCGTCCTGCGCCACGTCCACGAGACGGCGGGTGAGGTAACCGGAGTTGGCCGTCTTGAGCGCCGTGTCCGCCAGGCCCTTGCGGGCGCCGTGCGTGGAGATGAAGTACTGGAGCACGGAGAGGCCTTCACGGAAGTTGGCCGTGATGGGCGTCTCGATGATTTCGCCGGAGGGCTTGGCCATCAGGCCGCGCATACCGGCCAGCTGACGGATCTGCTGGGCGCTGCCGCGCGCGCCCGAGTCGGCCATGATGTAGATGGGGTTGAACGACGGCTGCTTGCGCGTCGTGCGCACGCCCTCGTGGTACCCGGTGGCCTCGTCGGTGGAGATCTGCTGCATCATCTCCTGGGCGACCTTCTCGGTGATCTCCGCCCAGATATCGATGACCTTGTTGTAGCGCTCACCGTCGGTGATGAGGCCCTCGAGGTACTGGTTCTCGATCTCCGCCACTTCCTTGCGCGCGTAGTCCAGGAACTCCTGCTTCTTCGCAGGGATGATCATGTCCTTGAGCGCGATGGAGATGCCGGCGCGGGTCGCGTGGAAGTAGCCGAGGCTGCGGATGCGGTCGGCCAGCAGCACCGTCTCCTTCTCGCCCGTGAGGCGGTAGCAGAGGTCGATGAGGTTACCGAGCGACTTCTTGTCGAGCACCTTGTTGATGGCGTCGAAGCCCACGCGGCGCGGCACGACTTCCCACAGCAGCACGCGGCCGACCGTGGTCTCCTTGCGCTTGGCGTCGATGCGGCACACCACCTTGGCCTGCAGGTGCACCTCGCCGTGGTCGTACGCGGCGCGCACTTCCTCCGGCGACGCGAACACGCGGCCTTCGCCGTTGGCGAACTCGCGGGCGCGGGTCATGTAGTAGATGCCGAGCACCATGTCCTGCGTCGGGACGATGATGGGCTTGCCGTTCGCGGGGCTGAGGATGTTGTTCGTCGACATCATCAGCACGCGCGCTTCCATCTGGGCCTCGATGGAGAGGGGCACGTGCACGGCCATCTGGTCGCCGTCGAAGTCCGCGTTGAACGCGGCGCAGACCAGCGGGTGCAGCTGGATGGCCTTGCCTTCGATGAGCACGGGCTCGAAGGCCTGCATGCCCAGGCGGTGCAGCGTGGGCGCGCGGTTGAGGAGCACCGGGTGCTCGCGGATCACGTCCTCGAGGATGTCCCAGACCTCCGGACGCTCCTTCTCCACCATCTTCTTCGCCGACTTGATGGTGGTGACGTAGCCCTTCTCTTCGAGCTTGTTGTAGATGAACGGCTTGAACAGCTCGAGCGCCATGATCTTCGGCAGGCCGCACTGGTGCAGGCGCAGCTCGGGACCGACGACGATGACCGAGCGGCCCGAGTAGTCCACGCGCTTGCCGAGCAGGTTCTGACGGAACCGGCCCTGCTTGCCCTTGAGCATGTCGGACAGCGACTTCAGCGGCCGCTTGTTCGGGCCGGTGATGGTCTTGCCGCGGCGGCCGTTGTCGAACAGCGCGTCCACCGCCTCCTGCAGCATCCGCTTCTCGTTGCGGATGATGATGTCCGGAGCGTTGAGCTCCTGGAGCCGCTTGAGACGGTTGTTGCGGTTGATGACGCGGCGGTACAGGTCGTTGAGGTCGGACGTCGCGAAGCGGCCACCGTCCAGGGGGACGAGCGGACGCAGGTCGGGCGGAATCACGGGGATGACGTCCAGCATCATCCACTCCGGCTTGTTGCCAGAGACGCGGAACGCCTCGGCCACCTTCAGGCGCTTGGCGTACTTCTTCCGCTTCGCCTCGCTGGTGGTCTCGCGCATGTCCTTGCGCAGTTCCTCGGACAGCTTCTCCACGTCCAGGGACTTGAGCATCTCACGGACGGCCTCGCCGCCCATGCCCGCGGTGAACGAGTCCTCGCCGTGCTCCTGGAAGAGCCGGTGCATCTTCTCCTCGGAGACGAGCTCGCCACGCTGCAGCGGCGTCGCCTTCGGGTCGATGACCATGTAGCTCTCGCAGTACAGCACCTTCTCCATCTCCTTGAGGGTGATGTCGAGCAGGTTGCCGATGCGGCTGGGCAGCGACTTGAGGAACCAGATGTGGGCCACGGGCGTGGCGAGCGTGATGTGTCCCAGGCGCTCACGGCGCACCTTGGACTGGATGACCTCCACGCCGCACTTCTCACACACGACGCCGCGGTGCTTCATGCGCTTGTACTTGCCGCAGTTGCACTCGTAGTCCTTCACGGGACCGAAGATGCGCGCGCAGAACAGGCCGTCGCGCTCCGGCTTGAACGTGCGGTAGTTGATGGTCTCCGGCTTCTTCACCTCGCCGTGCGACCACTGCCGGATCTTGTCGGGCGACGCCAGCGCGATGCGGATGGCGTTGAACGACAGCGGGTCCTTCGGCTTCTCGAAGAAGTTGAAAATGTCCTTCACGTTGCCTCCGAAAACTTATGAGCGCTCAAGGCGCCAAACGTTTCGGGCCCCCGCCCTGCACCCGGTCGGCCGCTCCCTCCACGAGGAAGCGGTTCCGACCGGTCAGGCGGGCGCGCCGGCTTCTTAGAAAAGGCCTTAGGCCTCGGTCCCCGACTTGCGATCCTCGCCGTCACCGCCGCCGAGGAAGTCGCCGCCGAAGCTGCGCTGCCGTTCGGGGGGCGCGCTCTCCAACAGCTCCACGTCCAGGGCCAGCGACTGGAGCTCCTTGAGGAGCACGTTGAACGACTCGGGCAGGCCGCTCTCGAGGACGTTGTCGCCCTTGACGATCGCCTCGTACATGCGCGTGCGGCCCACCACGTCGTCCGACTTGACGGTGAGGAACTCCTGCAGCGTGTACGCCGCGCCGTAGGCCTCCATCGCCCACACTTCCATCTCGCCCAGACGCTGGCCGCCGAACTGGGCCTTGCCGCCCAGGGGCTGCTGCGTGACGAGCGAGTAGGGCCCGATGGAACGGGCGTGGATCTTCTCGTCCACCAGGTGGTGCAGCTTGAGCATGTACATCACGCCCACGGTGACGTTCTGGTCGAACGGCTCACCCGTGCGGCCGTCGAAGAGCACCATCTGGCCCGAGCGCGGCAGCCGGCCCTCATCGAAGAGGGCGTGCAGCTCCGTCTCGCGAGCGCCGTCGAACACCGGCGTCGCCACGTGGATGCCCTTCTTGAGCCGGCGGCAGAGGTCCTGGACCTCCTGGTCGGACAGGCCGTCCACGAAGTCGCCGAAGGCCTTGTCGTCGTAGACGACCTTCAGCTGCTTCTTGAGCTGCTCGCCGCTGAAGTTCTCGTCGAGGTAGCGCTGCAGCTGCTCGCCGACGCCCTTCGCGGCCCAACCCAGGTGGACCTCGAGGATCTGCCCGATGTTCATGCGGCTGGGGACGCCGAGCGGGTTGAGGACGATGTCCACCGGACGCCCGTCCTCCAGGTACGGCATGTCCTCCTCGGGGAGGACGCGGGACACGACGCCCTTGTTGCCGTGGCGACCGGCCATCTTGTCGCCCACCGCCAGCTTGCGCTTGATGGCGACGTACACCTTCACCATCTTGATGACGCCCGGAGGAAGCTCGTCGCCCTTCTTGATGCGGGCGATCTTCTCGCCGAAGGCCAGCTTCACGGCCTCCTTCGTCTCTTCCAGGCTGCGCAGGATGTCGCGCAGGCGCGCGTCCAGCGGCTCGCCGACGGAGATCTCACCCCAGTACTTGTACGGCACCGTGGTCAGCAGCTCGTCGTTGAGGATGTCGCCCTTCTTCAGGAGGATCTTCCCCTTGTCGTCCACGAGCTTGCCCTGGACCTCCTTGCCGCGGACCAGGCCGCGCAGGCGGCTGTAGGCGGAGTCCTGGAGGACCTTGATCTCGTCGTTCTGGTCCTTGAGGAGCTTCGCCTCCTCCATGGACTCGATCTGCTTGGCGCGCTCGTCCTTCTCCACGCCCTTGCGGCTGAACACCTTGGCGTTGATGACGGTGCCCACCACGCCCGGAGGCACGCGCAGGGAGCTGTCACGCACGTCGCCGGCCTTCTCACCGAAGATGGCGCGAAGGAGCTTCTCTTCGGGGGAGAGCTGGGTCTCGCCCTTCGGAGTGATCTTGCCCACCAGCACGTCGCCGGGCTTCACCTCGGCGCCGATGCGGATGATGCCGCTCTCGTCCAGGTCCTTGAGGGCCTCTTCACCCACGTTCGGGATGTCGCGGGTGATCTCCTCCTTGCCCAGCTTGGTGTCGCGCGCGATGCACTCGAACTCCTCGATGTGGATGGACGTGAAGACGTCCTCCTTGAGGATGCGCTCGCTCAGCAGGATGGAGTCTTCGAAGTTGTAGCCCTGCCACGGCATGAACGCGACGACGATGTTCTGTCCCAGCGCCAGCTCACCGGTTTCGGTGGCCGGACCGTCCGCGATCACGTCGCCCTTCTTCACCCGGTCACCCTTGCGGATGATGGGCTTCTGGTTGAGGCACGTGTTCTGGTTGGAGCGCTGGTACTTGAGCAGGTTGTAGATGTCCACCTCGCTGGACACGTCGCTCAGGGCCGCGTTGGAGTCCGCCTTCACCACGATGCGGCCGGCGTCCACCGACTCCACGATGCCGTCGCGGCGCGCCACGCAGGTGACGCCCGAGTCGCGGGCCACGATGGCCTCGATGCCCGTGCCCACGAGCGGCGCGGACGTGCGCAGCAGCGGCACGGCCTGGCGCTGCATGTTGGAGCCCATGAGCGCGCGGTTCGCGTCGTCGTTCTCCAGGAACGGGATGAGGGAGGCGGCCACCGACACGAGCTGGTTCGGGGACACGTCCATCAGGTCCACGTCCTCGGCCTTGACCTGGACGAACTCGCCGCTGCGGCGGCTCTGCACCAGCGCGTTGACGAACTTGCCCTTCTTGTCCGTCTCCGCGTTCGCCTGGGCGATGGTGTGCTTCTCCTCCTCGAGCGCCGAGTAGAAGGCCACGTCCGCGGTCACGCTGCCCGCGTCCACCTTGCGGTACGGCGTCTCCACGAAGCCGAACTCGTTGACGCGCGCATAGGTCGACAGCGACGCGATGAGGCCGATGTTCGGGCCTTCCGGCGTCTCGATGGGGCAGATGCGGCCGTAGTGCGTCGGGTGCACGTCGCGCACCTCGAAGCCGGCGCGCTCGCGGGTCAGACCGCCAGGCCCGAGCGCGGACAGACGGCGCTTGTGCGTGACTTCCGAGAGCGGGTTCGTCTGGTCCATGAACTGCGACAGCTGGCTGGACCCGAAGAACTCCTTGATGACCGCCGTCACGGGCTTGGCGTTGATGAGGTCGTGCGGCATGAGCGTCTCGATCTCCTGGAGGCTCATGCGCTCCTTGATCGCCCGCTCCATGCGAACCAGACCGATGCGGTACTGGTTCTCCAGCAGCTCACCCACCGCGCGCACGCGCCGGTTGCCCAGGTGGTCGATGTCGTCGATCGTCCCCTTGCCGTTCTTGAGGTCGATCAGGTAGCGGATGACCTCCAGGATGTCGCGCTTGGTGAGGATCTGGCCATCCAAAGGCTCCTCGAGGCTGAACTTGAAGTTCAGCTTGAGGCGGCCGACCTTGGACAGGTCGTAGCGCTCCGGATTGAAGAACAGGTTGCTGAACAGGTTCGTCGCCGTCTCCGGCGTCGGGGGATCACCCGGGCGCAGGCGCCGGTAGATCTCCATGATGGCCTGCTCGGGCGACTCGATCTTGTCCAGCATCAACGTCTCACGCAGGTACGGACCCACGTTGAGGTTGTCGATGAAGAGGACCTTGAACTCCTTGATGTCGCGCTTGAGGAGCTCGTCCACCTTCTCCTGCGAGACCTCCTCGTTGCACTCGAGGATGACCTCACCGGTGTTCTCGTCCACGACGTCGTAGGCGGAAACCTTGGTGAACAGCTCGTCCACGTCGATGGGCAGCTTGGTCATCTTCGCCGCTTCAAGCTTCTTGATGGCGGCGCGCGTGAACTTGCGGTTCTTCTTGACGATCAACTCACCGGACTTGGTCTTGATGTCGCGCGTGGCGCGCTGACCCGGCAGGAGCTCCAGCTCGACGCTCTTCTCGAAGTCGGCGGCGCTCTGCAGGTAGATGGTCTCGGTGGCGTAGTAGTAGTTGAGGATCTCCTCGGTGGAGCCCTTGAAGTCGAGCGGGTTCTTCTTCGCCGTGTCACCGACGGCGCCCAGGGCGCGGATGAGCACGGTGGCCGGCAGCTTGCGGCGCCGGTCGATGCGCACGTACAGCAGGTCCTTGTGGTCGAACTCGAAGTCGATCCACGAGCCGCGGTACGGGATGATGCGGGCGTTGTAGAGCAGCTTGCCCGACGAGTGGCTCTTGCCCTTGTCGTGGTCGAAGAACGCACCCGGGCTGCGGTGCAGCTGGCTCACGACGACTCGCTCGGTGCCGTTGATGATGAACGTACCGTTCTGGGTCATCAGCGGGATTTCGCCGAAGTAGACTTCCTGCTCCTTCACATCGCGGATCGACTGGGCGCCAGTTTCCTCGTCCTTGTCCCACACGACCAGGCGCACGACGACCTTGATGGGCGCCGAGTAGGTCATTCCACGCTGGTGGCACTCATCGACGTCGTACTTCGGCTTTTCCAGGTGATAGCTGACAAACTCCAGCGAGGAGGTCTCGTTGAAGTCCCGGATCGGGAAGACGGACTTGAAGACACCCTGAAGGCCAAGGTCCTCGCGCTTCTCCGGGGCAATATCGGCCTGGAGGAACTTTTCGTAGGACTGCTTCTGGATGTTGATGAGATTGGGAATGTCGATGATCTTCGCGATTTTGGCGAAGGTCTTCCGCACGCGGAAATTGTTCTGGATCTGCGTCGGCATTCGGTCTCCGGAGACGGCTGCTCGGGCGGGGCAAACTTCAGTAACGCGCGGCGGCGCCGGGAAATTTGGCAAATGTCAAATGGGCAAAGCCGGCGCCCCAGCAAAGGGGACGCCGGCCTGCTCATCCGGTCAGGAGGCTGCCCGGGATTTCCCGGAAGAACAGGACAGCCCCTGTCAGAACTACTTCACTTCGACGGTGGCGCCAGCCGCGGTGAGCTGGTCCTTGATCTTCTTGGCGTCGTCCTTGTTGACGCCTTCCTTGACCGTCTTGGGCGCGCCCTCGACCAGGTCCTTGGCCTCCTTCAGGCCCAGGCCGGTGATGGCGCGGATCTCCTTGATGACGTTGATCTTGTTGGCGCCCGCGTTCGCGAGAACCACGTTGAACTCCGTCTTCTCCTCGACAGGAGCGGCGGCAACGGCAGGACCCGCGGCAACGGCAACGGCCGCAGCGGAAACGCCCCACTTGGCCTCGAGGGCCTTCACGAGCTCAGCGGCCTCCAGGATGGTCAGGGAGGAGAGGTCTTCGGCAATCTTGTTCAGGTCAGCCATGGAACTGTGTCCTTCTGGTGTTGACTAACGGCCGGCGACCCATTGGGTCAGCCTGGCCGCGGGGGTTGCGGTAGAAAAACTTCTCGGGACGATTACTCGGGCTTCGACTTGTCCGCGTTGGCCTGGATGACCCGCGCGAGCTGCGACCCGGGGGCCGCGATGGTCCGAACCAGCTTGCCAGCAGGCTGGTTGAGCATTCCGAGCAACTGCCCTCGGAGCTCATTGAGGCCCGGCAACTTCGCCAGCGCCTTCACACCGTTGACGTCGACCTTGCGGCCGTCCACCACGGCGCTGCGGACCTTGATGGTCTCCATGTCCTTGATGAACTCCATCAGGATCTTGGCAGGAGCCACCACGTCGTCGTAGCTGATGCACAGGGCCACGGGACCCGTGAAGTCATCCGAAATCACGGAGACGGACGTGCCCTCAGCGGCACGGCGCGCCAGCGTGTTCTTGATGACCTTGTACTCGACCTTGCCCTCGCGGAACTTCCGACGAAGCTTGGTCACCGTCTCCACGTCCACCTTGGAGAACTCGGCGACCACCGCGGACTTGGTCCGGGCGAACTTCTCGTGGAGTTCCTTGATCATCACTTCCTTCTCGCTCTTCAGCACCTTGACTCACCTCCTTTTAGGCCCGACCTGACGGTCGGGCGTGATGCCTGGGCCAAAGTGGCAGAGCGAGAGGGGGGCCTCCGAGAGGCACCACACCGCACCTCCAGTCTCGGCAGGGCTGACCTTGCGGCCGTTTGAACCTGGAGCGGATGGACGGTCCGACCGGTTACCCGGTTCCCAACGGACGCGTCTTCTCCCCTTCCGGGTCCCTGCTGTCATGAACCAGGTCGGAACACCGTGTCTCTCGACATGGCGCTCCAATTGCAAAAGCCGGGGGCCTATACCCCCGGCTTTCGCAAAGATCCAGCACTTTCTATGCGACCGACGTTGGGCAGGCGACAGGACTGACGCTCCCCGTCAGGGAGCGCACCCTTCCCGGC
>NZ_RAWA01000163.1 GCF_003611675.1 Corallococcus sp. CA053C
CCCAAGCCCCGAGGCCCCTCCCGTATGAGCACCCTCGCCCTGGTCCTGTCCCTGGCGCTGCAGGCCGCGCCGCCCGCGAAGACGCCTCCCAAGCCTGTCGCCCCTGCCGCCGAGAAGAAGAAGATGACCTCCGAACCGAAGGACAAGGCCGCCGCCACGGAAGACGTCGTCGCCGCCACCCGCGCCTGGCAGGCGCAGCGCCTGGAGCGACTGTCGGCGGAAGGAGGCTGGCTCACCCTGGTGGGGCTCACCTGGCTGGAGGAGGGCAAGCAGGCGGCCGGCTCCGCGCCCGACAGCGACGTGCCCCTGCCCGCGCCCGTCCCGTCCCATGCGGGCACCTTCGTGCGCGAGGGTGACAGCGTGCGCTTCGAGCCCGCGCCGAACGCGGCCTTCACGCTGGAGGGAAAGCCCTTCACGGGAGGCGCGCTGAAGACAGACGAGAAGGGCGAACCGGACGTGCTGCGCCTGGGCAGCGTGAGCTTCCAGGTCATCCGCCGGGGAGACCGGCTGGGGGTGCGCGTGAAGGATACGCAAGCCCCGGCACGCAAGCAGTTCCACGGCATCCCGACGTATGCGCCCAGCGCCGCGTGGAAGGTGGAGGCGAAGCTGGTGCCGGACGCCACGCCGCGCACCATCACCGTGCCCAACGTGCTGGGCATGCAGGAGGAGATGAAGTCGCCCGGCACGCTCGTCTTCACCGTGGCGGGCAAGGAGCACCGCCTGGTGCCGGTGCTGGAGGACGGCTCGGACGAGCTGTTCATCATCTTCGGCGACGAGACGAACCGCGACACCACCTACGGCGCCGGCCGGTTCCTCTCCACGCCGCTGCCGGACAAGGACGGGCGCGTCGTGGTGGACTTCAACCGCGCATACAACCCGCCGTGCGCCTTCACCCGCTTCGCCACCTGCCCGCTGCCTCCACGCGGAAACCGTCTGGCATTGCGCGTGGAAGCCGGCGAGCAGCGCGCGGGCGAGCACTGACGGCTCGCCCGGAGGGCCGGGGCCGCTACTCGGCGGCGTCGTTCGCGGCCTTGCCCTTGCCGCCGCTGCTGGCCTTGCCCTTGCCCTTGCCGGCCTTCGGCGCCTGCGCCTCCTTGCCCTTGCCGGCGCCCTTCCCCTCCGAGGCCGTCGAGCCCGCCTTGCCCGGCTGGGCCGCGGAAGTCGACTCGTCGCCCTTCTTCACGGGTTCGCTCGCGGAGACGGACAGGGAGGCGGTGACGAAGAGGACGGCGAGCAGACGGGACCTGGAGCTGGGCTTGGACATGGGGTGACTCCGGCAGCCGGACGCCGCGAGAGTGCGGCATCGTGGGGCAGGAGTCCCAGCATGGCATGCCCGTGCGCCAGCACCCAGGATGTCTGGCATTGCACGGGCGGTCCGGCTCAAACCTGGAGGTTCTTCTCCAGCTCCGCCAGCCGGAAGCGCGCCATCGCCAGGTTCGCGCTCGCGCGGTGCAGCGCGATGTAGAGGAACAGGCCCTCACGGGTCCCGAGCGGACGGATGATGTGGTACTGCGCGCCCCGGGGCCCGTGAGGACCGTCCAGGCCACCTTGCGCTCCACCACGAAGATGCGCCCGGAGACGGAGGGGGACTTCACCACCACCTCGCCTCCGAGCTTGCTCTCCAGCACCTCGTGGAGCACCGCTCGGACAACCTGTCGAGGCGGAAGGGGCACGGGTCGGGATGCCAGGGTCATGGAGGGGGGTCCGCTGGCACCGCATTTGACGCGGAACAATCCCAGAACAACGGAAAGACAACCTTTGGGGTTACATCGCGGTGCGCGGGTGAACGACCGAGGCCCCCGGGCGCGCGTCGCGTCCCGAGGGCCTGGGTGATTCCCTTCCGGACCGTGTGGGCTGGGAGGACTTTCAGTGCATCGGCGGCGCGCGGGCCGCGGTGGCTTCCGGGGCCAGGGGCGCGCCCAGGCGCGGGGCGATGCCGTTCTGCACCTGACGCAGCAGCGCGGCGCTGAAGGCCTCCAGGTCATCCGGCCTGCGGGAGGTGATGATGTTGCCGTCCTCCACCACCTCGCGGTCCACCCAGCGCGCGCCGGCGTTGATGAGGTCCGTCTTGATGGAGGGGAACGACGTGACGGTGTGCGCGTCCGCGATGTCCGCCTCCACCAGCATCCACGGCCCATGGCACACGGCGGCGATGGGCTTGTCCGCCTTGAAGAAGTCGCGCACGAAGCCGACCATCCCGATGTCCATGCGCAGGTGGTCCGCGGAATAGCCGCCGGGAATGACCAGCGCCTGGAAGTCGGCGGCCTTCACTTCCTTCACCGCGCGCTCCGTCGTGATCTCCGTCCCCTTCTTGCCCTTGAGGGACTTGCCTGCCTCCACGCCGATGATGACGGCCTCGTGCCCTGCCTGCCTCACCTTGTCGTAGGGGATGCGGAACTCCGAGTCCTCGAAGTCGTTGGCCACGATGAATGCGATGCGCGCCATGGAATTGCCTCCTGCCAGGATGGGATGCCTTGGGTGCTGATGAACCCGCCCGAGCAAGGTGCCCACGAAGGGGGCCAAGACAACGCCGCCGCCGGTCGTATCCCCCGGGGGGTTGCGCCCGCCTGCCCCCCTTCCAGGTCCGTGGCGTGCGTTCACCGGCGTGGCGGACGCTAGATTCCCCCGCATGCGCTCCCGCCGCCTGCTGCTGTCCGCCCTCGTGATGCTCGTCGCCTCCGCCTCCGCCTGCCGCAAGAGCCAGGCGCAGGGCACCGCCTCCGCCGCGGACTGCGTCCTGGTGGAGGACGGCTGGGGGCAGGACGGCACCGTGCCCCTCACGGTGGACGTGGTGGCGGAAGGGCTGGAGGTCCCCTGGGGCGTGGCCTTCCTGCCGGGCGGCGATGCGCTCCTCACCGAACGCCCCGGCCGCGTGCGCCTGCTGCGAGGCGGCACGCTGCAACCCCAGCCCGTGGCCACGCTGCCCATCGCGAGCAGCAGCGAGGGCGGCCTGCTGGGCATCGCCGCGCATCCGGACTTCGCGACGAACCGCCAGTTCTACCTGTACGTCACCACCGAGGCGGACGGGACGTCGCAGAACCGGGTGGAGCGCTGGACGCTGTCCCCGGACGGCACGGCCGCCACCTTCGAGCGCGTCATCTTCGGAGGCATCCCGTCCGCGAAGTACCACGACGGGGGACGGCTGCGCTTCGGCCCGGACGGCATGCTGTACGTGGGCACGGGGGACGCGCGCGAGCCGGACGTGGCGCAGGACCCCGCGAACCCCGCGGGCAAGCTGCTGCGGCTGACGCCCGACGGAGCGGTGCCCCAGGACAATCCCTTTCCGAATTCGCCCGCGTTCCTCCTGGGCGTGCGCAACACGCAAGGCTTTGACTGGAAGGACGCGACCACGCTGTACCTCACCGACCACGGGCCCAGCGGCGAGACGATGCGCCGCGCGCACGACGAGGTGAACGTGGTGCAGGCGGGCGACAACCTGGGCTGGCCCGGCATCTACTCGTGCGAGACGCAGGAGGGCCGCATCACCCCGTCGCTCACCTTCGACGACGCGATGCCCCCGGGCGGCGCCGCCGTCTACACGGGCACGGCGATTCCGGAGTGGAAGGACTCACTGCTCGTGGGCAGCCTGGGCGCCACGCACCTGCACCGGGTGATGTTCGACGCGCAGGCGCCGCGCCGGGTGGCCCGCCATGAGGTCTACCTGCGAGGCACCTACGGCCGCCTGCGCGACGTGCTGATGGGCCCCGACGGCCACCTGTACGTCACCACCAGCAACTGCGACGGCCGGGGCAGCTGCGGCGCGAAGAAGGACCTGCTGCTGCGCATCCGGCGCTGAAGGCGTCAGGTCACGCTCTCGGCGCTGTAGCGGGCCAACAGGCCCGTGCGCACCGCGTAGCGGTAGACCCACTGGAAGCACAGGCCGGCCAGAAGGATGTCCAGCACGGCCAGCCCCAGGCCCCACCCGAGCGTGGCGCCGGAGAACTCGCCTCCCGCCGCCAACGTGCGCACGCCCTCGAAGACATACGACGGGGGCAGCGCGCGGGCCACCCACTGCATCCACTCCGGCAGCGTGGACAGCGGATAGAAGACGCCCACGAAGGGCGACAGCAGGCTGGGGATGGGCCAGACGAACCACTCCGCCGCGGGGCCCAGCCGCAGCACCAGCGCGCTGCTCAAGATGCCGAGCGCGATGCCGAACAGGAACAGCACCAGCACGAAGGGCACGAACATCACGCCGTAGGCGGCGAAGGACAGGCCGAACACCGTGCTGGACAACAGGAGCATGACGAGCAGGCCAATGGCGCTCGTCGCGATGCTCGTCAGCACGAGGCCGCTCACGTACTCCGGCAGGGACAGCGGTGTCGCGAAGACGTTGAGGAAGTTGCGCGACCAGACGTCCTCGAAGAACCCCATGGTCACGCCCTGCATCACGCGGGCGAAGAAGTCCCACAGCAGCACCGCGCCCAACAGCGCCGGCACGAAGTCGTAGCCGGAGGAGCTCACGCTGTTGAGGTACCGGGTCATGAAGCCCCACAGCACCATGTCGATGGCCACCCACGCGAACAGCGGCACGACGCGCGCGAAGTTGCCCTTGTAGAGGTAGTACTGGCGCAGCGCGATGCCCGCGACTCGGCTCGGCTTCATGGCAGCGGGGGCCTTTCCAGGGCCAGGGGTTCGTTGGCCACGGCGATGAACAGCTCCTCCAGCGACGCGTGGCCGTGCTCGCGCGGGAGCGTCTTCGGGTCACCCTGGAGCAGCACCCGGCCGCGCGCGAGGAAGAGGACGCGGTCACAGACGGCCTCCACCTCGTACATATTGTGCGACGTCCACAGCACGCCGCTGTCCCCCTTCGCGGCGAAGGCCTGGATGCGGGTGCGGATGTCCACCGCCGTGGCAGGGTCCAGCGACGCGGTGGGTTCGTCCAGGAGCAGCAGGCGCGGCTGGTTCAGCATGGCCTTGGCCAGGGACACGCGCGTCTGCTCACCGGAGGACAGCACGCCGCACTTGGTGTCGCGGAAGCGCCGCAGGTCGTACTCCTCCAGCAGCGCCTCGATGCGGGCCGTCAGCCCCTTCACGCCGTAGATGAGGCCGAAGACGCGCAGGTTCTGCGCCACGGTGAGGTTGCCCGGCAGGGGTGCGTAGACGGCGGCGAAGTTGGTGCGCTCCAGCGCCTGCACGCGGTGCGACGCCAGGTCCACGCCCTCGATGTGGATGGTGCCGGAGGACGGCTGGAGCACGCCCAGCAGCATGTTGATGGTGGTGCTCTTGCCCGCGCCGTTGGGTCCCAGCAGGCCCACGATTTCACGGCGGCCCACGTCGAAGGAGATGCCGTCCACGGCCGCGCGGTCGCCATACACCTTGCGCAGCGCCTGGACGGAGAGCACCGGGGGAGAGGGGGTCATCGGGCGCCCAGCTGTACCACGCGGACGCCCTCCCGCCAGGGTCCACTTCGGGAGCGGGAAGGCAGGCGGGCATGGATGACGAAAAGGGAATGGTGCCCGTGCACTGGCCCCGCGATTCTGGAAAACTCCGCCCTCCCCTGGCGCCTGATGGAGTCGACGTGTTGCTGGAAGTCCCCATCCTCATCGGCCTGATGGTGGCGGCCATCGCGCTGGCGATCGCCGCCAAGCGGGCCAGCGTGCCGTACAACGTCGCGCTCGTGCTGGGAGGCCTGCTCATCTCCGTGGGCCACCTGCTGCCCGGAGTGCCGCCGCTCAACCCGCAGGTGGTGTTCCTCATCTGTCTGCCGTTGTTGCTCTTCGAAGGTGGCATCAGCGCGGACCTCAATGGCATCCGCGCCAACGCGGTCCCCATCGGGGTGCTGTCCACGCTGGGGATGATGCTGGCCATTGGGGCCACCGGCACCGCGCTGCACTTCCTGCTGGGATTGGCGTGGGGGCCCGCGCTGCTGCTGGGCTCCATCCTGGCCGTCACGGACACGGTCTCCATCCTGTATGCCTTCCGCCGCGCGCCGGTGCCGGGACGGCTGGCGGGCATCATCCAGGGGGAGAGCCTCTTCAACGACGGCACCGCGCTGGTGGCGTACACGGCCATCGCGGCGGTGGTGGCCGGAGGCGAGGCGCCCACGCTGGGTTCGCTGGGCGGCCACGTGCTGCTCGCGTCGGTGGGCGGCGCGATGGTGGGGCTGGCCATGGGCCTGCTGGGCGGCTTCATCATCCGGCGCGCGGAGGATCCGCTCGCGGAGATCATGGTGACGACGGCCGTGGCGCTGGCGTCCTACGTGCTGGCGGAAGAGGTGCACCTGTCGGGCGCCATCTCCGCCGTCATCGCCGGGCTGGCGGTGGGCGTGACGCTGCGGCGGGAAGTGGCGCCGCAGAGCCAGGTGGCCATCCACTCCTTCTGGGAGTACGCCACCTTCGGCGTGAACACGTTCCTGTTCCTCTCCGTGGGCCTGGACACGCGGCCGGAGGCGCTCCAGGGACACCTGCCCGGCGTGGGCATCGCGGTGGTGGCGGTGGTGCTGGGGCGCGCGGTGGCCATCTACCTGCCGTTCCTGCTGCTGCGCTGGCTCAAGCCCGCGGAGAGCATCCCGCTGCGCTGGCAGCACGTGTTCCTGGTGGGCAACATCAAGGGCGCGCTGTCCATTGGCCTCGCGCTGGGTCTTCCGGAGACGACGCCCGCGCGCGAGCAGCTCATCGCCATCGCGTTCGGCGTGACGCTGGTGTCCATGGTGGGCCAGGGGTTGATGCTCACGGGCGCGCTCAAGTGGCTGGGGCTGTTCCAGCAGGACGCGGTGGCGCTGGAGATGGCGGGGCAGCGGGGCAAGCTCATCGCCAGCCGCGCGGCGCACGTGGAGCTGGAGGCGCTGCACACGCAGGGGCTGTTGCCGCGCGCGGCCTATGAGCACCTGCGCAGCGAGTACCAGGTGAACATCGCGCGGGCGGAGCGGGAGCTGCGGCGCATTGGCGAGCAGCACCTGGCGGAAGGGGCGAAGGACCTCCTGAGCATGCGGCGGCGGCTCATCGACGCGGAGCGCACGGCGTTGCAGGGCGCTCGGCGCAACGGGCTGATTCCGGAGGCGACGGCGGAGGAGATGCTGGCGCATCTGGACGCGAGGATGTTGGACCTGGAGAAGGTGTTGCACGGCGGCAGCGCGAGCAAGGACAGCAAGGAGCACAAGGCGTCATGAAGATCGTCATCGCGGGGGGAGGACGGGTGGGCGGCGCGCTGGCGGCGCGGCTCGTGTCGGAGCAGCACACGGTGACGGTCATCGAGCGCGATGCCACCATCTGCGCGCGCCTCTTCGAGGAGGTGGGCGTGGTGACGGTGTGCGGGGACGCCACCAACCCGCGCGTGCTGGAGGCGGCGGGCATCGGGAGCGCGGACGTGGCGGCGGCGGTGCTGGCGCACGACCCGGCGAACCTGGCGTTCACCATGCTGGTGCGTTCGGTGTCCAGCGCGCGTCTGATGGTGCGGATGCTGGACACGAACTACCGCGAGGCGTACCGGCTGGCGGGCGTGAAGGAGCTGGTGGCGGAGGCGGACGTCGTCGTGGCGAAGATGACCACCGCCATCGACTTCCCACAGGTGTCCGGGTCGCTGCCGCTCAGCAGCGGCGACGCGCTCCTGTTCGAGCTGGCCATCCCCTCCCGCGCGCGGGTGGCGGGGCAGACGGTGGCGCAGGTGCGGGCGCTGGAGGGCTTCCCGCGCGAGTGCATCTTCATCGCGTTGGTGGATCCGCAGGGGCACACTGCGCTGCCGGAGGGCAACACGCAGCTCAAGGCCGGGCACAACGTCATCCTGGTGGCGCGCCGCACGCAGGTGGCCAAGGCGGTGGAGTTCCTCACGGCGGAGCCGCCGCTGGGCGAAGGGCTGGCGTCGACGCTGGCGCACACGCTGCGCAAGCTGGACTTCCTGGCGCCCCTGAGTGACGAGGAATTGGAGAACGTGGCGCGCGGCGCGGAGCTGCTCCAGTTGCCCGCGGGCACGGAGCTGTTCCGCCAGGGCGACGCGGGGGAGAGCTTCTACGTGGTCGTCACCGGAGAGGTGGCGATGAAGGACGGCAGCCGGCAGACGGTGGCCACGGTGAAGCAGGGCGGCTTCTTCGGGGAGCTGGCCCTGCTCACGGGCGAGCCGCGCAACGCCACCGCCGTCACCACCGCTCCCAGCGAGCTGGCCGCGGTGGGCCGCGACGACTTCCGGGGCGTGATGATGGCCAACCCCGCCGTCGCGCTGGAGATGAGCCGCATCCTGGGGCAGCGTCTGTCGCGCGTGCAGGGCGGACAGACGCCGCCCAAGCGGCGCGGGCTGTTCGGCCGCTGAAGACAGACAGTTTCCGGAGAACACCCTCATGACGACGAAGCACACCGCGCTGGTGCTGGGCGCCACTGGCATCATTGGCCGCAACCTCATCACGCACCTGGACACGCGGCCGGACTGGAAGGTGAAGGCCGTGTCGCGCGCCGCGCCGGACTTCGCCACGCGCGCCGAGGTGCGCTCGCTGGACTTGCAGTCGCCGGACTCGCTCGCGAGCGCTTCGGAGTGGCTCCGCGACGTCACCCACGTCTTCTTCGCCGCGTACCAGGAGCGCCCGGACGCCGCGGACCTCACCAAGGTCAACGTCGCCCTGCTGCGCAACACCGTGGAGGCCTTGGAGAAGCACGCGCCGGGCTTCCGCCACGTCTCCTTCATCCAGGGCGGCAAGGCGTACGGCGCGCAGTTCGGCCTCTACAAGACGCCCGCGAAGGAGACCGACCCGCGCCACTTCCCGCCCAACTTCTACTACGACCAGGAGGACTACCTGCGCGACGCCTCCAAGGGCCGGCGCTGGAGCTGGACCGCCCTCCGGCCCGACATGATGATGGGCCTCGCCGTGGGCAACCCGATGAACCTGGGCAACCTCATCGGCGTGTATGCGTCACTGTGCAAGGCGTTGCGCGTGCCGCTGCGCTTCCCCTCCACGCCGCGCGCTTATTCCATCCTCGCCAACGTGACGGACGCCACGGTGCTGGCCAAGGCCATGGAGTGGTCCGCCCTCAACGAGGCGTGCGCGGGGGAGATCTTCAACATCACCAACGGCGACGTCTTCCGCTGGAGCCAGGTCTTCCCGCGCATCGCGGACGCGTTCGGCATCGCGTGCGCCGACCCGCAGCCCTTCTCCCTCACCGAGGCGATGAAGGACAAATCCCCCGTCTGGGAGGCGCTCACGCAGCGCCATGGCCTGCACCCGCACGGCCTCAAGAAGCTGGCCAACTGGGCCTTCGGCGACTTCATCTTCCACGTGGAGAACGACGCGTTCTTCGACGTAAACAAGGCCCGCCGCTTCGGCTTCCACGAGATGCACCTGGACAGCACCGAGGCCATGGTGGCGCTGATGCGTCAGCTCCAGGCGGAGAAGATCATCCCCACCTGAGGCGCCAGCTACGTGGCCCGCTTGAGGCGCCCGC
Organism: Corallococcus sp. CA053C; assembly: GCF_003611675.1. Taxonomy (GTDB): domain Bacteria; phylum Myxococcota; class Myxococcia; order Myxococcales; family Myxococcaceae; genus Corallococcus. The sequence continues at coordinate 9,369 of NZ_RAWA01000163.1, forward strand.
ACAGCGCGGACGCCGCCAGGAAGCCATGGCTGAAGGCGTCGCGGAAGCCGTTGTAGAGCGTCCCCACGCCGGGCACGTTGGCGATCATGTCGCCGAAGCTCCACATCTCCTCGTGCGCGTGGATGAGCGGCAGCACTTCGCCGCCGTCCTCGCCTCGCTGGAGCGTGAAGTCGAACACCAGGATGGTGCGCAGCGGGTAGGTGTACAGCCAGGCGAACTGCTTCAGGTTCATCACCCCGTCCACGATGGCCCGCCCGCTCTTCCCGTCCGGCTCCAGCTGGACGTTGAGCTGGAAGATGTCGAAGTCGAAGCGGAGCATGCAGTGGAAGCCCGCAGCGCCCTTGCGGTACGTCTCCTTGCCGCCGCCCTTCTGCCACGGGTCGGTGAAGGTGACGTTCTCCGCCATCAGCGGCATCAACTCCGCGTCCAGCACCCGCGCCGGGACGGTCGTGTCGTAGAGCAGACGCGTCACTTCCCGGAAGCGCGCCTCCAACTGTTCAATCAGTGCCTGCTCCGCCTTGCGCATACGCCCCCCTGCCTGCCCTGTCTCGGCCGTGCCTGAAGGTAGGCACGGCCGGGGGCCGGCGGAAGACGGGGTGCGTCAGGAGCCGAGGTCCGACAGGAACCGCGCCACCTGCTCCTGGAAGGTGTCATCCCCGCCCAGCGACTGCGCCTGCTTCGCGTGGCGGGTGGCCTCCGCCCGGTCGAAGGGCTGGTGGGCGCGCGCCAGGTTCAGGTGCGTGAGCGCATCATTCGGGTTCACGGCCAGCACCCGCTCCAGCAGCACGCGGGCCCGCGCGTGGTCCTGGTCCCCCATCAGCAGGCGCACCAGGTCGTTGGTGGGGGCGGGCTCGTTGGGCGCCACCGCCACCGTCTCCTCCAGCAATCGCCGCGCTTCTTCACGGTTGCCCATGGCCTCGTGCGCCTGCGCCAGCGAGTGGCGCACGTCCCACTGGTGCGGCGCGCGCTGGAGGGCCTCCTCGAAGAGGGCCTTGGCCTCCGCCAGCTCCCCGGCCAGCAGCGCCGCGAGCCCCTGGAGGTGGAGGTACTGAACCTGCGTGGGGTCCAGCTCGCGCAGCTCCCGGATGGTGCGCCGCGCGGCCTCCTGGCTGTTGGCCTGGAGGTACAGCCGGAAGAGGTCCTGCAACACCGCCACGCGCGTCTTGCCCCGCGCGTTCTCCAGCGCCTGCACGCCCGCCGCGATGGCCAGGCCCACGGAGCCATTCGACGCGTGCGCTCGCGACAGCATCAGGAACGGCAGCGCTTCCTGGGGCGCCAGCGCCGCGGCCTGCTGGAAGTGCTCCACCGCCGCCGCAGTGTCCTTGCGCTGCACCGCGATGCGGCCCAGCTCGAAGTGCGGGTAGACGCTGTGGGGCGCCACCACCTGCGCGGCCTCGAAGGCGGCCTTCGCGCCGTCCAGGTCGCCTCGCTCGGCGAGGAGCGTGCCCAGGTTGAAGCGCTCGAAGTAGCCGGCGGTGGGCGCGGCGGCCAGCGCCTTGAGCGTCACCAGCGCCACCGGGTCCCCGGCCTGGGCCTTGAGCATGGCCAGGTGGGCCTGCGCCTCGGTGTTCTCCGGCTGCACCTGCAACAGGCGCGTCACGGCGCCCTGGGCCTCCTGCGAGGCGCCCGTGCTCAGGTGGGTGCGCACCAGGCCCATCAGACAGTCCACGTCCTTCGGGTCGATGGACAGCCCCTTCTGGAAGCTCTTCACCGCCTCCGCGGGCTGGCCCTGCTGAAGCAACTGCCCACCCTCTTGCGCGTACCTGGATGCCATGGGCCCTCTACCTACCACGAGCCCCCCGAAAGGCAGCTTCCCCGCCTGCCTCCGGAAGGCTCATGGGTGTCTCACCGTCTCAGGGCGGCCAGCGCGATGCCCGGCACCTTCCACCAGGAGGGGGACTGCTCGAAGTCCACCAGCCGGCGGCCCAGGTCCGCCAGGCCCTGGTGGCCCGGCACCCACGGGGGCGCGGGCAGGGACTTGAGCGGGGCGCGCACCACCGCCTTCTCGATGTCCTCCAGCATGAGCGCGTTGTGCACCCAGCCCTGCCCGCTCTGGATGTCCCGGAGCGACGAGGACGGGTGGCCGCCCCAGGGCAGGCTGCCCAGCGCGTAGGCCGCGGCGGGCCAGGTGTTGACGGCCACGGTGCCGTACTTCAAGTCGCGCACCGCCTTCTCCACCGCGGCCTTCACCTTCGGGTCCTTGAGCGACTTCGGGTGGACGATGAGCGCCACGTTGAGGGTGCCCCACACCTTCTCGTTGAGGAACGCCACCGCCGCCTCCAGGAAGGCCACCGGGTCGTCCGAGCCGGGCAGCCCCGTCTCCGACAACACCGTGCACCAGGGCTCCTGACGGAAGACGCGGTCCCCTGCGTTCGCGGGGTCCACATCGGGGATGAGCGCGTACGCAAGGTCGCCTTCCTTGGGCGTGCCCACGAGCCGCAGGTTCGCGCGGCCTTCGGTGAACTGGCGCCAGCGCTCGTCCGCGCCCGGGTAGTACGCGCGGCGCACGGGGGCCTGCCCCAGGCTGGCCTGGATGCGGTCCACGAAGTGCCCGCGCCTGTTCCAGTTCCTGGGTTGCACCAGCAACTTCGCTGCGTTGCAGTTGAAGGACGCGTTGTTGGCGACCATGCCGGCGATGTCGTCCGCCTGGAAGCGCAGCTCGCCGTCCGAGTACGGGCCCGGCACCACCACCACGGGGGACACGTTGCCCAGCTCGCTGGACACGTGCTTGGTGAGCAGCGGTTCGTTCTTCTGGCGGCGCGCGTCGGACTCCGGGCCGGGCAGGCCCCACACGAGCGCGTCGTGGGTGCGGTCGCTGCCGGTGATGTGCACCTCGTCCACCGCGTCGTGGTGCACGAGCTGCGCGCCCTCCTCCGCGCCGCCGTACATGATGGCCAGCGCGTCGCGCGCGACGAGCGGGGCGAAGGCCTGCTCCAGGAAGGACCCCAGGTACGCGTTGACGGGGTTCATCTTGAGCACGCAGACGGTGCCCTCGACGAAGAGCTTGTAGAGGCAGTCCAGCGGGGGGATGGAGTTGACGTTGCCGCCGCCCAGCACCGCGCACACGCGGCCCTTGTGGGGCTTGCGGTAGAAGGACGCCTGGTGTTCGCGCAGGTTGTCGGCGGTGACGCCGGGCTGGAAGTAGACCTCTCCCACGTTGCCCGGCAGCAGCATCCCGTCCAGCGCGTCGCGGGGAAAGAGCTTCGCGGCGAGCCGCCCGTCCTCCAGCGTGCGCAGGTGCGAGCGGGGGATGACGGGCACGCCGTGCTTCTGGATGTCGCGCAGCGAGTCCGCGAGCAGGCGCAGGTTGCGGATCACCACCACGGGCCCGGCGAGCCACTCCTCTCCCGCGAGGGGCCCGCCGGGGTCGATGCCCTTGGCCTCGCAGGCCGCTCGCACGCTCGGCTCCGCGATGGCGGCGTACGCACGGCGCAGGTCCTCCAGGAGCCGGATGCGCTCCGTGAGGGCAAGCTTCGCCCACGCGCCCGAGCCCTGACGGACCCGGCGCACCAGGATGTCGATGGTGGTGCGAGACGTGTGCTGCGGGACGGCGGCGGACATGGCGACCTCCGGGACGGGCTTCACGACTTCACACTTGGGGTCCCGGTAGAGGGAAGCCAGTGTGCGCCGTCACCGTGGGGGTCGCGCCCTCCGTCCTCAGGTGGGCAGAGGCTCGGCCAGGCCCTTGCGGATGGCCTCGTCGACGACGCGCATCACCTTCTTCGCCTGCTCGTGGTGGCGGGCGGCCTGCTCCTCGGCCAGCTTCGCCTGCTGCTCACCGAGCTTCTCCTGCTCTTCGCCCAGCTTCTCCTGCTGGTCGCCGAGCGCTTCCATCTTCTTGCCGATCTCCTCCTGCTGCTGGTCGAGGACCTCCCCTTCGCGGTCGAGGTCCTCCTCGCGCTTGTCCAGCCCCGCCTCCTGGCGGTCGCGCTCGGTGTCGTCGGCGAGGGTGGCGAGCCGGGCGCGCTCCATGGCGATGTCCGCGCGCTTGGACGCGAGGGCGGCGTGCTTCGAGGCCAACTGCGTCTGGGGATAGGCGAACTCCGCCTGCTTCTGGCCCAGCGCGGCCTGCTTCTGACCGAGCGCGGCCTGCTGCTGGCCCAGGGCGCCCTGCGCGTCCCCCAGCTTCCCGGACTCCTCCATCAGCTTGCGCACCTGCTCCAGCGTCTGCGGGTCGCGGATCAGGAAGGGCTTGTCATCGCGGCGCACGAAGATGATGTCCTTGCCCTTCTGCTTGAACGTGCGCGCCAGGTGCACGTCGTCCGAGGAGCCGACCACCATCGTCCGGCCATCGGAGAGGTACGCGAAGGTGTCACCGTCCTCCATGTCCATGGGCGCGGGCGGCGCGGGGGCCTTCGGCGCCTTGCTGGTGGTGTCCGTTCCCGACGTGGGCTCGTTGTTCAGGGTCCGGGTGGTGCCCACCTTGGTGCCCGCGTCGGTCGTGGCGTTGGGGGTGGACGCGGCGGGCGCCTTGGCGACGACCTGGAAGGGCATCAGGACCACGGCGCCGAGGGCGAACAGCGCACCCTTCAGCCACCGGCGGGGATGGGTGGGGATGACATCGACGTGTTCCAGCATGCGGAGCCTCCTGTGCAGCGCGTGAAGGTGCGCCGACGCCCCGAGTGCCGCTGCGCTGCCCGGGGGCCGGGTGATGCCAAAGGCGATGAGCAGCTCGCCGTAGTCCGCGGGCTCCGCCCCGGTGAGACGCAGGGCCTCCGCATCGCACGCCTCTTCCCGGGCGAGCGCGTACTCGCGGGCCGCCTGCCGCGCGAGCGGGTGGAAGAAGAGGACCGTCTCCGCCAGCGCCGGCACCCAGCCCAGCCACAGGTCCCCGCGTCGCAGGTGCGCCACCTCATGGGCCAGCGCCATGCGCAGCGCGTCCTCGGGCAGTTCACGCACCGCCTTCGAGGGCAGCACGATGGCCGGCGACAGGAGCCCCGCGGCCAGCGGGCTCGCCACCTCGTCCGACACGAGCAGCAGGGGCGGACGGCGCAGGCCCGCCTCGCTCGCGAGGAACTCCGCCTCTTCTTCGAGCATCGGGTGCTGAAGGGGCCGCGCCCGCTGCCGCATGCCCCGCACCTGCTGCCACGCACGCACGTGGCCCCGCACCTGCCAGACGACGCCCGCGCCCCACAGGAGCAGCAGGGTCCACGCCACTCCCTGGGCCCAGGGCCACGCGCGGAGGGAACGCATCGGATCCGCGAGGAAGGACGCGAGCACCGGGCTCTCGTCACCCGTGGGAAGGCGTCGGGGCTGCACGGCAACAGGGGCGGACCGACCCGCGTCCCGCTGGAGGATGAGCACCGACGTCTGGGATTGAGTCCCCTGCGTCTGTGATTGTGGCGCGGTGCTCCGCGCTTGCGGACTCACGGAGGCCACGGTCTCCGCGGGCAGCAGCGCGAGGGGCACCGGACGCGGCCAGCCCAGCGTCAGCACGAACTTGAGCGCCACCAGCCACCACAGGCCCGCGCGCAGGGACGCGGGCAGGCGCGGCACCGCCCTGGCCAGCACCCACACCGCCAGCGCGCAGAGCGCCCCCTGCCACGAGGCGCGCCAGAGGGACTCCGACCAGGACGACCACCAGGGCATCACGTGCAGCAGGTTCACGGGAGTCATCGGCTCATTCCTTCCGCTTCTGCCGCAGGCGGGCCACGACGTCCTGGAGCTGCTTGAGCTCCTCGTCGGACACGTCCTCTTTCTCGGCCAGGTAGGTGACGAACGGCGACAGCGATCCGGAGAGGGTGCGCTGCACGAAGTTCCCTACGACGTCGCGCAGCAGCTCTTGCGTGGCCACCGGCGAGGCGTACTGGAACACCCCGTCCACCTTGCTGCGCGTCAGGTACCCCTTGAGCCGCAGCCGCTCCATCACCGTCAGGATGGTGGAGCGCGCCAGGCCCTGCGCCTCGCCGAAGCGCTCCGCCACTTCCCCCACCGTCGCCGGGCCGTGCTCCGCCACGTACCGCAGCAGCGCGAGTTCCTGCTCTCCCACCGGCTTCTTCATCCGTCCCGTCCTTCTTGGCGACACCTGTAGTCACGAAGAAGGTACGACTGACTACAGCCGTAGTCAAGCGCCTGTCACGAGGACGTGGAAGCGGGGCAAGGCCCGCGGCACGCAGCGCCCGCCTCCCTGGTCGCCCAGGAGCGGGCCGGAGGGCGGAGGCCCGTGTGTGTCCTTGTCCCTGTCGGAAGGACAACCAGATTTCCGGAAGACGAAACCCGACTCCCACAGGAGATTTCCCATGAAGCTTCCCCTGATGGCGGCCCTCGCCGCCCTGTCGCTGTACGGTTGCGCCGGTCAGTCCGCCAACACGCGCGAAGCCTCGTCACCGGAGGCCGGTGCCATGGGCGGTTCGGGCAGCGCGGGCGCGAGCTCTGATTCGTCCAACAGCAGCAGCTCCGATGCCGCCGCCGCTGAAGAGTCGAACAAGTCGCCCGGCGAGACGAGCAACGTGAGCGACCTGGAGAAGCGCGACCGCATGGACGCGCCCACCGTCTACGAGGGTGAGGCCACCGGCGGCAGCGGCGCCGCGGACGAAGCCGTGAAGACCCAGGACGGCCAGAAGTGGGACGTGCAGCAGAACACCCCCACCGACCTGGGTGACGCCCAGGCCCCCGCGGGCTCCGTCAACCAGAACAAGGACAGCGCCGGCACCGGCGGCTCCGGCGCGGGCGACGAAAGCAGCGCCGGCAAGAGCGAGATCAAGGACGAGTCCGGCGCGCTCAACAGCGACACCGACGACTCCAGCACCGACGCCAAGGTGGACACGGACGCCACGCCCGATCCCACCCACTAGCCACTCCGAGTGAAGACGAAGACCCGGCAAGGTCCGTACCCGGGCCCGCCGGGTCTTCGTCTGTGCACCCCACCCGTCGCCAAGTACACTGAGCACCAATGACTGGTGCTCCCTTCGTGGCCCTCCTCGCACTGCTGCACTCCCAGTCCTCGTCGATCGAGGAGGTTCCCAACGAGGAGCAGGAAGTGGCCGCGCCGGCCTCCTCGGGAGGCATCGGCTTCCGGGCGCTCCTGGAGGTGGGCCCGCTGAGCTTTCCGTCCGGCACGCCCGGCGGCGAGCAGGACCTGTTCGCTTACGCGTACCCCTCCCTGGGCGTGGATGGCGGCGAGGACTTCGCGTTCATGCTGGGCGCCCCGCTGCGCTTCCGGTTGCTGGACAACGCGCCCAAGCAGAAGGACCAGGACTACGGCGCGTGGCTCCGGCGCGAGGACTGGGACGAGCGCAGCGACTACGGCCAGGTGGTGCGCCTGTTGCGCATCGGGGACGAGTCCGGCCGCTTCGGCCTGCGCATCCAGCCCTTCATCGAGGAGTCGCTGGGGCGCGGCTACCTGGTGAACCGCTACGACAACCAGCTCTCCCCGAACTACCACCCGGCGGGCGGCACGGTGTCGTTCGCGGCGGGGCCCGCGCGGGTGCAGCTGCTCGCCAGCGACGTGCTCGCCGCGCGCATCTTCTCCGGGGACCTGCTGCTCGACGTGGGCCGGCTGGTCAGCGGCAGCGAAGCGAACTTCGACCGCTACCTCGTCCGCGCCTCCGCGGCGCACGACTTCGGCGAGGCCGGCGGCGTGACTCCGGCGGCCACGGTCGCGTCGGTGGGCGGCGAGGTCGCCATGTACAAGGGAGAGCGGCTGCGCTCCTGGGCCCTCTTGGCCGGTGGCGCGCGGCTCAACGACGGCGCGCAGGACGTGGGCGGCCTGCTGGGCGTGGCGTTCGAGGGCGCCTTCAAGGGCACGCAGCTCAGCGTCACCCTGCAGGGGCGTCGTCAGGGCGGCGGCTTCCGCTTCGGCTACTTCGGCGCGGGCTATGAGCTGGCGCGCTTCTCCGCGGTGGGCCTGTCCGAGGAGCCCCAGTCGGATCAGCGCGTGCCCAAGGACTTCTCCGGCTACGTGGAGGTGTCGGTGGCGCGCGGCGACGGGCCGGACTCCGCGGAGGTCGTGGCCAGCGGCGCGGTGGAGTACTCGGCCTTCGGGCGCACGGACGGGGACCTGTCGCTGAGCCTCAGCAGCCCGGGCGGCAAGACGCGGGGCATCGCGCGCGTGGTGGTGATGGGCCTGGGTGACCGGCCCCGCTACTCGGTGGCGGTGGAGGCCCGGCAGCGCGTGCTCCCCGCGATGTACATCTGGGCCTCCGGCGCGACGGTGCACTTCCCGCAGCCGGATGGCTCGCTGGTGCCCGGCGTGAGCGCGGGCGCCGGCGTGGGCGTGGACTTCGCCCGACGCTGACGCCGCTTCAGCTTCCTGAGCCCGGTGACTCAGGGCTCCGCGGCCCCGCCCTCTTCCTGGGCGGGAGTGCACGGCAGGATGGCCTGGTGCGGAGGCGCGGAGCACGACGGGCCCACCAGCCAGCGCGACAGCAGGCGCACGCCGGAGGCGAACAGGCCGTCATCGCCCTTGTGCAGGGCCTCGAAGAGGGACTCGTCCAGCACCGACTCCTCCGGGTCGATGAGGAAGTCCTCCGGCTCCAGCGGCTTGAAGAGCGGGTTCTGGTCGAACACCGTCTCCAGCGGGTGCGGACGCAGGCGCAGGTGGCCCTCGTGGGCCACCTTGTCCAACATCTCCACCATGTGCTTCGCCTCCACCAGGGGCCGCAGCGCGGAGACACCCGCGAGGCCCGCGTGTTCGGCCATCAGGGATACGCGCACGCGGCGGATGGCGCGCGACACCGCGTCCCCGGGCGCTTCGGCTTCCCAGCTCAGGTTCAGCTCTGAGTCCAGGCCCAGGCTGCGGTTGGTCGTGTTGGCGGAGCCCACCGTCATGAAGGTGTCGTCCACCACCATCACCTTCGAGTGGATGTACGTGAAGACATCCGAGCCGTCGTCGGCCTTCGCCGCCGAGCCGTACACCGCGAAGCCGTGGCCCGTCTCGCTGGCCACCTCGCGCAATGCACGCAGCAGGCGCACCTGGGCGACGCCCATGGCGATCTGCTCGCGCAGCGCTTCTGGCTGACGGGGCAGCACCAGCATCACCTGGAGCCGGCCGCGGCCCGCCGCGCGCATGCGCTTGACGAGCGCGTCGTAGATGGCGCGCGAGGAGAAGTACTGGTTCTCGATGTAGATGAAGTGTTCGGCCGCGGCGATGGCGTCCACGTACAGGTGGCGGATCTCCTGCACCTCCTCCTGCGGCGGGAGGATGGTCTTGCCGAAGGTGCGGCTGATGGCCACCGGGCCCGGGGGCGCCGGCATGGTCGCTTCAAAGGAAATGTCGTCGCGCGCCACCGGATCCAGGTGGAGCTCACCGCCGCCCGAGTGCGCCCAGCGCGCCTCGAACAGCTCCGCGAGCGGCTTCACGGCAGGGCCCGTCAGCACCGTCTGCACGTCGTGGTAGGGACCGTGCGGGTCACGGCCGGAATCACAGCGCAGCTTCGAGCGCGCGGGGTGGTCCCGGTCGTCCCAGCGACAATCACAGACATCCATGCCACCGGTGAACGCCTGCACGCCGTCGATGACGACGAGCTTCTGGTGGTGGGCGCCGTAAAGGGGACTGGACGCGTCGAAGCGGAACTTGAGCCGCTCGTTCGTGGTCCAGTTGAACAGCAGGTGTTGCATCCACTCGCGCTCCATGGCGAGCAGCAGGCTGAAGTCCCAGGCGAGGATGTAGACTTCCAGCTCCGGGTTCTCCTGGCACATCTGGTCCAACAGCGGCAGCAGCCGGACCTCGCCTCCCTGGGCCTCCTCCAGGTCTTCGCCGCGCAGCAACGTCACATCGCTGTCGAACTGCCAGCCGGTGATGACGATGGAGCGACGCGCCTTCCGGATGGCCCGGTACAGCTCTCGGTAGTAGTCCCGGGCGTCCACCAGTACGCCCGCGTCATGCGTGTCCGCTCGCGTCCAGCAATTGCGACCGGGATTGAGGATGCGTGTCACGAAGTCACCTGGCTCTGGGATTCGCGTCCCGGAAAGTGGAACCAACCTGTCCGCGCCCGGCCGGCGGAACAATCACCCCACGAAAACAATGTGCTTGCCGGTGGCCAGCGTCATGTCCGGCGAGGAGACGACCTTGGCCACCTTCCGCGCCTCGCCCCCCACGGTGTCGAAGGCGGCGGCGATCAGGTCGCCCAGGGTCACCTGCACGCGCATGGCCTGCTTGCCCGCGTTGGACACGGCCTTCACCGTCGTCGCCTTCATCTGACGGGCCTTGCGCTGAAGGGTCTGTCCACGCTGCTGGGTCTTGGTCGCCATGATCTTGGTTCTCCGAGGATGAAGGTGTTGTGCCGTGTGTGCTGCCGTACCGCCCCGTGCTGCCCGA
>NZ_RAWA01000164.1 GCF_003611675.1 Corallococcus sp. CA053C
GTGTGGATCCCAGGGGGGCCGGGCGCGCCGCGGTGGCACAGGCCGTCGAGAAACTGCCTCCCCTCCCGCCCGGACGCCGACGCGCGCTGATCGTCCTCCCGGACGCCCTGAACGGGAACCCGACGGAAGTCGTGCGAGGGGCGCAGCAGGAAGCGGGCGCGGGCGTCGGTTGGGCGGGGGGCGGCGCGGGAAGCAACCTCCGGTCCTTCAAGACGGCCCAGTTCGCTCAAGGAGAGGCCTACCGGGACCGGGTGGTGGTGATTGCCTTCGACGCCCAGGAGCCGATCGGCGTCGGCATCCAGCACGGCTGGTATCCGTACGGTCCACCGGCCCAGGTCACGAAGGCGTGCGGCACGATCGCCATCGAACTCGATTACGAGAGCGCGTTCGAGGTCTACCGGCGCACGGCCGCGAGCCGGGGCGTCGAACTGGACGTGCCGGGCTTCGCCAGCTTCGCGATGACCCACCCGCTGGGGATTCCCCAGGCCAGCGGCGAGTTCGTGATCCGCGACCCCATCTCCGTCGAATCCGACGGTTCGGTCCGCTACGTCGCGGAGATACCGGACGGCTCGCTGGTCCGGGTGATGGAGGGCACACGCGAGGATCTGCTCGACGCGGCGGCCGGTGCCGCCACCATGGCCCGGGAAGCCACCCCTGGCCCGCTGGGCGGCGCCGTGGTGTTCGATTGCGTCTCCCGCTACCTCATCCTGGGCGAGGGGGTCCGGGACGAGCTCCTGCGATTCCAGGAGGCGCTCGGAGAGGGCGTCCCGGTCGTGGGCTGTCTGACCCTCGGCGAGGTGGGGGCATGGAGGAGCACTGCGCGGACGACAGCCACAAGCTCACCGAGGAGCGGCTCGCCCTGCTGAGCGTGCTCCAGGAGCTCACCGTCGCCGCGCTCGACCTCTTCGATCCGACCAAACCCGCCGACTCCTTCCTGGACCGCGTCGCGGAGCGATTGGGGTGCATGGTCGCCCTCTGGCTCCAGACGGATGCACGGGGACGGAGCCAGCTTCAGGGCGCGAGCGGACTCTCCACGGCCTCCCGCCGACTCCCGATTCCGGGGCCCACCGGGGGAGGCCTGCCCTATCCGGAGCTCGCATCGCCGGGGCTCGTGCGTTGGTCCGTGCCCATCGCTGACGCCGCGCCGGGCACGGGGCACCTCTCCAGCACGCTGCTGCTGTACTTCGACCGCGAGCCGCATCTGCCACGGCAGTACCGGGGCATGGTGGAGCGACTGGGCAGCGTCCTGCGCACCGCGCTCGTCCACCGGCAGCTCTTCGCGCGGACCCTGGACAGCGAGCGCGATCTCCACCAGCAGAAGACGCTGTTGGAGTCCATGAGCGAAGCCTCCGTCGAAGGCATCCTGATTACCTCCCCGGACGGAAGGATTCTCACCCACAACCGCCGCCTCGTGGAGATGTGGGGACTGGAGGAGGAGATTGAATCCGCCTCGAACGAGGTCCTGCTCCACGCGATCTCGAAGCTCGTGGAGCAACCCGCCACGTTCATGGCGCGCGCATCCTCCTTCTTCGAACACGTCGAAGCGTCGGGACACGACGAGCTCCGACTCAAGGATGGCCGGGTGTTCGACCAGTACAACGCCCCGGTGATGAGCGCGGACGGTGTCTACTATGGGCGGGCCGTCTACTTCCGGGACATCACCGCGAGACAGCGCACGGAGCGGGAGCTCCAGCGCGAGCGTGACTTCAGCTCGGCGGTCCTGGACACGGCCCGCGCACTGGTGATCGTCCTGGATCCGGAGGGCCGGATCATCCGCTTCAACCGGGCGTGTCAGCAGGTGACGGGCTACACGTTCGAGGAGCTCCGCGGTGCGCAGTTCTGGACGCGGCTCCAGCCACCGGAAGACACGGAGCGGGTCGTGAAGAACTTCGCCGTGCTCGCGGCGGGCCAGGGGCATGAACAGTACGAGAGTCATTGGCTGACACGGCAGGGGGAGCGACGGCTCATCTCCTGGTCCAGCAACGTCCTTCGCGGCGAGACGGGAGCCATTGAGTACGTCATCGGGACGGGCATCGACATCACGGAGCAACGCCAGGCCGAGCGGGAGCGCGACCAGACCTTTCAGCGCGAGCAGCAGGCGCGTGCCCGGGCCGAAGCGCAGGAAGGCAGATCCGCGTTCCTGGCGGAAGCCTCCGGTCTGCTCGCCGGCTCGCTCGCCCCCGAGGACGCGCTGAGGAGCGTGGCCGCGCTGACCGTCCAGCGTTTCGCCGACGGGTGCACGGTCGACCTCCTGGACCACGACCATTCCTTCCTGCGGATCACCGAGGCCCGCTCCGAAGCGCTCCGCGCGATGTCACCGGAGCAGGTCCGCTGCGCGCCACCTGACCTCGACGAGGAGCATGGCCCTGGGAGGGTGCTCCGCCTGGGAGAGCCGGAGTTCTTCCCAGAGGGTTGCCCTTCCGAGGGGGGCATTGGGCTCGGGTCCTGGATGTCGGTGCCGCTGCTCGCACGGGGCCATACGCTCGGCGCCATCACCCTGGCCCGGTTGTCCGGCGGCGCCCCGTATGGACAGGCCGAGTTCGCCCTCGCCCAGGAGCTGGCCCGCCGCGCGGCGATGGCCGTGGACAACGCCCGACTCCTTCAGCAGGCCCAGCTGGCGATCGGGCTTCGCGATGAGTTCCTCTCCATTGCTTCGCACGAGCTGAAGACCCCGGTCACGTCCCTGCAGTTGTCCGTGCAGGGCTTGATGCGCCTCACCCGGACGGGGGCGCTTCGCACCGCGCCGGTGGAGACCGTGACCCACTCGCTCGAGGTCATCGAACGCCAGGCGAAGCGGATGGCGAAGCTCGTCAACACGCTGCTGGATGTCTCGCGCATCCATGCCGGGCGGCTCGACCTCGAACTCGAGGAGGTGGATCTCGCCGCGCTGGTCCGGGACATCGCGGCCCGCTTCGCTCCCGAACTGGCCACTGCGGGGACAAGGCTCCGGGTTCACGCCGACACTCCGATGCCGGGCGTGTGGGACCGGTCGCGGCTCGATCAGATCGTCACCAACCTGCTCTCCAATGCGATCAAGTACGGCGAAGGCAGGCCCATTGAAATCCGGGTCGAGGGCGACGCCGTGACGGCCCGCCTGGAGGTGAGGGATCAAGGCATTGGAATCCCGGCGGAGCGGCAGGGGCGGATCTTCCGGGCCTTCGAGCGTGCGGTGTCGTCGCGCCACTACGGAGGGCTGGGATTGGGCCTCCACATCGTGAGCCAGCTCGTCGATAGGCTGGGGGGCTCGGTGCGGGTCGAAAGCGAGTCGGGGCGTGGGGCCACCTTCACGGTGGAGCTTCCTCGCCGCGGGCCCTCCGTGTCTCCAGAGGGCCCGACAGCTCAGAGGGTGTCCTGACGGGTCCGGGGTTGCCTGTGACTGAAGATGGCTCCCGCCGACGTTGCGCGGCGGGCGTCCTTGCGTCAGCTCGCGCTCCCCACCACGTGGTCCTTGGTCATGCTCTTGACGATGGCCTCCGCGAGGCCCGGGACCTCTTTGTGCACGTCCGAGGACTCGTAGGTCTTGGTGTTCGTGCTCCAGAGCAGTTGTCCGTTCTCGCCTCGGGCATCGAAGAGGCTGACCTGCATCCGCGCCTCCTCCGTCACGGAATAGTCCGTACCGTAGGCCCCGTAGTAGTCGTAGTAGGACATGGCGGGATCGGGGTTGACCTCCTCATGGATCCCCGCGAAGCGCGCCACCAGGACGCTGTCGTACCCCTGGCCTTCGATGGCGCTCCGGAGCGTGTCCTTATCGGGCTTCGCTCCCGCAGGGAGGACGTCGGAGCTCTTGACGGCCTGGACGCCCTCCTCCGACAGCTTCGCCACCAGTTCCTGCTCGAGCTGCTGTCGGGTGGCTTCGCTCGGCACCATCGCCACGACGACGACCTTCTTGACGGAGGGGTGCTGGGCGAGTGCCGGGCTCTTCCAGGTCTTGCCGACGCTCGTCGAGGCACAGCCGGCGGCGAGCAGCATCGCTCCGATGAGCAGGGTGAATCCGAAGTGGGTACCGCGTCCTGTTTTCATGGCGTTGTCTCCTACGGAGGGCTGAGTGCCCTCCTTGGAAGAGGCTGAGGACGGGGCCGCCCGGGGACAAGGTCTCAACCCTCTCCACTCGCCTGCTACCTTCAACAGGGCTCCTCGAAGCACCAGGCGGCACCATTACATCGAGCCCGTGGCTGCCTGCTTGTTTCAGGGGGTGATGCACCGTCGCACCCGGGTGCGGTATGTTTCACGGGAAGCCGCTGACGCGATATCGCGTTCCCGGTGACAGGCTGCTGGCCCTGTGCTTGCCGGTTGAGACATCTCCTCTATGTACACCCTCGATGAAGCACTCTGGCCGCTGGTCGTCGTCCAGCGCAGCGGCACCACGACGGACCAGGAGATGGAACGCATCCTCCAGAGCCTTTCCAAGCTCATCAAGAGGCGCGAGCCCTATGTCCTGGTGATTGACTTCTCCCAGTCCCGTCCGCTGACCCATCCCCAGCGGATGATGCTGGCGGATCATCAAACCCAGCACGCCGACCTGACTCGTGATTACTGCAAGGGATTCTTCGTGGTGGTCAACTCGGCCACCGCGAGGCTCGCGAGGGCCGTCACCAGCTTCATCCGGCCTGCCGCCGACCAACATGAGGTGGTCGCGTCGTTGGATCAGGCGCTCGAGCGCGCCGCGCTCCGGTTCGAGCAGGCGGGGGTGCACATGGGTGCCTTCATTGCCCGGACCCACGCGCGGCGGCTGAAGTCCGGTCCGGCCACGGGTGGCGCGAGCGCCCGTCACGACTGAGGGCTTCCAGCCTGAAGTGTTCGGGAGGGTCCCCGTACTGTTGAGGTAGGCGACGTGTGGCGTGCCCGTCGCCGCGTCGACCGCCAGCACGGCGGTCGAAACGAAGACGCTGCCCGTGTTGAAGCCGGGACAGGTGACCTGCTCCGCGTCGGATCTGACAGCGTGAGCCGCTGCCTCAGCGGGGGCCGTAGAGGGGCAATGCCTCGCCTGCTTCGAAGGCCCCCAGGTCCGGCGCCAGCCCGGCGAAGCCTTCGTTGATGTTCGCGAGGGGCTGGCCGGCGTTCGCCGCGGCGGAGTCCGCGCGGATGCGCAGGTCCGGCGTCGGAGAGAGCGTCATCGGTGCGGTGGGGTAGGCCACCGCGGTGGAGAACGCCGTGAGGTCCACCTGCACCGCGTGCTGCTCGGTCGTGCTGGTGCGCAGGGCCTGGAGGCTGCTGAAGGTCGTGCCGCCCAGGCGGCCCGTGAAGGTGCCCGTGGTGGAGCCCAGGCCGTCATGGTCCAGGCTGGAGCTTTCGACCACCAGGTCGGGGACGTGCAACACCCGCCCCGTGCCGCTGCTGTAGCCATTGAAGGTGCCGCCTGCGCCCCCCAGGAAGAGGTTGTTGCGGGTGTAGAGCCCCGCCACCGGCCGCCCCGCGTAGACGCCGAACGCGTCTCCGTTCTTCACCACCGTGTTGTGGAGCAGCACGTCCCCGGTGCTGCCCCGGTAGGGTTTGAAGGCCAGGTGGACCGCGTTGTAGATGGCATTGCGAATGAAATACGTGGGACCGCCCAGGCCTGGCTGGGAGGACAGCGCGATGAAGTTGTGGGTCAGCCGGTTGCGGACGATGCGGCAGTTGTGGGAGCAGAAGTCCGCCTCGATGCCGTCGTCCGCGTTGCCGCTCAAGTCATTGTTCAGGATGTCGATGCTGTACTGGTCGACGGCCTCGTCGTCCTCCAGCAGGGAGATGCCATCCCGGAACCCCGTCACGCGGTTGTGCAGGATGACGTGGCCCGGGCCGGTGACGGCGATGCCCTCGCCCAGGTTGTCCCCGTTGACGCCGAGCGAGGCCTCCGCCCACTGCGTCAGGCCTGTCACCACGTTGTCCGCGATGTATGCGTTCTCCGCGCGGGCATAGGTCACGATGCCGTCACCAGCGAAGGTGCTGCTGGCGTTGACCGTGCAACGCTGGATGACGACGTGCCTGGAGCCGTTGAAGCGGATGCGACCGTTGACGGTGAGCCCCTCCAGGTGGACCCAGGCCTGGGTGAAGAGGTTGATGGCGCCGTTGATCACCACCCCCGAACCGCCCCGGACGACGACAGGCTTTCCTTCGGTGCCGCTCCGGGACCAATCAAAGCCAGGGTAGGTGCCCGCGCCCAACAACAGGATGTCCCCTGGCTGCGCACCCGCGGCGACGCTGGCGAACGTGGCGGGTGTCACCGCCTTGATGGGGGCGTTGGCCATGGGGACCGGCACCGGCCGCGTGGTCGCGGTCGCGGTGCGCGTGGTCGTCCCGCCGTCGGGGTCCGTGAGGGTGAGCTCCAACTCGTAGGACGTCCCGGGCTGGAGGTCGAACACGCTGCCGGAGTGGCGGGCCGTCCAGCTGAAGCCCTCGTTGCTGCCCGCCGCAATGCGGCGCAAGGGCATCGCTTCGCGCCAGGGGAGGGTGCCCGAGGGGCGGTAGCGGACCGTCACCACGCCGTTGGCATTGGCATCCCCGCTGAATGCCCACTCCACCGTCAGATGGTTCAGGGTGGGGAAGGGGAGGCTCGTGGCTCCCGCCACCGTGGCGTTGGCGCCGCCGCCCCCTCCGCTGGCGAGGGTGGTGGCGCGAGCGGTGGCGGAGGCCGCGCTGGTGTTGCCCGCCGCGTCGAAGGCGAGCACCCGGTAGCCGAAGGCGGTGCTGGCGGGCAGGCCGGTGTCCGCGAACGGGGGCGACGTCACGGTGCCCACCAGGGCGAAGTCCAGACAGCCCGCGCCCTGGCACCGCTCCACGCGATAGCCCGTCACCCCGACGTTGTCGGTGCCGGGCGTCCAGGTGAGGGAGAGCTGCGACGCCGACACGGCGCTGGCGACCGGGGCCTCGGGGGCCGACGGCGCCTGGGTGTCGGTGGCGATGCTTCCTCCATCCGGGAGAAGCCCTGCATCCACCTCGCCTTGCCCATCGGGGGTGCCTTCATTGCAGGCGAGACAGGACAGCAACCCCAGCACAAGGACCTGACGACGGGAGGGACGGTTCATGGACGCTCACGCTCTTTCGAGAGGGATCCGAACACCATGAACCCGCGCCGGGGATTCTCCCAGGCCTATGTGTCGGGAGGCGTGTTTCCGCCAGGTCGGGACCCGACACCGGCGCCGCAGGTTTCCAAGAAGGTGAAGAAGAAGAGGACCCCCAGGCTCCTCATGACAGGGCAACCCTCCCGGTCCTGTCCTTGCGCGAGACGCGCTGCCGATGCTTGCTGCGGGTGTGACAGCTCGGGCGCGTGGGGTTTCGCGTGCACGGAGGCCTGTCACGTCCACGGCTCAAGGGGCCCTCCATGTTCTGCCGACGCTGTCACAAACGCGCGAATCAATGCCTCTGCCGTTCGGGCCCGCAGCTTCGACCGGTCGAGCGCGGCTCCATCGCGGGCCCGAGCGGTCAGCTTCCGATGGGGCTCGCACGCCCCCGCCGTGAAGCGCCGTCCGCGCTCATGAGGGAGTTCGCCGGACGTGGCCTCACCCAGGCCTTCGGCACGGACGTGGGCCTGACCCGGCCGGCCGTGGAGACGCAGCGCATCGTCGGCCAGGCCCTGGACGCGGGCTACCGGCTCCTCGACTGCGCGCTCCTCTACGGTTCATTCCGAAGCGTCTGTGCTGCCTTGAAGGAGCGAGACCTCGTCGATGACACGTTCATCATCTTCAAGGTGAAGCCCACGGAGATCTCCGAGCTGAAGGGGGTCTTCCGGCCGCTGGGGCGGGCGCCGGACCTGCTGATGCTGCACGAGATGGCCGCGACCACCGCCAAGACGGTGATTGCGATGGGGGAGCTGGCCAACCGGATCCGCGGCGGGAGCGCGCGCTACCTGGGGCTCAGCAACGTCTCCACCGTGGAGGAGCTGCAAACGCTCTGCGAAGCCGCCCAGGGCTTCCGTGTCCCGGTGTCGTGCGTCCAGAACCGATGCAGTCCGTACTACCAGGACACGGAGATCCGCCGGTACTGCCGCGAGCACGGCATCGTGTACCTCGCCTACGGGCTGATGGGCAGCCGGCAGCAGGGCGCCTGCCATGATGAGGGCTACGGCCTGCCCACGCTGTACCTGCTGCCCACCCAGGACCCGCGGCTGGAGGCCCTGGCCCAGAGGCTCCAGTTCCGGGACGAGGACCGGCTCCGGCCGGCTTCGACGGGCGAGCTGCTGCTGTACTGGGCGTCGGCCCAGGGCATCATCCCCGTGGCCTTCTCCACGAACAACGAGCGGGTCCGGTACAACCTGAACGCGAGTGAGATCAGCGCCGTCACCACGCTGCGGGCCATGGAGGTGCTGTTCAGCGAGCCCCGGATGGACGGTGTCCGCGCGACCCTGACGCGCAACCCGCCAGTTCGCGCGCTCTACCTGTCGTTGCGAGACCCCACGGCGTGGTGGCTCCTGGACGAGGTGTTCCGTGTCGCGGGGCCGCTGCTGACGGCGCTGGCCGAGCGCGCCGGTCCGGGCTCCACCGTGGCCCTGCGGAACATGGTCTACAACCTCATCCGCTTCGTCGGAGACCTCCAGTCCAATGACATGCCCTGGCTGGACATGCTGCGTGACGAGTTCCGTCAGTTCGACACGGCCTACCGCGTGACGGCCGACGTGGACGCGAAGCGGCGCCTCTTCGAGCTCTGCTACGAGTGGTTGATGAAGGACGCGATGGCGGGTGGCGGCGTGAAGGAAGCGCTGGATCGGCCTGCGGAGATCCGCGGCGGCGACTATGTGCCGGATCGCCCGGTGACGGCCACGGGGCGGGTCGCGAAGGGGCAGTCGGCCCGGCTTGTCGAAAGGCCGCCCCCGGTGGGCACCCTGCTCACCCTCAAGGCGGATGATCACTCCACCTTCATGGAAGGCTACGACCCCGTGTTGTTCGCCCACCTGGCCGCGAACCATGTCTACGACGTGAGCTACTGCGGGCAGCAAGCCATCACGGTCCGGATCCTGACGGCGGGCTCCCGGCCCACGGCGAGAGTCATTGAACCCGAGGAGTAAGCCTGGGGCGGGTCGCCGAGGGCGCGGGAACCGGGCTCACTGCAGGTAGACCACCAGGCTCACGGGGCTCTGGTACAGCGTGCTGTACGGTGTCGACGTGCCGGCCGTCACCGAGTAGCCAGGCATGGTGCTCGTGTTGCTGGAGACCGTCACCACCTGGTCCGTTCCCGTCTCCGGGGTCACGAGCCCCGCGACGAAGATGCACGAGCCGGGCAGCCCGCTCGCCGTGAGGGTGAAGGTGACCGCCTGGTTCGCGGTCGTGCCCCGGCTGTCCCAGGAGCCCTCCTGGACGACGTATTGGGCGGAGCCGCCCAGCGGCGCCGCGGTCTGCTGTCCGGTGGTGCCCAGCACGGTGGTGTGGGTGAAATTGGAGACGGCCTCGACCGTGACTGCATTGGGCGTCTGGTTCACGACGGTCAGGATGAAGCAGTCCGCCTGCGTCTCGTTCTTCTCGTAGGTCGCGAACGGCCAGAGCGTGGCGTTGGTGAAGAAGATCTCCGGGATGTAGCCGGTGTTCCAGATGAGCTGCATCAGCGGGTCGGGCGCGTAGCCGCTGCCGTCGGACCTGGCGAGCGCGTAGACGGTATACAAACCGTTGGGGAACGACTGCACCCAGTACGCCGAGGTGGGAGTGATTCCCCCGGTCACTGAGTTCATCGTGCTCTCATCGAGCCCCGTCCAGCAGTAGATCTCGTAGGCCGCCGGCAGCAGGATCTGGAAGGCGGACAGCATGTAGGCGTTCGTCGCGGCCGGAATCAGGTCCGGTCCGTGCTGTACCGGCCAGGCCAGGGACTGCGGCCCCGTCGCGAGGATCTGCTGCTCCACCGCCTGAAGCATTCCCCAGTCTCCCAGGATGGCGGCCTCCTGCTGGACGAGGCTGCTCAGGATGCTCTCGAAGTTGCCGCTCAGCGTCCCCCAGAGTTGCACGATGGGAACCTGGAAGGGATTGGGGCTCACCGCGCCGTTGGCCACCGCCGTGCCATAGGCGCACGACAGCAGGTTGGCCACCACGGAGAAGACCACCCATCCTTCCGGGTCCATGACGTTGAGCGCGGCGTAGGCGAGTCCCTCCAGGAACGCTCCGACCTTGCCGCTCACCGCGGTGCTGGGATCCTGGATCTCCGCCGCGGCGATGGCCTGGTTCAGCCGGTAGCCATCATCGAGGAACAGCTCCGTGTAGTAGCTCTGGAAGAGCTCGAAGAGGCGCCGGACGTCGGCCGCCGCCCGGAGCTCCGCCGCCAGCTGCGTGCGCACCGTCTCGAAGTCCGTGGTCGTGAAGTCGCTGCCACTGGCCTGGGGAAGCGCCTGGAGATCGGCGCGGCGCTGGCCGAGGTCCACCGACAGGTTGGAGTAGAGGGACCGGAAGTCGAACGTCGCGGGGTTCTGGTTGTAGAGCGCCGCGAGCTGGGCCTGGATGAAGGAGAGCGCCGCGGCCAGGGCCGGGGTGCCGCCGGTGCCGGTGTAGTCCGGGAACCCGGTCGCGGGCTGCTGGACGATGGTGTTCAGCTGATAGCCTGGAACCGCGACCCACTGCTGCGTGGCGGAGCCTTCCACCTTCTGGTTCACCACCACCTGGTTCGTCATGACCCCATTGGGGTTGATGTCGAGCACCACGCCGAGATTGCTCGTCAGGCAGCCGTCGCTGGTGAAGGTCCAGAGCTCGTTGGGTGCGCCTCCCCCCCACGGCCAGGTGATCACCGCGGTGCCATTGGCGGCCACGCCCCAGAAGACATTGAGCGCCTGACCGGTGAGCTTGCTCCGGATGGAGCCATCGCTCCCGATGAGCCAGAACTGATTGTCGGTGGCCACCTTGTTCGGCGGGTACACGTCCACGGCGGCGGTGGGGTACGGGACGCTGTGGTAGACCTCGAGAACCTGCTGGGTCCCCTGATTCACGATGAGCTGGTACCAGGAGGGGCTGTCGTCGGCCATGGGGGACTCTTGTGGAAGAGGGGAGAGCCGGGGATGCCGGCGCCCTCAAGACTTCACACAAGCCGAATGTCCCGTCGACTTATCGATTCCATCCCGTGGGCAACGCGGGCTGCCCCCCGGCGCTTCAGGCCGCGTCGTGGAAGATGATGCCTGCCGTGTGTCTTTGTCCTGAACGCACCCGGCTCACGCCGTGCCGGAGGTTGACGCGGTAGGTGCCTCGCGTGCCCTGCACCGGCCGGTGGTGCACCGCGAAGACCACCGCGTCACCCTGCCGCAGGGGCACCACTTCCGGCCGGGACTGCATCCGGGGACGCTGCTCCGACAGCACGAACTCGCCGCCCGTGAAGTCCCGTCCCGGCTCGGACAGGAGGACGGCCACCTGGAGCGGGAAGACGTGCTCCCCGTACAGGTCCTGGTGCAGGCAGTTGTAATCATCCACGCCGTAGCGCAACAGCAGGGGCGTGGGCCGCACCTGTCCCGCCTGGTGACAGCGCGCGAGGAAGTCCGCGTGCGCGTCCGGAAACCGCACGTCGATGCCCATCGCCGTGTTCCAGCGGTTCGCGAGGGGCGCGAGGTTGGGATACAGCGCGGTCCGCAGCTCCGATACCAGCTCCGGTAGGGGATATTCGAAGTATTGGTATTCGCCCCGGCCGAAGCCGTGACGTGCCATCACCACGCGGCTTCGAAACGCGTCCTCCACGTCGTACAGCAGCGCCAATGCCTCGCATTCCTCCGCGGTGAGCAGCTGGTCCACGACGGCGCAGCCCCGCGCATCCAGCTCCCGCTCTACTGCATCCCACTCCACCGCGCGCACGCGCTGGGCAATCCCATCCACCGGGTGGACCACGAGCGCACCGCCCCGCGCGCTCATCGGTTCGCCTCGCGCTCCAGCAGCACGCGCTTGCGCTCCACGCCCCAGCGATAACCCGACAGGGCCCCGTCGTGGCGCACCACCCGGTGGCAGGGAATCACCACCGCCAGGGCATTGGCACCGCACGCCTGCGCCACCGCGCGGACCGACTTCGGTGAACCAATCCGCTGCGCGATGTCCGTGTAGCTCGCCGTCTTCCCCGCTGGAATCTCCCGCAGCGCCTGCCACACGCGCTGCTGGAACGCCGTGCCCCGCACGTCCAGCGGCAGATCCAATCCCACGCCGGGGGCCTCCACGAAGCCGACCACGCGGGCCACGAGCTTCTCGAACTCCGCGTCCCCGCCTACCAGCGTCGCCTGCGGGAAGCGGTCCTGGAGGTCCTTCGCCAGCGCGTCGGGGTCTTCCCCCATCAGGATGGCGCACACGCCCCGGTCGCTCGCGGCCACGAGGATGGGGCCCAGGCTGCACTCGCCAATGGCGAAACGGATTTCAGTGTTCGTGCCGCCTGCTCGGAAGTTCGTCGGTGTCATGCCCAGGACCTGGCTGGAGGTTTCGTAGAAGCGACCGCTGGAGTTGAACCCGGCGTCGTAGATGGCTTCAGTGACGGAGCCGCGCCGCGTGAGCCCGTCGCGGATCCGCTCGGCCCGGTGCGCCGCCGCGTAGCCCTTCGGCGTCAGCCCGGTGACGGCCTTGAACACGCGGTGCAGGTGGTAGGGGCTCATGCCGGCCCGGTCCGCCAGCTCCTCCAGGCTCGGGGGCTGTTCGGCGCCCTGGATGAAGCGGCACAGCTCGGCCACCTGGTCCGCGTGCCGCACGGCGAGCGAGGGCTGGCCCGGCTTGCAGCGTTTGCACGCGCGGAAGCCCGCCTGTTCCGCCGCCGCCGTCGTGGCATGGAAGGCGACGTTCTCCGGCCGCGGTGTCCGGGCCCCGCAGGACGGCCGGCAGTACACGCCCGTCGTCCGGACGGAATAGAAGAAGCGTCCATCCGCTTCCGCGCTGCGTGCGACGACCGCCGGCCAGCGCGGGTCGCCCAGGGTCGTTGCCGCGAGGGCCTCCACCTTCGTCTTCATCCGCGGTGCCTCCCGTTGCGTGCGGTCCCCATGACCACGCCAGGAAACTAACCCCAGGGCCCCGGGCAAGCACTCCGTGTCTTGCGCTCGAATTCGGGAAGAGCGCCCCCGCGCCCCGGAAGGTCCAGGGCGCGGGGGGAACCGCCAGGGTTCAGCGGCAGGCGTCCACGAGGCGGCGTTCCGGCCGCTGCTCCCAGCCGCGCTCATGGAACGCGGCGCCCACCACCAGCGGCATCGTCACCGTGGCCTCGCCGTACACCATCTGTTCGTGCACGGTGGACACCTTGCCCCAGCTGCTGGCCTCGCGCAGCGTGGAGCCCGACAGCGCGCCGTCGCGCTCGTCCGCCACGGTGAGCTGCACCGCGTACTTGTGCATGGACACCGGCTGATCCACGAAGTCCGCCGCCACCACGATGTCCTGGGCGAAGTTCTTCGGCACACCGCCGCCCACCATGAACAACCCCGAGTCCTCCATCCGGAGCCGGCACTTCGTCAGCTCCAGGAAGTCCCTCGCGCTGTCGATGGACACCTGCGGCTTCCCGGCCCGGTGCCACTGGTGGTGCACCAACCCGAAGCCCGCCGAGCAGTCGCTGAACGCCGGGCAGAAGATGGGCACGCCCGCCTCATGCGCCGCCAGCACCACGCTGTCGCGCGTCTTCCCGTGCTTCACCAGGTACGCCCCCATCTCCCCGATGAACTCGCGCGACGAGTACGGGCGCGGCTCCAAGCCGGCGGCGATGTGCGCGATGGTGGCGTCGCACTCGCGCAATTGGTCCTCGTCGATGTACGTGTCGTAGATGCGGTCGATGTGCAGCTCGCGCAGCGCGTTGTCGTCCGCGTCCGCGCGGCCCTTGTAGTGGTGGAAGCCCAGGGCCTCGAAGAAGTCCTGGTCCACGATGAGCGCGCCCGTGGAGACGATGGCGTCCACCATCCGGTGACGCACCATGTCCACCACCACCTGCTTCAGCCCCGCGGAGAACAGGCTGCCGGCGAGGCAGAGGATGACGCCGCACCCGGAGTCACGGAGCATGGCGTCATAGAGGGTGGCGGCGCGGTGCAGGTTGCGCGCCTGGAAGGCCATGTGGCCCATGGCCTGGACGAGGGGACGCACATCCAGCGCCTTGATGTCGATGTGCTGGATGGTGTCGCGGAGCAGCGAGGACTTGTCGGTTGTCACGGCGGGTGTACCCAACGGCCTGGATGGAGGTCGGGTGGCCCTGGGCCGACAACAAGCGCCACCCGAGACGTCCTACGGTCCGGCCCGCGAACGGGGGGGACCGCCATCGGAGACGTCAGGTGGCGTGCGACCCCTGTTCTCTACCACGCCAGCCAGGCAGGTGGCGAACAACAGACGCCTGCACGCTCGCGGGCGGCGTGACAGGATGCCGCGCCCCACTTCCCAGGTTCCCAAGCTCCCAGGTTCTCACGATGAGCAAGCCAATGCCCCACCTCCAATTGATGTGGAAACGCTCCCGTCTGCTCTGGCCCTCGCTGCTGGCCTGTGTGGCCGCCCCCGTCTGGGCGGCCCCCGCGCCCGTCGCCGTGCCCAACGCGGGCTTTGAAGCCTCCGCCACCGCGGGCCTCCCCCAGGGTTGGACCGCGTCCGGCCAGGGCAAGGTGGCCACCAGCGCCGACGTGAAGTCGGAGGGCGGCCGCGGGCTCGTCATTGAAAGCCCCCAGGGCGGCGCGGAGACGACGGTGCAGTCGGAGCCCGTGAAGCTCCAGGTGGGCCGCCTCTACCGGCTGAGCGCCTGGGTGCGCACCCGGGGCGTGCAGGCGGATGCGCAGGCGCGCTACCCCACGGCGCTGGGCGCATGTCTGTCCATGCAGAGCTTCCCCTTCACCAACTGCTCTCCGCCGCAGGGCGCGGACGCGAGCGGCCGGGTGCAGGTGATGTTCTTCGCCACCCAGTCCAGCGACCGCGTGCAGGCGCACCTGGGCCACAACGGCAAGGCCACCGGCACCGCGTGGTTCGACGACGTGAAGCTGGAGGAGGTGGACGACATCACCGCGTACGTCCCCATGGAGAGCGTGCGCTGGGCCGGCAAGGGCTTCCGGTATGACGACGGCGGCTGGGTGTACGTGCACATCGAGGGCGAGCCCTACGAGCGCGGCCGGCAGTTCGGCGAGCTCGTGTCGCAGGAGATCGTCCGCTACATCGACAAGCTGGGCGTGCAGAAGGACAAGGCGGACTCCGCCAAGGGCTGGGCGCAGGTGCGCCTGCTCGCGGACTCGCTCTTCCTGCGCCGCTTCGACCCCGAGTACCTGGAGGAGATGAAGGGCATCGCCGACGGCGCCAACGTGGCCGGCGCGAAGTTCAAGGGCCCGGACGCGAAGGAGCGCGACCTGGACCTGCTGGACATCGTCGCGCTCAACTCCGCCGTGGACCTGGGGCAGTTGGAGGACGCCAACCGCGTGACGGCGTCGCCGCTGTCCGGGCGCACCTTCCTCAAGGGCGAGGACGAGAACGGCCGGGCGGGGGAGGGGGACCACTGCTCGTCGTTCGTGGCGACGAAGTCCGCGACGAAGGACGGCCGCGTCGTCATGGGGCAGATCTTCATGTGGAACGGCTACACCGGCGTCCACTGGGACGTGGTGCTGGACGTGCAGCCCACGAAGGGCCACCGCTTCGTGATGCAGACCTTCCCGGGCGGCATCCACAGCGGCGCGGACTGGTTCCTCAACGACTCCGGCATCGTCATTGGCGAGACGACCGTGGGCCAGACGCCCTTCAACATCGACGGCACCCCGCAGAGCAACCGCATCCGCAAGGCCGCGCAGTACGCGTCGTCCATCGAGGACGTGGAGCGCATCCTCAAGGACCGCAACAACGGCCTCTACACCAACGACTGGACGCTGGCGGACACGAAGACGGACGAGGGCGCGTGCCTGCTGCTCGGCACCGCGAAGACGCGGCTGTGGCGCACCGGCAGCAAGGGCAAGGCGTCCGACACGCCCGGAAACCTCAAGGACTTCATCTGGGCCAACAACAACAACCGTGACCCGGAGGTCCGCAAGGAGTCCGTGCCCAATGCCAGCAACGCCCCGGTGGACCTGGCCTTCAACACCTGGAACCGCGACATCGCCTTCCAGGAGGCCTATGCGAAGCACGGCAAGGGCGGCTTCGACGTGGACACCGCCACGCGGATGATGGCGTCCAGCCCCATCAACCGCCCCCACGCGTGTGACGGCAAGGTCACCACGTCGGAGATGGCGGAGAAGCTGATGTTCCTGGCCCACTACGGCAAGACGACGCTGCGCGAGAAGATGGTGGGCAGCAAGTGGATTCCGGACCTGCCCGGCGCCACGCCGCACCTGTCGCTGGGCTACACCGCCTTCAGCCCCATCTACGTGGCGGACAAGCTCAAGGCCGCGAAGGCGCAGAAGAAGCCCGAGCCCAAGGTGGAGACGCCGAAGAAGGACTTCGCCCGCGTGAAGGACGCGCTCAGCTTCGATGAGAAGAAGCTGTGGGCGAACACCGTGTTCCCCGCCACGGACGCGGACAACTGGTTCGGCAGCGGCTCCGCGGCGTACTGGACCCTGCTCAAGGACCTGCCGGAAGGGGATGACCTGTCCAAGGCCTTCGACGCCCAGCGCGACGCGCTCGCGGAGCTCAATGCCCGCTACCTCTACGTCACCGCCCGCGAGGGCGACGTGGTGCCCACGGCCGCGCGCACGGACTACGGCAAGTACGGCCCTTATGCCGTCCCGCGCATCAAGGGGACGTACCTCTTGCACCAGCTGCGGCTGACGCTGGGCAACGCGAAGTTCGCGCAGGTGATGTCCGCGGTGCACGGGCGTTTCGCGAACAAGAAGCTGTCCACCCAGGACTTCATCAAGACCGCGTCGGAGGCGGCGGGCCGGGACGTGGGGCCGCTCGTGAAGCAATGGGTGGAGCGCGGAGGTTTGCCCGCGCCGCGCCTGACCTCGCGAGCCCAGAAGGCGAAGGAGGGCTACGAGGTGACGCTGAAGGTGGACCAGTCCGGCAAACCCTGGCAGTTCGCCGCGCTGGTGGAGGTGCAGACGGAGAAGGGCGCCACGCTGGAGCGCGTGGAGGTGAAGGGCGGAAGCGACACCTTCACGGTGAAGGTCGCGGACAAGCCCGTGCGCGTGGTGTTCAACGTGGGCAACGACATCCCCGTGGCCCGCGAGCGCTACCAGACCCTGGCCAACACGCTGGACGACTGGGAGAAGCTGCTCTTCGTGTACGGCTCCGCGCACCAGGTGGAGTCCATGCGCACGCTGGCGCTGAACTACCGCGAGCAGCTGGCGGACGCGTCGCCGGAGAGGCTTGCGCCCTTGAAGCCGGACGCGGAGGTGACGGACGCGGAGCTGGCGGACCGCGACCTTGTCGTCTTTGGTGGGGCGGAGGACAACGGGCTGCTCGCGCGGCTCCAGGCGGAGAAGAAGGTGCCGGTGGAGCTGGGCCGGCGCTACTTCCGGTGGCAGGGCAAGACGTATGGCCGAGCGGATGACGGCCTCGCATTGGCATTGCCCAACCCCTGGAACCCGAAGCGCACGCTATACCTCTTCGTCGCGAACAGCGGCCTGGAGCTGTGGCACATGACGCGTACGTTCCAGCGCGGCCTCCAGAGCTGGGCCCTGTTCCGCGCGGGCGAGGTGAGCACCAAGGGCTTCCACACCCCGGACAGCCTCACCCAGGAGCTGTCCGTGGACCTGCCCGCGCCCAAGCTGGGCATGCTCACGCAATAGCAGGCTGCTGAAGGACCCCGGTGCGGAGTCGCTCTCCCGCACCGGGGCAGGATGTCTTCCAATCAGGGCCGGTGTCACTGGCATGTGATACAGAAAACTCCTCACCTGGAGACTCCCATGCGTCTACGCGCCCTTGCCTTGACCTGCTTCGCCGCGCTCGCGGCCTGTGACAACACCCCCATCGAATCCGAGTCCACGGAGGAGCTGGGCGTCAGCACCGCCGCGGAGACGGCGACCCGCCTCTACGCCACGGTGGGCGACAACGAACTGAGCTTCGAGACGCTCGGCACCTTCGAGCAGCGTGACGGCGTCCGCGCCCTCGTCATCCGCGCCACCGCGAACCGCTACCTCGCGGACGTCTACAGCTACGTCCCCGATGACCTCTTCGGCGACGCGAACATCATCAGCGAGCGCCGGTTCGAGATCGTCCTGCACGACGGCTACGAGCTCAACACGGTGCTCTCGGGCCTGCCGCTCTTCGTCAACGTCTTCACGAACACGGGGACGCCGCGCTCGTACACCGCGCGCATCGTGGTGGCTCCGCGCTTCTTCGACTTCCGCGGCTCCTCGGGCATCTGGATCGACGAGGAAGTGACTCCCCGCTACGTCGTCCAGCCGAACAACAACCTCCTGTACCGGGGCCACGCCTCGGTGTCCGGGTACGTCGACTGGCTCACCGTCACGGCGCCCGACGGCATCCCGTCCGTCTACGGTCGGCCCAACTACCGCCTCGACTGGTCGTACCCGACGCTCCAGCAGGCCATGGACCCGCACACGGTCCCGCTCAACTTCAGCGCGGGGGGCGATAACGGCGCGACGATGCAGAAGACCGCCCGGCTCGTGGCGCGCGTGACGGAGCTCGCGCTCACCGACGGCGACGCCTACGAGGTCTGGCCCAGCCCGCCTTGCGACCCCGTCGTCTCCAACTGCTACCACTCGCAGCCCGCGGGCACGACGGACTTCAGCCAGTGCGGCACCTACCGTCAGGTCCTGCGCTGCACGTACTGAGGTAGAACTCCACGTCGGCCTGCACGAGCCGCGTGCAGGCCCTTCCGTCTCGACCTGGAACTGATCCAGCGGCGTGGTCGGGCGCTCGGAGCAACCCAGGCCGCGCGTCAGCCCTTGTCCTTCGGGCGGCTCACGGTGAAGGTGACGATGTTGTGATCCGAGCGGCCGGTCGGGCCGGACTTCACGTTCGTGACCTGGCACCCGTAGGACATCGCATAGTCGATGCGGGCGTCGCCGTGGGACTTCACACCCCCGTGGGTGGTCATCCCCGCCTGCTGGGCGATCCAGCCGGGCGACCACTTCCCCTTCGTCGTCTCCGGCTCATTCCAGTCACCGCCGATGAGCAGACCCTGGTCGGGCTTTCTCTCGATCTGCCGCTTCGCGAAGGCGAGCAGCTTCTCGGAGAGCGACTTGTAGGTACTCACCCGGTTCGGCGGCCCGACGGGTTGCCCGCCCTTCCAGTCGACCGAGGGCGGCTGATGGGCCGAGACCACCTTCAGCCAGCCCGCGAGCTGGACCGCGGTGGCCGCCCGCGGTGGGGCATGGCCGCCGCGCACGGTGTTCCAGCCGCCGCCCTCGCCCTGGATGGACAGGCGTTGTCTCTCGAGCAGGCTGTCCTTGACGAGGATGCCCGTCTCGCCATGGTCCTTGGCCCCGGGGAAGGTCACCAGGTGGTAGCCGGGGATGTTCTCCAGGGCCTTGTGGTAGCCGTTGATCTCTTGAAGCTGGACGAAGTCGAGGTCGTTGCTCTTGGCGAACTTGCCCAGCCACTGCTGCACCTGCTTGGGATCGCGGTCGCGCTCGACGTTGTAGGTCGCGCCCTTGAGCTTCGACGGGGTCTTGCTGTCGCTGTCGCCGGCCTGGCTGGCCTGGGCGGCGGTGGCGCCTTCGGTGCTGGGCGGGTTGGCGGTCTTGGCGTCGAAGCGGTCGTCGGCGGTACCCTTGAGGTAGCCTTGCGACTTCAGGCGCTCTTCGACTTTCTGAACGCGGTTGCCGGTGGAGCCGACGTGGAGGTGGGGGCGGTGGTGGGG
>NZ_RAWA01000165.1 GCF_003611675.1 Corallococcus sp. CA053C
CCGAAACCCCTGCTGCTTCCAGGGCCTCGCCGAGGGTCGCGGCGGTGGGCGCCGAGGGCGCACTGGGCGTGAAGTCGGAGGCCCCGCCTCCCCTGGAATTCGTGACGCCGGAGGGCCGCGACGGACTGGCGGCGCTGATGGAGGCGGACCCCCGCGCGCTGCCGGAGGAGGCGGGGGTCATCGCGGCGGCGCTGGAGGCCGCGGCGCTCTTCACGGGGCCCACGCGAGGCCCGGGTGGCTTCTGGGATGAGCTGTTGCCGCCGCCGTCGAAGCTGGCCCGGGGCATCGTGGCGCGCGCGGCGCAGCTGGTGGGTGCGCGGAGGCTGGACCGCTCGGTGCCCAATGACTGCTCCGGGCTGGTGCGGCTGGCGTACCTGCAGGCCGGCATCGACCTGGTCGCGCACGGCTTCCTCGCGGGGGAGAACGCGGTGACGGGCATCTTCCGGCGCGCGCAGGCGGCGGGCGCGGTGCACCGGTTGAACCCGAGGCCCGGGGACCTGGCGTTCTTCAAGGAGACGTACGACCGCAACCGCGACGGCAAGCGCAACGACGGGATGACGCACATCGCGGTCGTCGAGCGCGTGGATCCGGACGGCACCGTCACGTTCATCCACCGGGGCGGCAAGGGTGTGGCGCGCAGCCACATGAACCTCGCGTTCCCCACGGTGCACCGTCAGGCGAAGGGCACCCTGCTCAACGACTACATCCGACCGGCGAGCAAGGGGCTGCGCGCCTACCTTGCCGGAGAGTTGTTCGTCGCGTTCGCCTCTCCTGGAGGTTTGTAGCCTCACGGCAGTCGTGAAGGCATACGGGGGGCGTGTTTGAATCCGGACGCGGGTGTGGCGTCATCCCGCGCATGAAATTGCCCCTGCTGCTGGGAACCCTGCTGCTCGCTCCGGGATGCATCGTGGCCCGCTCCGGCCCCTCGCGTCCGTCACCTCGCCCGCCACCGCCGTCGCGTCCGGTGGCGATGAGCTACGACGAGGCGGTGCACCGGGGGTTCGACCAGTGTCGCTCCCGCGGGTACCAGTGCGAGTTGCAGGAGGCGCACCTCACCGGGAACAACGTGTGGAAGGTGAAGATGCGCGCCTTCGCGCAGGGGGCGAAGGGGCACCTGCACCTGGACTACGACGCGTACTCGCGCAACCTGATCAAGGTGAACGAGAAGGTGAAGGGCAAGGGCGGCGGTCGGGACGACGACTGGGATGATGACGACGACCGGGGGCATGGCAACGGCAACGGCAAGAAGAAGGGCCATGCCCACCGGGACGACTGACGTTTCAGCGCGAAGCGGCGGGTGGCACTTCGCGCAGCAGGGCTTCGGTGTGGCCGAGCAGCTCCGGTCCTCCGAGGAGGTTGTGGCCGGGCAGGATGACGCGCGCGTCGGGGTAGTGCTGGCGCGCGCGCTGGAGGCTCGAGGGCCAGGCCGCGGTGTCCGCGTCCTCCAGGTTGCCCAGGTCCTTCGCTGACGCGTCCTTGATGAAGCAGCCTCCGTAGAGGACGCCCGTGGCCGGGTGGAAGACGAGGAGGTTGTCGGGCGTGTGGCCGGCGCCGGGGAAGAACACCGACAGCGGCCCGAAGTCCTGCGCATCCGAGAGGCGCTGGCCCGGCACGGGGTTGCCCTGGGCCGCGGCGCGACGCGCGGTGTCCTCGCGGGCGTAGACCGGAATGCCCTGCGCGTCCAACGCGGGGACTCCGCCGGTCCGGTCCATATGGAAGTGCGTCACCAGCGCGGCGCGCACGGGGTGGTGCAGCGTGTCGCGTGCCCAGGTGAGCAGGGCTTCGGCATGACGGGGATTCCAGCCCGTGTCGACGAGGATGGAGGACTCGCCGTCCTCCACGATGAGGCCGTTGGCGGGCGTGCTGCCCCACTTCGTGTCGGCGTTCGTGACGTGCACCCAGACCCCGGGCGCGATGCGACGGATCCGCACGTCCTCCGCGAGCACGGTTTCGTCCGTGGCGGTGGTGGAAGCAACAACGGGAGGAGTGGAGGCGCAGGCTGACAGGAGGAGCAGCAGGACGCAGGCACGCAGTGGAAGCATGGGACTCGGAAGAGGGAAGGGAGGCATGGGAGGGCCCACGCGGATGCAAGGTGCGTGCGAACGGATCCGCGCTGACATGACCTGAACGCAGGGACGAAGGCGCGGGCCCCGTGACACGAAAGCGCGGCCCATGGGCCACACGAGGGACTACGGCGCGTCGATTTCGACGATCCCGACGTCGCTGGGGCCCAGCGCGCGGATCGCTTCCACGAACCGTTCGGTGGCGATGATCAGCGTCACCGCGTTCTCCAGTCGGAAGATGTCGAGGTCGGCAGGCAAGGAGTCCGCATCCAGCCACCGCTGGGAGGGCATCCTGAAGCCCTGCCGCCCGCACGTCGCGCACGGCGGTGGTGTTCCCACGGGAAGACAGGCTTCGTGCAGGCGCCCGATGGGGATCAACTGAAGCTCATGGAGTTGCTGCGGGTCCTTCGTCGGGAAGGAGAGCTCCGCCTGCACCGGGACCAGACCCCGCAGCAGGCCGGCACGGAAGGACGTCAGGGTGTCCTCGCGCAGGAAGATCTCCCAGGAGGGAAAGACGGTGACGGGCCCGAACCGCCCCTGTGCCGTGCCGCGCAAGGGACCGAAGGTGCAACCGGGCTGGAGCATTGCGCCCGGTGGAAGCAGGGGACGGACCTGCTCCGCGAGCCGAGCGTATTCTGCGTAGGGCTCCAACCGAGGCGTCTCGAACGCCTGTCGTTCCGCAAGGCGGGAGAGGTCCACGGCGGGATGGGACAGCACGCCACTCCACTCGACATGGCACGTCGGACACGCCACACCGGGCAGGCCCCACTGCCTCCTCGCGCGAAACTCACCGGTCCAGGGGGTGGCATCCGTGGACTCTCGAAGCTCGAAGTAGCGCATTCAGTCCCTGGGAATGGGTGTGAGGTCGACCCTTTGCCAGTAGGTCATCGTGTAGCCGACGAGGAAGAACTTCTGGATGAGTGCGCCCGCGTACTCGAGGTGTTCGTGCTTCGGGGCTTCGCCGAGGGTGCGCTCGATGAACGCGCGCCATTCGGCGTTCCAGGGGCCGCCGTTCTTCCCCCGGTGGATGCGGGCATGGACCTCCGCGTCGATGGCGAAGACGTAGTCATGCACGTTGATGCCCTTGCGCGCGAAGTAGTCCTGAAAGGCCTGGGGAAAGAGGTGATGCCGCTCCTTCGGCTTTTGTGCCCACTCCTCGTAGGCCCGTTCCCGTTGGAGCTCACTGGGCAGCTTCTCGCGCCGATGCCAGCGGAACACCATGACGGGCAGCGCGTCCCCTGGCAGGCCCTGCGCGCTGCCCCACGTCCTCTGCGCGCCACTGCCCGGCGCGATCAGCACGGGAGGCGTTGGCCCCGTGAACGCGCGGACAAGCCGGCCCGGTGACAGGTCTTCGCATCGATACAGGGCGCACCCGGTGTCGGAGCACACCGGGGACAGACAGACGTCCTCGCCGCTGTCGTCACATTCGTGAGCGCCTTCTGCGGACTCCTCCCAGGCGAGCGCGGTCGGCAGGGGGGGCCGGGAATCCGCCGAAGCGGCACAGCCCAACCACCATGCACACAGGAGCAGGGACACCCAACGCATGATGTTCTCGGAGATCACTGGCGCCGTGGAGCTACGGCGCCGCCTGCGTCTTCTTCTTCAGCTCTTCGACGGCCCGGGTGAACGGCAGCGGATTGCACGGCCGCGTTCCGGCGGGAGGCTTCTCTTTCGCGGCCTCCGCCGCGCGCGTGAGGGCGGGCAGGGCGGAGGGGTTGCCCAGCGCCGCCAGCCGCGTGGCCGCCTTCGTGCGCACGCCGCAATCGGAGGCGTCGAGCGCCGCCGTGTAGAGCCCCACCAGGTCCAGGCCCTCCGTGGCCTGCACCGACTCCAGGTAGCGCAGCGCGCCCCACTGCCTGGGCGACCGCTCCCCTCGCGTCAGGGCCTCGAAGTGCGAGCGCACTGTCTTGGACGGCAGCGTCTCCAGCACCCGGCGCACGGAGCGGTCCTGCTCGTTGTCGCCGAAATCCTCCGCCAGCCCGTCCAACAGCCGCGTGTCCACGCCCGCCCGGCCTTCCTTGTCCAGGTTCAGGAGCAGGGCGTGCTCTTCGTCGTGCGATCCCTGCGCGTGCTTCGCCGCCGCGCGCAGCCGCGTCGCGGGGGCTCCCTTCTGCACGGGCGGCCCGTTCAACTGTTGGAGCGCTTCGGCAGGGCGGCCTTCCTCCAACAACGCGCGCGCCTTCACCAGCGGATCACTCGCATGCACCCACCACGCGATTCCCGCCGTCAGCAGCACCACCGCCGCCACGGCTCCGCCCAGCACGCGGGGCCGCTGGCGCAGCACCGTCACGCCCGCGCCCGCCTTCTGGCCCAGGACCTTCAGCGCCTCCATCCCCGTGCGCAGCTTCGGGCCCAGGCTGCTCAGCGCCTCCAGCGGCGAGCGCCTGGGCGCGGAGTCCCGGAGCCCCAGCGCCTCCGCGAACGGCGGGCCCTCCGCCGCGCGGACGACGCGGTAGAGCTGCACCTGCTCCTCGCGGCCGGGGAGGGGAATGGTGCCGCACGGCTCGGCGGCGGCCTCGGCGCGGTTGCGGACCATGTTCACCGCTTCGGTGAAGGTCACCTCGCCCGCGGCGGCCACGTGCTCCACCGCCTTCACGACCTCCATCGGCTCGCCGAGCACCGAGTCGCTCGTCACCAGCACTTCGCCCGCGTGCAGGCACACGCGCACGTGGAGCTGCTGCTCGGGCGGCACCGTCTGATTGTGCCGCCACAGCGCCTGCTGCATCGCCATGCCGCAGCGCAGGGAGGAGGAGGGCGCCCGGAACACCGCGAGCAACGCGTCGCCGCGCTTCTGCACCAGCTTGCCGTCGTACTCGCGCAGGAGCGGCAGGAGCAGCCGGTCGTGCGTGTCCAGCATCCGCGCGTTCTCCTCGTGCGTCTGCCGGCTCATCCGCTCGGAGAAGCCCTGGATGTCGGTGAGCATCACCGTCACGTTCTGCGGCTTCGCCACCGCCGCGCCGCCCGTTACCGCCCCCATGCTGCCACTCACCCGGGCCGCCGTTCCGAACACCGCCGTGCCCGTGCGCGGCTGGACGGACGGCGCCGTCACCGGGGGCGCTCCCGTCGGTTCCGTCACGCCGAAGGCCGAAGTGCCCGAACCCGGACCGGGCTGCTGCGGCGTCACGCCGAAGGCCGCCGTGCCGGAGGGCTCGCCGCGCAGGACACCCGGAGGCCCGTAGGCCGCCATCCCGCCGGACGGCGTCATGCCCGCGTGGACGATGGGCGTGCCCTGGCTCGGCGTGAACGCCACCAGTGCCGCGTGCGCAATGCCCAGCGCGTCCGCCAGCTCGTTCGCCGTCTGCATCCGCTTCGCCGGATCCTTGTCGAGCAGCCGCATCACCAGCGAGAGCAGCCCCACGTAGCGCGACAGCTGCGGCGCCGCGCGCTCCAGGGGCAGCGGCGCGTGCGAGGCATGCTGCGACAGGAAGTGGCGCGGCGACGGCCCGTCGAACGGCAGCCGCCCGGACAGCACGCGGTAGGCCAGCACGCCGAAGGAGTACAGGTCGCTGCGCGTGTCCACCTTCGCGCCCATGGCCTGTTCCGGGGACAGGTACTCCGGCGTGCCCAGCACCACGCCAATCTGGCTGAGCGCGCTGTTGGCGTCCGGCTCCACCAGCCTCGCGATGCCGAAGTCCAGCAGGCGCGCCTGTTCGCCGCGCACGCTGGGGGAGATGAAGACGTTCTCCGGCTTCAGGTCGCGGTGGATGATCCCCTTCTCGTGGATGGCCGCCAGCCCCTCCGCCAGCTGCTGCAGCAGCGACAGCGCCCGGGGCGCTGGCAACGGCCCCTGGAGGAGCGCGTCGTAGAGGCTCTGCCCCTCCACGAACTCCATCACCAGACAGGCGGCGTCGCCGGACTCGCCGAAGTCCACGATGCGCACCACCGACGGGTGCTCCACGGCGGACAGCAGGCGGGCTTCGCGCTTGAAGCGCTCGGCCATGCCGGGCTGGGCGTGCAGGTCGTGGTGGAGGACCTTGATGGCGACCTTGCGGCCCAGGGACACCTGCTCGCCCAGGTACACCTCACCCATGCCCCCGGACCCCAGGGGTCCGAGGACCCGGAAACGACCATCGAGGACCAGGGCGTCGGGGACCAGCACGGCGCGGCATCTTGCACGGCTTCCGCCTGCCGCGCATGGCGTTCGTCGCCAGGAAGATCAGGAAAACCACCTGGGTGCCCGGCGCCCCGCCGCCTGCCGTGCGAGCGGGGGGATTGTCCAAAATTTCGGGGGCTTAGGGGTCATGGTAGCCTCTCCCCCCTCCGAAGATGGCCACCGATAGCGAGTCCCCCAAGTCCGCCGCCCCGTCGGGCGCCGCCCCCGAGCTTCGCCTGTTGGATCGGCGCGCGTTCGTGGGCTTTCCGGCATTGGAGGTGCAGCCCGGCCTGCGCATCTCCGACTTCGCGCTCCAGATTCCGGACGTCAGCTTCCCGTTCAACGTCAGCGCGGGCGCCACGCGCTACCAGCGCAAGAAGCTGCTCTTCGGCTTCCTGGAGCTGTCGGTCGACGCGGACCTCATCACGCGCAAGGTGGCGGAGCTGGCGGGACGGCTCGCTGGCGTGGAGGAACTGCGGCTGCACTTCCGCCCCGGCTACCTGGAGGGCCAGGGACGGCTGCCCGCGCCGGAGCGCACGCCGTTCACGTTCAAGATCGCCTTCGACGCGGACGGGGACCGGCTGGCCGTCTACGTCTACGACGTGCGCCTCTACGGCTTCTCCGCCACGCCGTCGGTGCAACTGCCGGGGCTGCTGTCCACGGCGGTGGGCGCGCTGGGGCTCTTGCCGGACGTGGAGGTGCGGGGCGCCACCGGCTTCTCCACCCGCGTGCTGCCCGCCCTGTGCGAGCGCGCCGCGCTGAGCCGGGGCTACAAGGTGCCCACGCTGGACACCGCGCGCCTGTCCGCCGCGGAGGTCTCCAGCACCGGCCTGCGGCTGCGCTTCGCCGCCGGAGGGCTGCCGCCGCCCGCCGCGCCGGACGAGGAGCTGATGCTGGCGCTGGAGGGCGCGCGGGCCTTCGCGGATGCGGAGAACCTCGTCGCGCAGGGGCGGCTCGCCGAGGCCCGGCAGGCGTACCTCCAGGCCGGAGATGCGCAGGACGCGCACCCCTTCGCGGCCGAACGCCTGCTGGCGCTGCTGGTGGCGGATCCGCA
Organism: Corallococcus sp. CA053C; assembly: GCF_003611675.1. GTDB lineage: Bacteria > Myxococcota > Myxococcia > Myxococcales > Myxococcaceae > Corallococcus. Next base: position 7,211 of record NZ_RAWA01000165.1, read on the forward strand.
GGCGCACGACCTGGCCCTGGACGTGGCGGCCACGCTCCTGCGCCGTCGCGACCGCAGCCCTGCGGCGCTGTGGGGCGAGGCCGTGGTGCGCGAGCGCCGGGGTGAGGGTGCCCGCGCGGCGGAGCGCTACCTCGCGCTGTGCGCGCTGGCCCGCCGCACGTCGGAAGAGGCCGCCGCGTTCTTCGCCGCCGAGGCCGCCGCGCGCTCGTCACGCGACACCGCGCCCCAGGTGGCGGTGAAGGCGCTGCACGAGCTGCTGGGGCTCAAGCCGGACCACCTGCCGTCGCTCAAGGCCCTGGCGCGCGCGTCGGATCAGGCCCGCGACAGGGCAGGGGCGGTGCGGGCGTACCGGCGGCTCGCGGCCCTGGCGCGCGACCCGTTGGAGGCCGCGGACGCGCACGTGCACCTGGCGCGGCTGTGCGCGCAGACGGAGGACGACATCGCGGGGGCGCGGCTGCACTGCGAGGCCGCGCTGCGCCTGTCGCCGGATCAACCGGACGCGCTGCTGCTGCTGGGCGAGCTGTGCCACCGCGGCGGCGAGCACCTGCGCGCGCTGAAGGCGCTGGACCGGCTGCGTGAAGTGTCCATGGCGCGCCATGAGCTGGACCGCGTGGGACAGGCGGACCTGCTCGCGGGCCGGGTGTGGGAAGAGGGGCTGAAGCAGCCGGAGAACGCGCTCTTGCGCTACCGCGAGGCGGTGTCGCTGCTGCCCGGTGAACCCGAGCCGCTGTTCGCCTCCGCGCGCGTGGCGGAAGGGCTGGGGCGCTTGCAGGAGGCCCTGAGCGGCTACCAGCAGGCGCTGGAACTCGCAGGCCCCGCGCCGCGTTCCGAGGGCATCCGTCACGCCGCGCACGAGAGCCATCACGCGCTGGCGCGGCTCTCTCGCACGCGGCTGGGCGACCCTGCGCGGGCGCGCGAGCACCTGGAGGCCGCGCTCGCGTTGGATCCGCGCGACGCGGTGGCGCTGGACGAGCTGATTCCATACTTCCGCGTCACCGGCCGCTCGCAGGAGCTGGCCGAGGCGCTGGAGAAGGCCGCCGCCCTCAAGGAGGAACCGAAGGCGCGCGCGGCGCTGTGGGCCGAGGCGGGCGAGCTGTACCGGGGCAAGCTCCAGCAGCCGGACAAGGCGGACAAGCTGCTCACGCTCGCGCTGGAGGCGGATGGCGACCACCGCCCCGCGCTGGAGTCGCTGCTCGCGCTCGCCGAGGCCCGTCGCGATGGCGCGCAGCTCACCCGCTGCCTCGCGGCGCTGGCGCGGCTGACGCCGGAGCCGAAGGAGCGCGCGCAGAAGTACCGCCGCCTCGCGGTGGCCGCGCGCGACCTCGCCTTCGACCTGGACCTCGCCGTGCACGCGTTGCAGGAAGTGCTGCGCGCGGAGCCGGACGACCTGCCGGCGCTGGGCGAGCTGTGCGCGCTGCAGCGCAAGCGCGCGGACCTGGCCGGGCTCGCGACCGCGCTGGAGGCCCGCGCGCGCGTGGCCGAAGCGCAGGGCGACAAGCGGCTCGCGGCGGCGGCGCTGCGTGAGCTGGCCGGCGTGCTGGAGGCGCGGCTGGGACGCGTAGGCGACGCACTGGTGGCGCTGGAGAAGGCGGCGCGGCTGGCCCCGGACGCGGCGGTGCTGCTGGACCTGGCGGACCTGAGCCTGCGCTGCGAGCGGCCCGAACACGCGCGGCGCGCACTGGAGTCGCTGCTGGCCATGCTGCCGCGCACCGCGGCGCCGGAGAAGCTGGCGGACGTGCGCGCGCGGCTGGGTCGGGCGTGCGAGCTGCTGGGAGACCGCGAGGGCGCCATCGCCGCTTATGCGCAGGCCTTCCCGCTGCGCCGGCTGGACGACGTGCTCGCCACGCGGCTGGAGGCCCTCTACACGGAGGCCGGTGAGACACAGGCGCTGGCGGAGCTGTGGGCCACGCGCGCGCAGGCGCTCGCGGGCGCCGACCGTGCGGAAGAAGCCGCGCCGCTGTTCCTCCAGAGCGCGCGCGCCCTGCTGGAGCGCGGGGAGAAGTCCTCCGCGCTGATGCGCCTGTCCTCCGCGCTGGAGGCGAGCCCCGAGGGCCCGCTGGCCGCCGAGGTCCTGGAGGCGTTGGCCGAGCTGGAGCTGGAGCGCGGCGAGAAGCTGGAGGCGGCGCGGCTGTACGCGCGGCGGGCCTCGTTGGTGCCGGACGCGCGAGCCGGTGCGAAGCTGCTCTTCCGCGCGTCGCTGCTGGCCACGGGCACGAGCCGCGAGGAGGCCTTCCTCGCGGAGGCGCTGGAGCGCGATGCGACCTTCGCCCCCGCGCGCATCCGCCGGGGCGAGCTGCGACTGACGCCGGATGCCCGCGCCGCGCTGGAGGACTTCGAGGCGGTGCTGGCCCTGCCGCCCGCCGACGCGGATGCACCGCGCGAGGCGGAGCGCGTGGCCCTCACGCGCAAGGCCGCCACCGCCGCCGTGCGCGCGAACCGCACGGACGCGGCCCGCCGCCTGCTCGCGGAGTTCTGCGCGCGCACGCCGGAGGACCTGGACGCGCGGCTGGAGCTGGCCGCGCTGCACCGCAAGGCTGGAGCGCGCGAGGCCCTGGCGGACCTGCTGGTGGAGCTGTGGCCGCGCCTCGCGGGAGACGCCCGCCGTCAGGCCCGCCGCGAGCTGGCCGAGCTGTGTCTGTCATTGGGCCGGGCGAGCGCCGCGGCGGACTCGCTGCGCAGCCTGCTGGCGGAGGAGTCGCAGGACGCGTGGGCGGCGCAGGCGCTGCTGGAGCTGCTGCCCCCGCCGGGCACGGGCACCGCGGACGAAGAGGCGGAGCGACTGGAGCTGCTGGGCACGCTGGTGTCCGCCGCGTCCGGAGAGGCCCGCGCCGAACTGCTCGCGCGCCGCGCCGCGCTGCACCGGAGCGCCGGTCGAGTCGGGCCCGCGCGGGATGACGGCGCGCAGGCCGCGAAGCTGTCGCGCAAGCCCGCGCCGCTGCTGTTGATGCTCGCGGAGCTGGCGCGCGAGGCGGCGGATGCGCCCGCGGAGCTGGATGCGTGGCGCCGCGCCGTGGCAGCGGATGCGACCCTCGGCGCCCGCGCCCGTGAGCGGCTGCTGACGCTCGCCACCGTGCTGCTGGAGAAGGACGAGCGCGCCTCCGCTGGGGACGCCCTGCGCGCCGCCATCGCGCTGGAGCTGCCCGCCGATGCGCGGTGTGATGCCTTCTTCGCGCTCGCGGAGCTGGCCCGCCGTGAGGGCAAGCCCGCGGAAGAGGCCGCCGCGCTCGCCGAAGCCGCGCGCCAGGGTCCCATCGCGCGCCGCGTGGAAGCGCTCCAGCTGCGCGCCACGTTGCTGGAGGGGCAGGGCGACCGCGAGGCCGCCGCGAGCGACCTGGAGGCCGCGCTCCTCCTCGCGCCCCGCCACGAGGAGGCGACGCACGCGTTGCAGCGTGTGCTGCGCGACCTGGAGGACTGGGCACGGCTCGCGGAGCTGCTCGCCGCCGAGGCCCCGCACGCTTCGCCCACCGTCGCGGCGACGCTGTACGCGCAGCTCGCGAGCCTCTACCTCGACCGGCTGGGCCAGAGCGCGCCCGCCGAGGCCGCGCTGCGACAGGCGCTGCGGCTGACCCCGGGCGATGGAGTGGTGCGCCGTCGGCTGGTGTCGCTGGTGGCCGGTCGCGGCGAGCTGCTGGAGGCCGCGGGGCTGCTGGAGGCCGCGGCGGAGGACGCGGAGCCCGCCGAGGCCGCATCGCTGCTGCGAGAAGGCGTCACGTACGCGCGGCAGGCGCAGGAGTTGGACCGTGCGCTGACCCTCGCGCGAAGGGCGCATGCCCGTGTGCCCGCGCGGGGCGAGGACCTGTCCACGCTGGCGGAGCTGCTCTACCTGCGCGGCGCGGTGCGCGAAGCCCTTCCGTTGCAGGAGGCCCTGGTCGCGGCGGCGGACTTCCGCGCGGCCCCGGAGGCGGCGGAGGCCGTGTCCCTGCGGCTGGGCGAGCTGGCGGAACAGTCCGGCGACGTGAAGCGCGCGGTGGCCGCGTACCGCCACCTGCTCACACAGCGTCCGCTGAGCGAGCGCGCCGTCGAACGGCTCGCCGCGCTGCTGGAGAAGGATGATCCGCGAGGCGCCTTCGAGGTGCGCGTCGCCCACGCGCGAGTGCTCGCGCCCTCCGAGGCCACCGTCACGCGGTTGGTGACGCTGGCGGAGCGCGCACGCGAAGCGCTGGCGGACGCGGGCATCGCGGCGTCGCTCCTGTCGCATGCGGCGCAGATGGCGAAGGAGCCCCTGCCGCTGCGCCGTCGGCTGGCCGCGCTCTACCGGGACACGGGCCGCTCGACGGAGCTGCTGGCCGAGCTTCAACACGTGGCCGCGCTCAGCCTCCAGGCCGGGGACGTGGACGCGGCGCTCGCGGCCTACGACGAAGAGGCGCGGCTCGCGGAGGTGTTGGGCCGCGCGGACGAAGCGCTGCGCTCACTGGCCAATGCCCGCGACCTCCTCGCCTCCGAGGACCGTCGCGCCGAAGCCGCCGCCTGTGAGCGTCGCCGCGCGGAGCTGCTGCGCGACGTGAAGCTGGACCTGAACGCGGCCGAAGAGTCCCTGGAGCGCGCCTTCGGGTTCGCCGAGGAGTTGGACACGGCCCGCCTGGGCGCGGCCCTGGCCGAGCGCCGCGACGACGCGTCCGCCGAAGCGCGCTGGTGGGAGCGAGCGCTGCCCCGGCTGACGGGCACGAAGCAGGGCGCGGCGGTGCTGTTGCGGCTCGCGCGCCTGAACCTGGGTGAGCTCGCGGACGCGCCGAAGGCCGAGGGCTTCCTGCGGCAGGCGCTGCGTCAGGACCGCGCGCTCGCGGAAGCCGAAGGGCTGCTCGCGGAGCTGCTGGAGCGCGACGGTCGGCTCGCGGAGCTGGCCGCCTGGTACGAGGAGTGCGCGGAGGCCGAAACCGACGTCGACCGTCACGCGGCGCTGCTCTACCGGGCCGCGGTTCTCTACCGCGACCGCGCGAACAAGCCGGAGGCCGCCGCCGCCGCGCTCATCGCCGCGCGCGCCGCGAAGCCGGACGACCTGGACCTCACCGCGCAGGCCGCGGAGCTGCTGCACCAGGTGCGACGCCCCGCGGATGCCGCCGAGTTCGACGCCATCCTCCTGGAGGCCGACCCCTTCCGGGAGCCCGTCTTCACGCGCCACCGCGCCTTCCTGGAGGAGAGCGGAGAGCGGCAGGCCCTGGCCGAGCTGATGCTCCGCCGCGCCGAGCGCCAGACGCCCGCCGAGGCCGCGACCAGCTACCTCGCCGCCGCGAGTGCCTTCCGCGACGGCGGTGCCCGCGAGCGCGCCATCCTCTGCGAGGACCGCGCGTTCGAGCTGGATCCCGCCAACGCCGAAGCCTTCGTGCACGTGCGTGAGCGCGCGGCCGGAGACGTGCGCCGACTGGCGGATCTGCTGGGCCAGCGCGCCGAGGCCGTGTCGCCGTCGGAAGCACTGCCCCTGCTGCGCGAGCGGGCCCAGCGCCTGCTGGACGCGGGCGAAGCCCTCAAGGCCGCCGAGGCCTTTGACGACTACCTGAGCCGCGCGGGCGGCGACGTGGATGCGCTCTGCGCGCGCGCCGAGCTCGCCGCCCAGGGTGGAGGCCCCGCCGCCGCGCAGCCGTACGACCGTCGCGTGCTCGCGCTGGGCGGGGACTCGCTGCCGGTGCCGGTGCTGGTGCGCACGTGGCTGCGGTTGGGCCATGCGTCGCTCGCGTCGGGCGCCTTCCACGACGCGGCGGACGCGTTCGAAGCCGTGGTGTCGCTGGAGCCGGAGGGCGCGCGCGGCGGTGAAGCGCTGTCGCTTCTGGCCGAGGTGCACTCGCGCACGGGCAACGGCCCCGGGCTGTACCGGGCCTCGTTGCAGCTCGCGCGTCGGGCCGAGGACTCCGCGACGGAGGAGGTGCTGCTGCGCCGCGCGGCGGACCTCTTCGATGATCCGCGCGAGGCCATCGACGCGCTGGTGCCGCTGGCCCGGCTGCGCCCCGCGGACGCGAATGTCATTGACCGCGCGGTGGAGGGCCTGCGCGCCCTGGGCCGTCACGGCGACCTGCTGGGCATCTACGAGGTCGGCGCGGAGGCCGCGGGAGGCGCGCGCGCCGCGGAGCTGCTGCTCGCCGCCGCGTCCGTCGCGAACGACTCGCTGTCGGACGCGGACACGGCCTGGGCCCTCACGCAGCGCGCGGCGGAAGCGGATCCGGAGAACCCGGCCGCCCTGCGCGCGTTGGTGGAAGGGCTGCGCACGCGCAAGCTGTCGGAGGCCCTGCTCGCAGCGCTGGAGCGGCTGGTCCCCCGCACGGACGACGCGGACGAAGCCGCCGTGCTCCGGCTGGAATTGGCCGGGCTCGCGCGAGACGCGGGCCGCGAGGACGCCGCCCGCGAAGCACTCGAAGCCGTGGTGGCGCGCGGTCCCTCCGGGGCCGGCTATGCCGACGCCCTGGAAGCGCTGGAGCCGCTGCTGGGTGAAGCCCACGCACGCCGCGCCGAGGTGCGCGTGGCCCGCGCGGAGCTCGTGTCGGGCGAGCAGCGGGTGTCACTGCTGGTGGCCGCCGCCCGCGCCTTCGAGAAGGCAGGCCTGCTGGAAGAGGCGCTGAAGGCCGCGAAGGCCGCCGTCGCCACCGAACCGGATCTGCGCGCGGCGCTGCTGGTCGCGCACCTGTACCGGGCCTCGGGAGACGCGCCCCGCGCGGCCCGCGCGCTGTTGCAGGCCGCACGCCTGGCCGCGCCCGAAGAGCGTCCGCCGCTGCTGCTGGAGGCCGCGGGCCTCTGGGAGAAGGCCGGCGACATGGGCGAGTCGCTGGAGGTCATCGAGCGCATCGCCACCGACGCGCCGGACATGCTCTCCCCGGGGGAGCTGGCCGAACGCTTCGCCCGCCTGGGCGCCTTCGCGCGCGCCCTGGACGTGGGCTTCGCGCCCGCCATGGCCGCGGGCGAGTACACCGACGCGCTGGCCATGGCCGCGCAGGCCGGCGACGTCCCCCGCACGCGCGTGGCCCTCTGGGCCCTGGTCGCGATGCCGGACGCGGATCCGGCCCACGCGGGCGCCCTCGCGGACGGGCTGCGCGAGGACTCCGAATGGGAAGGGCTGCTGGAGCTGGCCGCCCTGTCCTACGAGCGCGACGCGGTCTTCGCCGTGGCCCTGCGCGACGAGGTGCTGCGCGCGCGCCCGGCCCCCGTGGTCGCGCGCCTCCGCGCCCTGGACGAGCTGGGCGCGGATCCAAACCTCGCCGCGAGGCTGATGCTGCTGTTGCCGGAGCTGGGCCTGGAGCCCGAGGCGCTGGCCGAAGCGGTGCTCGCCCGCGTGCGCGCGCTGCCAGGACCCGCGCGCGTGCAATCGCTGGCCTTCGCCGCGGACGGCTGGCCCGCGCGCCGCGAGGAGCTGCTGCGCGAGCGCTACGCCCTGGAGCTCGAACTCGGCCAGCGGGAGTCCGCGGAGCGCACGCTGGCGCTGCTCGCGCAGGACACCGTCGACGTGAAGGCGCGCGCGCTGCTGCACCTGGAGCGCGGTGAGCTGTTGCAGGGCCCCCTGGAGCAGCCCGCCGAGGCGCGCGAGGCCTTCCAGGAAGCCCTCTCCGACGATCCGGACAGCCTCGCCGCCGTGCGGTCGCTGCTCGCGCTGGTGGACGAGGCGCGCGAGGCCCCGGTGTTCCTCGCGCTGGCGGACACCCTGGCGAGGCTCGACGGCCCCGACGCGTGGACGCCGTACCGCGAGCGGCTGGCGGACGCCTTCGAGGCCCAGGAGCGCTACGCGGAAGCCGCCGCGCAGCTGGAGCAGCTCCCGGACACGGACGAGCGGCTCGCCCGCCGGGTGCGCTTCGCCGAAGCGCGCGGCCTCGTGGGCGAAGCGCTGCGGCTGCGCGAGCGCCTCACTCACGAACCCGCGGAGCTGGAAGTCATCCTGCGCGGCTACCTGGACGCCCAGCTCGTGGGCCCCGCGGTGCGCCTCACGGAGCGGCTGGCGGAAGGCAACCACCTCACGCCGGAGCTGACGCGCTGGGTGACCGAGCGCCTGTCGTCGTCCCCGGATGGCGCCGCGCTCGCGGTGCGCTTCTGGCCGGCGCTCCTGCGCCAGAAGTGGCCGGACGTGGACGGCTGGACGCTGTACGCGGAAGCGCTGCACGCCCTGGGCCGCGCGGACGCCGCCGAGCGCACGGATGGCATTGGCGCAGCGCTCGTCTCCAGCGACGCCCCCGCGCCGCGCGCTCCCGTGTCCGCGCTGATCCGCGCCACGCAGACCTTCCAGCACCCGGAGCCGGACGGCCTGGTGCCGGTGACGGGCGAGAGCCTGGCGCGCCTGCACGTCGCGCTGAGGCCGGTGCTCGCGTCGCTGGGCGCGGAGGCCGTGCGCCTGTCCGTCGAACCACGCGGCGGCGTGGAGGCGTACCTCACGTCGCCGGACGCGCTGGTGCTGGGCGCGGGCGCGCTGGGGTGCTTCGGCGCGGTGGAGCTGGGCTGGCTGTGCGCGCTGGCGCTGGCGCTGGGCGACGCGGGCGTGCAGCTCACCCGTCCCGGCACGGTGCTGGCGTGGGAGGCCGCGGCGGTGGCGGCCTGGCGCGCGATGCCGGCGTCGCTGGCGGCGGGCCGCGTGCTGGCGCAACTGGATGCCGACTCGCGCGGCGGCGACCCTACAGGCGTGGAGGTGGGCGCGGTGCTCGCTCGCAGCGAAGCCTTCCACCAACTGGCCCTGGCCTCGCTGGACGTCTAACCTCGGGGACGACATGCACCTGAAGCGACTCGCACTGGCGCTCTTCCCCGCGGCGGCCCTGGCCGTGGCGGCGGGTTGTTTCTCCGACCCCGTGTACCCGGGCAACCAGGTGCTGGGCTCGTTCCGCTTCCAGGCGAAGCTGGACGCGGCGCGCACCACCTGCGACGCGGGCTCGCGCGACTTCGCGCAGCTGGACGACGCGGGCGTCTTCTATTTCGAGGGCACCTTCTCGCGCGACACCGACGCGGGCACGGGCTTCCTCACCGTGCTCGGCTTCGCGCGCGACGCGGGCTACACCGGCCAGAGCGTCAGCTCCACCCACCGCGCCACCGCGCCGCGCGCCTCGTGCGGCACCGGCTGCGAGGACTCCGAAATCGAGGAGGCGCTGAACGTCATGCTCCTGAGCGACAGCCAGTCGCGCAACGTGGCGCGCGACTGCACGCGCCTGGACGGAGGCGTCCCCGAGGGCGACATCCCCGCCCCCACGGAGAACGGCTACGACGTGTCGCTCGCGTGCGGCACGCTCACGGACGTCTTCCTGCCGGGCAAGGGTGCGACCTGCAAGTGCCAGCCGGCCACCTGCACCACCGTGTACACGGTGCGCGGCGACCGGCAGGACTGAAGCCCCCGGAGCACCGCCCCGTCGTGTAACGTGCGCCGCCCCGAAGTGGAGGATGGCATGGCGAAGCGTGCGGTGGTGCTCCTGTCCGGCGGACTGGATTCGACGACCTGTGTGGCGATGGCGAAGGCGGACGGCTTCGAGCCGGTGTGCCTGTCCATCGCCTACGGCCAGCGCCACACGGTGGAGCTGGAGCGCGCGCGCAAGGTGGCGCAGGCGATGGGCGTGCGCGACGTGCGCGTGGTGAACGTGGACCTGCGGCAGATTGGGGGCTCGGCCCTCACGGACGACATCCCGGTGCCCAAGGACCGCACCGAGGACGCCATGTCCCACGACGTCCCCATCACCTACGTGCCCGCGCGCAACGCGCTGTTCCTCTCGCTGGCGCTGGGGCTCGCGGAGGTGGTGGGCGCCACCGACCTCTACATCGGCGTCAACGCGGTGGACTACAGCGGCTACCCCGACTGCCGCCCGGAGTTCATCCGCTCCTTCGAGGCCATGGCCCAACTGGCCACCAAGGCGGGCGTGGAGGGCGCGCGCTTCCAGGTGCACGCGCCGCTCTCCGGCCTCACCAAGGCGCAGATCATCCAGGCCGGCGTGAAGCTGGGCGTGGACTACGGCATGACGCTCTCCTGCTACGACCCGGATCCCCAGGGCCGCGCCTGTGGCCACTGCGACAGCTGCCTGCTGCGCGCGAAGGGCTTCCAGGAAGCCGGCGTGGCGGACCCGACGACCTACGTGGAAGGGGTGCGGTGATGCGGACGACGACGCGACTCGCGCTGGCCGTCATGCTCCTGGGAAGCGCTACGGCCCTGGCCGACGACGCGAAGCCGAAGCCGAAGGCCGCCGCGCCGAAGGTGGAGCTGGTGGACGCGACCACCGTCATCCCGGACCTGGTGCTCGACCTGCGCTACGCGACGAAGGACAACTTCCTCAAGCGGCAGGTGTACCCGGACGGCGCACGGTGTCTGTTGTTGCCGGACTCGGTGAAGCGCCTGAAACAGGCCGCGGACGTGCTGCGCCCCCAGGGTTACCGGCTGAAGGTCTATGACTGCTACCGCCCGCGCGCGGTGCAGTACGAGATGTGGAAGATATTGCCCAAGCCCGGCTACGTGGCGGATCCGCGCAAGGGCTCCAACCACAACCGGGGCGGCGCGGTGGACCTGACGCTGGCGACGGCCGACGGGGGCGAGGTGGAGATGCCCACCGCCTTCGACGACTTCACCCCCTCCGCGCACCACGGCTACAGGGGTGGCACCCCCGCCTCGCGCGAACACCGGGAGCTGCTGCGCCAGGCGATGGAGGGCGCGGGCTTCCAGCGCAACAAGATGGAGTGGTGGCATTACGACCTGCCCGGCGCTACGAAATTGCCGGTGCTCGACGTGCCCTTCACCCCGGCGAACTGACGCCTGGTCGGCCGCCGGCCCAGTGGTTTCGCGCGGTTGCGTCATGGACTGCGCGTAGGTGGGCGCGCGCACGCTGTGCCTGCTATTCCTGGCGCCCATGAGGCAAACGCTCGCGGTCGGCCTGGAAAACACGCTCATCTCTCCGTCGTCCCGCTCGGAGGGGGCCCCGACGCTCACGCCGGGAGCCTCGACCTCCAGCCGCCGGAACACGGTGCTGCCCCGGGTGGAGTGGACGGGCGCGCAGCCCAGCGTGGTGCCCCTGCAACGCGAGCGTTTCGAGGAAGTGCGCCCGCTGGGCCAGGGCGGCATGGGCGAAGTGGTGTTGATCCGCGACCACGACATCGAGCGGGAGGTCGCGCTCAAGCGGCTGCCGCCGGGCGCGGACCTGGACCGGGTGCTGCGCTTCGTGGAGGAGATCCGCACCGTGGGCACGCTGGACCACCCGAACATCGTGCCGGTGCACGACGTGGGCGTGGATGAGCAGGGCCGCTACTTCTTCATGATGAAGCACCTGCAGGGCGAGACGCTGGAGTCCATCATCGCCCGCCTGCGCGCCGCGGACCTGAACGCGCTGCTGCGCTATCCGTTCCAGGTGCGGGTGCAGATCTTCATGGGCGTGCTGCACGCGCTGTCGTACGCGCACGGCAAGGGCTTCATCCACCGCGACCTGAAGCCCGCGAACATCATGGTCGGGCCCTTCGGTGAAGTGACCGTGCTGGACTGGGGCCTCGCGCGCAGGGTGGGCGCCGCCGCCTCCACGCCGGCCTCCCCCGGAGGCGCCACGTCGGCGGAGCTCGCGCAGGCCCGGCCGCTCCACACGGAGCTGGGCTCCGTGGTGGGCACGCCGCTCTATATGTCCCCGGAGCAGGCGCGCGGCGAGCACGACACGATGGACGCGCGCAGCGACATCTACAGCCTGTCGGTGCTCTTCCACGAGCTGCTCGGCCTCACGCACTACCTGGAGGGGCTCACGTCGGTGCCGGAGATCATGAAGGCCGTGCAGACCCGCGAACTCACCCTGTCCCCCATGCACCTCAACAGCCCGCAGGGCCCGGTGCCCGCGGAGTTGATGTGGTTCGTGGCGAAGGGGATGAGCAAGGACCCCGCGCAGCGCTACACGTCGGCGGACGACATGCTGCTCCAGTTGCAGGCCGCGCAGGAGGGCCGCATCCACGTGCAGTGCCAGCGCACGTTCCTGAAGAAGACCTTCCACCAGGGCCTGCGCGCCTCGGACCGCAACCCCATGGCCATCACGGTGGCCGCGCTGGTGGGCGCGGGGCTGGTGGTTGCCTCCGCGGTGCACCTGGGCATGTCGTTCTTCGCGACGATGCTGCACTGACACGGACAGCTCGCGGCTTCCAGGAAGCGCACCCGAAGCCGCGCGCGGTGTGATGGACTGGCGGCGTGAAACGTCCCCGCCGCCCGCTCATGGCCGTCCTCTTCATCTTCGGCATGCTGTACTTCGCGCTGTGCGCGCTCGCCTTCGCCGCGCAGGGCGCCCTCATCTACCCCGCGCCCCACACCTCGCCCGACGCGCTCCGGCAGCATCCCGGCTTCGGGCGGGTGGCGCTGGCCGCGGGGCTCGAGGTGGACACCTTCTACCTGCCCGCGCCGCCGGGAGCGCCCACGGTGGTGCACTTCCACGGCAACGGCGAGCACCTCCTGTCGCAGGTGGGGCTGGGCCAGGGGTTGGGGGA